>CAYIRQ010000034.1:0-12254 GCA_964365905.1 uncultured Candidatus Peribacteria bacterium
GGAAATATCACCCTCCAGCACCTCGTCCGCCTCATCGCTCACTACCGCACGCAGACCGATGCCCAGATCAAGCGTGCCTTCCTCTCGCAGAAATTCACCCTCCGCGACCTCATCACCGTGATCCGGCGCTATGGCACGAAGGAGGGGCATGAGTGAAGGAACCTCTGAAGAGTGATATACTCCCTCCATGACGCAGAATGATCTCGTGCAATTCTGGAGTGACGGTTCGGATGAAGCGTGGAAGACGGTGCAAGCGCTCATGGAGTCCAAACGATATCTCCATGCACTTTTCTTCTGTCACCTCGCGCTGGAGAAATTGCTGAAAGCAAAATATGCGGAGAAACGCGATGCACCTCCTCCCCCCATCCACAACCTTGTCACCATAGCGCAGAAAGCAGAACTGCCACTTTCCGTTTTGGAGAAAGAACAACTTGCGAAGATCGCAAAGTTTAATATCGAAGGTCGCTATGGTGATGGAACACTGACGTTGCACAAAGAAACGACGGCAGAGGTTGCGCAGGAGTGGGTCGGCATTGTTCAAGCGTTACTTTCTTCCATTCGATCACGATGATGCTTTCCAGGAAAGACATCGAGCGCATTATTCGAGAGTATGTTGCGATTGTCAGAGCGGCGGGCATTCCCGTGACGGAAGTCCGGCTCTTCGGATCCCGCGCGCGAGGAACGCCGCGGCACGAGTTCAGCGACATTGATCTGTGTGTCATCTCCCCGCAATTTGCGAAGAACCGATCGGCAGGGTGGGATACCCTCCTCGTTGCCACGACGAAACTGGACTCCCCCGTCCCAATCGAGCCCATTCCCTTTACCCCCGGTGATCTCGCTGATCGTTATAGCACACTCGCAACGGAGATCCGGGAGCAGGGGGAGCGGGTGGAGGTGTAGTGGGAAATATCACCCTCCAACACCTCGTCCGCCTCATCAGTCACTACCGCACCCAGAGTGACGCCCAGATCAAGCGTGCCTTCCTCAACCAACCCCTCCTCCTCCGCGATCTCGTCTCCGTGATCCGGCGCTATGTTGCGAAGGAGAAACATGAATGAGATGAATTTTTCTTCCTTCTCGAAAAAATGCACATGATTGAACGACGTTCTCTGGATGAGATTATTTTGGTGGGATTCGAGTGGAGAGTGCTAGAATGGAACATCGAATGAGCAGTAACCCCTATCGCGAACTCTTTCAGGTGATGAATGAAGCGGGCATTCGCTACCTCGTCGTCGGTGGCGTTGCGGTGAATTTGCATGGGTACCGACGTTTCACGGGTGATCTCGACATACTGCTGGCGCTCGATGTAGAAAATCTTGAAAAGATGACGAGGCTCATGCATTCGATGGGGTACGTTGAGCGTTTGCCTGTAGATTTGAAATCGTTATCCGATTCGAACCAAGTGGGACGATGGATTGCCGAGAAAGGGATGACCGCATACACATTCCTTTCCGCAAAGCGAGAACGTATTGATGTCGATATCCTCGCAGGAAAGTCTCTTTCTTTTCCGGAACTCGATGGACGCAAGGCAACTCTCGATCTTGATGATGGATTATTCGTTCCCGTTGTTTCTATGAACCCGAAGGAGACAAGGACAGGCATTGATCGCGAGTACCTACGTCGCAGCAAGGAAATGTCCCCGGGCACGCGCCTCGACTGGCTCGCGGCGGCTTGGGAGTTTGTGCGGATGTTGGAATCGACAAAAAAAAAGGCCAGAAATGATAAATCATCACCATCATGAGAGCGATGTATACTATGCCGCGGTCCCGGGTAGCTCAGCGGTAGAGCAGTGCGCTGTTAACGCATTGGTCGTCGGTTCGATCCCGACCCCGGGAGCCATGTTCCGATACAAGATCCCTTTTCGTTGTGCAGCTACTTCCAGAATCCTCCTTTCCCACTCACTTGTTTGAGTACCTTCGGATCAGCAACGTACTGCTGTGCGATTTCGCGTTCGATGTATCCTTCATGGAGCAGGCGCGCGACGTCGCGTTCGACGGTGATCATGCCTTCGTTCGCGGACGTCTGGAGCACGTTCGGGAGTTCGGCGATGCGGTTGTCGCGGATGATGTTTGCGACGGCGGGGGAGTTGAGGAGCACTTCACGGACAGCGCAGCGACCGCCGCCCTTCCGGGGGATGAGCCGCTGCGAGATCACGGCGGTGAGCGAGAGCGAGAGCTGGAGACGGATCTGCACCTGCTGATGCGGAGGGAAGACGTCAATGATGCGGTCGATCGTCTGCGCGGCATTCGGCGTGTGGAGGGTGGCAAACACGAGGTGACCGGTTTCCGCGAGCGTGAGGGCCGCGGCGATCGTCTCGAGGTCACGCATTTCTCCGACGAGAATAACGTCCGGGTCCTGACGGAGAATCCGGCGGAGCGCTTCAGCGAAGGAAAGAAAGTCTGTGCCGAACTGGCGCTGCCGGATGACGGACGTTTTCGATTGATACAGGAATTCGATTGGGTCTTCGAGCGTCACGATGTGCACTGGTCGCTCGCGGTTGATCGTCTCGATCATCGACGCGAGCGAGGTGGATTTTCCGCTTCCCGTGGGTCCCGTGAAGAGGATGATGCCCTGCGAGAGACGGATGAGCTGATCCGCGATCGCCGGCATCTGCACCTCCTCCATTGTCGGAATTCTCTCCGGAATGATACGGGCGACGAGTCCGACGTTATCGCGCTCGAAGTGGCAGTTCACACGGAAGCGTGCGCCGGTTGCAAGCTGGTAACTGAGGTCAATCTCCCGCTCGCGCTCGAAGCGTTCCCGCTGCGAAGGCGTGAGGATCGTTTCGATCATACGCTTCACTTCCTCGCGATTGAGCGGTTCCGTGAACCCCTCGAGGGGTTCAAGAATTCCATCAATGCGCTGCAGCGGCGGTTTCCCTGCGATGAGGTGCACGTCCGATGCGCCTCCCTCCTGCCCTTTCCGGAAGATGGCATCAAGCGTGACGGTGTTTGTTTGGGGCATTCCTCTTAGTATAGCAGATTTTTGGGCGATCCGGAAGCCTTTGTGAAGAACAAAAAACAAACATCCTCTCTCCTACAGGGAGAGAGTGAGAGTGAGGGGCCCCTCACCCTACCCTCTCCCTCGGGAGAGGGGACTTATTTCACATTCTTCCTCCGCCACTCCTCTATCTTTTTATGATTCCCAGAGAGCAGGATCTCCGGCACCTTCTGGCCCCGGAATTCCTCCGGCCGCGTGTACTGCGGATATTCCCGCTTGCGACCGAGTGTTTTCGAAAAGCTTTCCTCTGCCGCGGATTCTTCTTTGCCCAGAACCCCGGGAATCTGTCTTGCCAGAGCATCAATAAGCACCATCGCGGGAAGTTCTCCGCCCGTGAGGACATAGTCGCCGATGCTGATTTCTTCGTCGATCCAGCCTCCTGCGATCACGCGCTCATCGATGCCTTCGTAATGCCCAGCGAGGAGGAGAATCCAAGGTTCACGACTCAGTTTCTCCACTTTCGTTTGCGTGAGACGCCTGCCGCGGGGCGATAAGTAGATTCTGTATGGTTTTTGTTTTTTGACTTTTAATTTTTGGAATTTGTCTGGAATTTTGTCCATGACGGCTTCAATGGCTGGGATAACAACATCAGGGCGAAATACCATCCCCGCCCCCCCTCCGTACGGAGTGTCATCCACTTGCTTATGTTTTCCGAGACCGAAATCACGCAAATCATGGAGGCGCACATCAAGTAATCCCTGTTCCTTCGCGCGTTGCAGGATGCTCTCTGTGAGAGGACCAGAGAACATGCCGGGGAAGAGGGTGAGGACGTCAATACGCATGAGAAAAACATACATCCCTTCTCTCTTTGGGAGAAGGTGAGGATGAGGGGAAAAACATACTCCCCTCACCCTATCCCTCTCCCGCGGGGAGAGGGATGACCTGTTTTGTTTTTGACTTTCTTCATTGCTTTTCTTTCTGCTAAGATCTTTAACCATGAAGCTCAAATCCCTCTTTAAAATCGCCGTCGACGCCGGCATCGCCGCGGATCCGCGTTCCCGCAAGATGATCGAGAAGGACCTCAAGCGTGTGGAAGCCCGTCATAAAAGGATCGAGGGGAAGGAGCGCGATCACATCGATCACGAGCGGACTTGGAACCCCTACCTCGATTCCCGCATCCTCGTGGGAACCGGGGAAGAGGAGGTGAAAGTCGTCATGGTGGGGATCGACATTGAGACGCCGGAACTGCTCCTAGCCTACGAACTCAAAAGGATGGGCAGGCGTCTGGATGCCGTCATGTTCCATCACCCGGAGGGAAGAGCGCTCGCGGACCTCGAGAAAGTGATGCCGGTGCAGATCGATGTCCTCGCGAAGGCGGGTGTCCCCGTGAATCAGGCGGAGGGGATGCTGCGTCCGCGCATGGACAAGATTTGGCGCTCCATTCATGCGGATAATCTCTTCCGCACCGAGCGCGCGGCGGAACTCCTCGGAATCCCACTTTTCGGATGTCACACGGTAGCCGATAACCTTGCATGGCGCTTCATGGAAAAAAATATCTGCAGCCGCGAATTCGACACCATTGGAGACATCATGAGCGCCATTCTCGAGATTCCGGAATACCATCAGTATTCAAGGAAGGGGAATCCTCCCATCCTTGTGAATGGACGCAAGGAGGGCCGCCCCGGCAAGGTCTATGCGACGGAGTTCACGGGCGGTACGAACGGTCCGGAGGAGCTCATGAAGCTGCAGGCACTCGCGCAAGTCGGCACGGTGCTCTCAATGCACGTCACGGAGAAGACGCTCGAAGTCGCGAAAGAGCATTACGTGAATATCATCCAGTGCAGCCACATGGCGAGCGATTCGCTCGGGATGAACCTCCTTCTGGACATCTTGAAGAAGAAAGAGCCGAAACTGGAAATCATCGAGGCATCGGGCTTTGTCAGGGTTGAACGGGGAGGAAGGGGAAACAAGAAGAAGTGAGTGAGGTAACTGTGTCATCCCGTGTTACCATACGCTCATGCCCAGTGCACTCGTCAGCATCACACTGGCACTTCTTCTCGGGGCATCTTCTCTTACCCTCGTCCTTTTCCGGGTGAGTCCCGTGACTGATCCCGAGTTCGCTTTGCCGTTCCTCTTCGCGAGCGTCCTTGTCACTGCAAGCGCAGGCGCGGCCCTGCTTCTCTGTGTTCTCAAGTGTGCGTTTGCTCTTCTCCCTGCGTTTCTGGGAGGAGATCCCAAGCGCGAAATGGAACGAATGAGCGCTCTCCATCATCCCTTTATTTTCGCGCGCGCTTTCGTCGGTTCCTCTCTGCGTCAGGGCATCTTTTTTGGACTCGCAACAACGCTCTTGCTTCTCCTCTTTCTCCTCCAAATTCTCAATTGGTGGATTGTGCTGCTTGTCTATACGGTGTTTTTGTTGATTGAGATGGCGGTAGGGAGATAGGTGTTAGCAGGTGATGGGTTTTAGGTTTCAGAACGTTGTCTCGTTTCTAATACCTAACACCTAAAACCTAAAACCTATACGCTAGTCCGGTGCTCGAACGTCTCCAAAAAATCCTTTCCGCCCGTGGTCTTGCCTCTCGTCGCAAGGCTGAGGAATACATTGAGGCAGGTCTCGTGAGAGTGAATGGAAAAGTTGCCATCCTGGGGCAGAAGGCGGACCCGGAGAAAGATCGCATTGAAGTGGATGGAACGGTCCTGAAGGAGCGACAGGAAATGCTCTATTACGTCATGCAGAAGCCGGTGGGAGTGGAGACCAGTAACATTGAGAGGAGAGGAAAGAGAGGAGGAGAGGAGGAGAGGACGGTTCGGGATCTGCTGCCTTCCAAACTTCAAGGAAAAATCTTCCCCGTCGGTCGCCTCGATAAGGACAGCTCCGGTCTTCTCCTTTTCACGAACGACGGCGCACTTGCGTATCGTCTGACGCACCCCAAATTTGAGCATGAAAAGGAATATGAGGTTGTTGTGCAACGACCGATCCCGGAAGGCGCAATACGAAAGCTGGAGAGGGGACTCATGATTTTCGGTATGAGGACGAAGCCCGCTTCCGTGCAGAGACTCTCAGGCCGCCGGTTTCGCATGGCCCTCACCGAGGGACGCAATCGTCAGATCCGGCGCATGTGCCAGAAGGTAGGATACCCGGTGCAGAAGCTGCATCGCATGCGTATCGTCACACTGACCGATCCGGATCTTGCGGCAGGGGAGATGCGACTACTGACGGAGAAGGAGAGAGGGGAGTTACTGAAGGCGGTGGGGCTTCTGGGCGCCCCAGAAGGGCGCCCCTACACGCGAACATGAAATTGTGTTTGTAATGGGTGCGCTTAGGCGCACCCCATCGCTGCAAGCGCTACAATGTGTTACGAGTCATGGTATGACATGACACTCTATGTCTCCCAATCCCACCCGTCTCCGCATCCTTCGCATTCTCTTTCGGATCACTGCGAACGTGGGCGTTGTCGTTTTTCTGCGCGAGCTCCTGCCAACCTCCTTTCTCCTCTCGGGAGGGATCAAGTCGGCGGTTGCCATGAGCCTGCTCTTCACGCTTCTCAATGCGATCGTGCTCCCCCTTCTTCGCTTGATCGTGCTTCCTATCCGTCTTCTTGCCACTCTCATTGCAACCGTGCTCGTGAACATTGCATTCCTCTGGATCACGGTGCAAGCCGTATCAATCCTTGCGATTCCCGGGTTCACCTTTGCAGTGGGAGGCGGGATCGCGGGATGGTTGATCGTCAGCGCAGCGCTGGGACTCAGTAACGGCCTTGTACGCATGATCGCGCGGTGACGAACAGGTCATGTGCACGGCTGATCTCTGAAGCGTCACTCGACCCACAGAAGAAAACTCTTCAGATACTCCGTTTCCGGATGGCAGATATGCACCGGATGGTCCGCAGCCTGAATGTGGCGTCCCAGAATGCGTGCGGAGCGGCGCGCCTGCCTCGATGCATGGAACATGATTGTCCGAAAGAGCGATTCATCGATGTGGTGGGAGCAGGAGCAGGTGAGAAGCAGGCTGCCCGAAGGCAGGGCTTCGAAGGCGCCGATCTCGAATGGAACCGAAGTCATCTTCAGTATCACGTCGGAGACCTTACCCGAACATCGTCATCTTCACCGGCGGATGAATCACGCGCATTGCGTCACTCATTGGGGGACGACGTACGTCGTGACGTGCCTTCCCTATCGGTTCCCGATGGGTTCCTGCTGATGCGGGGCAATGGTAGCATTGCCCGGACTCATGATTGATTTTCAGCGGAAAATTCTCGGGGATGATGTTCGCAATCGGGCATTCGAGGAGGCCTTGAAGCGCACAGTCCGTCCGGGCATGGTGGTCGTCGATATCGGCGCGGGGACGGGATATCTCAGCTTTCTCGCGCGGAAGCTGGGAGCGAAGGAGTGCATTCTCATTGAGCAATCCGCAGCACTCAGGCTTGCGAAAAAAATTGCACGGGAAAATAAGATCACGGGTTGCACCTTTCTCGATGCGCACTCCATTGAAGTAAACCTTCCCCCGACGGCAGATATCGTTTTCTCAGAAACGCTCGGCAACTTCGCTCTTGAGGAGCACATCCTCGAAAATCTCATGGATGCGAAAAGATTCCTGAAATCAGGAGGCACGATGATTCCTCAGGGTCTCAAACAATTTGTCGCGCCGATTGTGCGGAGCGAAACACTCTCGGAGATTGATGTCTGGAGAACGATTCGTGGCGGACTCAACTTTGAGTCTGCCCGAAGCATTGCGCTCCAGAATCTCTACGTCGGGAAGGTGGAGGAAGGGGATTTGCTGAAGCAAGGAACACGCTCATTCGATGCCATCGATTTTCAGAAGAAGGAGAGCAGTGTGCGAAAGGGGAACGTGGAGTGGGATATAGAGGAGGACGTAACAATCTATGGCTTCGGAGTATGGTGGGAGTGCACGCTCGTTCCCGGCGTGATCCTTTCCACGAGTCCTGCAAGTCCAGAAACACACTGGGAACAAATCGTGCTCCCGATCCTTCAACCTTTAGAGTGCAGAAAAGGGGACCATGTTCGCTTGCAGATTGCTTCCGATACGCGCTATCGCGTTGGCCTGCGGGTACGGTGGGTTGCCACTCTTCTGCATTCTGAAAAAGTCATTGTAGAGCAGGCGATGGATAATCGTCGCGGAGCATAGAAGTTGGAATGTGCTGAAAATTATGCTACAATGGTGGGATTTCGATGCAAACATCCACACCCGTAGCGGCGACGAATACCATCTGGGTGATCAATCTCAGCATTGGCCTTGCGGTGGTCGGAGCAATGTTCCTTGTCTATGGCGCCATCATGACGACACCGGTGCTCTATGGATCACTCCTCTCGCTCCATGCGAGCATTCTCGGAATTCCGGCCGGAGCCGATCTCGCGGTTGTTGCCGCAACTCTTCCCCATATTCCTCAATCTGTGTTTCTCGCGGGATGTTTTCTGATTGTTGAAGGCGCGTGTCTCGATGTGTGCAGGAGGCTCCGGAACTTGCATAAAGCATAAAAAATTGCATTTCGCGACATTCTCATATTCTGCAGAATATGAGAATGATTTGGTGAAGAACATATTTAGAACACATGTTTTTTACCGAGTGCATCGCGGTGGTACACACCGAAATCCGTGAGTTGCACGCAGAGATCATTCGAGACGACGGGGCCGTCCGTACAGAGTCGGATCCCGAGGGGATCCATGACGCAGTTGCCGCAGAGCCCATAGCCGCACTTCATGTAACGCTCGAGGCTCATGAAGCAGGAAGTCTTTTTCTCAGCGCAGATCTGAGAGATTTTCTTTAACATTAATTCCGGACCGCATGCAAAGACAGACACTACGTCATGCTGAGCAGGCCCCGCGACGTGCTTCGATGCTTCGACGCGGCTCAGCACAGGCTTACTCAGCATGAGGTCGCGGGGCCATGTCGAAGCACCTCGCTCCTGAAGCAATGTTTCCAGCACTTCCGTATTTCTTCCCTTATATCCCATCGACCCATCATCGGTTGAAACGTGCAACTGCGTGTGTGGAAGCTTCTGAATTTCCTCGAGATAGAGGAGGTGTTCTTTGCTCCGTGCGCCGACGATGAAGTCGATCCTACAATGATCTTTGAGTGCTTCTTTCGCGACGAAGTACATCGGGGCGGCGCCGTAGCCGCCGGCAACGAGGATGAGATGCTGCTTTGGTTGCCATTCATAATGCGTTCCAAATGGGCCACGGAGGCCGATGAGGTCTCCCGTGTTTTTCTGGAAGAGCTGCTTCGTCATGTCGCCGACGTCGAAGAACGTGACCTTCGTTTCCGTTCCATCATCCATGGCGATGCTCATGGGCACTTCGTCCACACCCGGCAGCCACACCATGAGGAATTGTCCCGGTTTTGCTTTGAAAGAAACAGGGAAGGTGAAGGTTTTGACATGCGCAGTTTCCTGCTTGATAGAAGCAATGGGGTAGGTCTTGGGAAGACAGTTTACAACAGGCATGGAAACAGAACATACACATTCTCTCTCCCTGCGGGAGAGAGGGAGAGTGAGGGGCCCCTCACCCTGACCCTCTCCCTTGGGGAGAGGGGATGTCTCAATCGAGTTTCGGATTTTCCGTTTCATGTCGTTGCCGAGGAATGCTTCAAATATCCCTTCCCCAGCGGATGCGCCCCTCCAATGATTTCCGTGAGACTTTTCACCCCGTTTGCATCGCACCACAGCCTTATTTCTTCGCAGATGAGCTTGAAGATCGTCTCCCCGCGCTCCCAGAGCGCAGTTCCGATACCAATGAGACTTGCTCCCGCCATCATGAGCTCGATGGCATCTTCCCCCGTCACGACTCCTCCTGTTCCAATGATCGGTACCGTGCCGCCTGTCGCGCTGTAACAGTCCGCAATGCAGCGGACGGCGATCGGCTTGATGGCACGACCCGAGAGACCCCCCACTTTGTTCGCAAGGATCGGCATGCGGGTTTTGAGGTCAATCGCCATTCCAGGGCCCACGGTGTTGATGACCGTGAGACCATCGGCGCCCGCTTCGGAAACGCCTCTCGCGATCATCCCGATATTCTCCACGTTCGGGGAGAGTTTGATGAAGATGGGTATCGTACCGACGTTGCCCTTTACGATTTTTGTGACTGCGATCGCATCGGGGAGGGAGCATGCGAAGGGTTTGCCAAACTCGTCCTCCACATTCGGACAACTGATATTCACTTCGATCGCATCGGGCGTGAGTGCCGCAATCTTCTCCGCTGTCGCCCCGAAATTTTCCACGGTCTCTGCGATGATATTTGCGATGAGCGGCGGTCGTTTTTCTTTTGGAATAGTTTCCCGCCATTCAAGAAATGTGCCGATCTCTTCACGGGCTTTTTCCGGTCCCGCATCGGGTACCCCGACGGCATTCAGAGACCAGTATGGAGTTGAAATGATCGTGGGATTCGGATGCCCCCTGTGTTCCCGGAGCCAGAGAGACTTCGTGGTGATTGCCCCCGCTCCTCCTTCCGTCGCCCGCCTCCAACCGCTCGCCGTAATGCCCCAGATGCCCGAGGCGAGAACGGTGGGGTTTCCGAAGTGGATGCCGAGGATGTTTTGCTGGAGATTCACTTGGAGTATCGGAATATCAGAATAACAGAGTATCAGGATCGGGTTCTGTTACTCAAATTTTCCTCTGCTGCGGAAACCCCGCTTCGCCCTCTTGGAGCTTCCTCCTTCGCCGAGGCTTCGGAGGACAGGTCGCAGGGCAGGCAGCGCCTTTAGATTTTTCTCTGTGGAGGAAAGAGTGCATCCCTTCTCCACCACACCGCCCCAAAGAGAATGAGTCCAAAAAGAATGAGGCGAGTCGGGCCAAGAATATCCGCCGGAAGATGCACGAAGCGCAGTCCTTCCTTGAGGAGGAGAATGAGTATGGTGGCAAACGTCACCCCCCACACGCTCCCGGGTTTCCCGGCAACAACGAACATGACGAAGAAGATGAGCGAAACAAATTGATAATCATTGGGATGCAGAAGATGAATGTACTGCGGGAAGAGCAGGTTGATCATTACCGCGATCAGTCCTGCAATTGCAAAAAGGATAAAGTGAATCCGCGTCCGGCTGATGCCGAGAGCGCTCGCGTGGGAGCTGTGTTCCGCAAGCGCCGCAACCTGTCGCCCGAATGCGCTGCGGTTGATCATGAGGAAGAAGAAGACGGAGAGCGCCGCGAAGAGCATGCTCACGATCGCGATCGCCTCCAGACTTTCGAGTCCCGGCATTCGCGCAATGCGCGGGATTCCCAATGCTCCACGCGTGAGGGATGAGGAGTTGAGGACAATCGCAAGGAGTGCGAGATGAACGGCAATCGACATGACGCCAAGTCCGTCGGGCTCCAATCTCAGCGAAAGCCAGGCAAACAGCGCCGAAATGAGCAGAGAAACGATCGTTCCCGAGAGAATTGCGAGAGCGTAAGACTGTGTCATGCTCAAGGTAATGAATGTGGCATATGCCGCTGCGACCGAGACTCCGACCGGGCCGAAATGGAGGATCTTTCCCTTCCCGAAGATGAGGTTATATGCGAGGGCGCTCGGGATCCAGTTGCTGATAATGAAGGTGAGATGCCAGAGGAAGTCCATTTTGAGAGAGGAGTTAGAGGAAGCAGAGGAGTGAGAGGATACAGAGGATTACGCAACGCGTGCGCGCGTTGCGAACAATCCAGTCGGTTTAAAGAGCAAAAACAAGATGATGAAGATGAGGGCGACGGTGCCCTGGTATCCCGCCGGAACATAGAAGATACCCAACCAGTGGACGCCAACGACGAATTGCTCAAGGAGTGCGATGATGTACGCGCAGAGAATGGCGCCCCAGAAATTCCCTTTCCCGCCGGCGATGATCGCGGCATACGCCTTGATCGTGATGGGGAAGCCGAGCACGGGAGAGAGATTCTGATCGATGCCGAGGAACATGCCGCTCCATGCGGCGAGCACGCCGCTCACGATGAAGACGAAGCGGTGCAGAACGCTTGCGCGGATCCCGAGGCTGGACGCCGCTTCCGGGTGCGAAACGACCGCGCGGATTTTCCTCCCGAGCGCCGTGCAGTGAAGCGTGTGCGCAAAAATTCCCAGAATGAGCAGTGTCAGCAGGATGAGCATGATTTGCTGTTCACTGATGCGCGCTCCCAGGATCGTCACGCTCTCTTTGAGGCCCGGCAGTATGCTGCGCGGGCGCTCTTCAAAGAGAAGCAGAATTGCTCCGTCCAATATCATGCTGAGAGCAATTGTTGTGACAAGGGGAAGGAAGCGATGACGCTTGTAGAACGGAGCAACAAAGATCTCATACGTTCCCCACGCAAGGAGCGCTCCAAATGCTGTTCCCCCGAGGA
>CAYIRQ010000035.1:0-11992 GCA_964365905.1 uncultured Candidatus Peribacteria bacterium
TCGAGGCGATCTGCGCGCTCTTTGATCCCCTCCGTCTTTAAATCGTGAATAGCTGACCGGGAGAGAAAGACTTCATCTTTGCAGTGCACGAGGAAGGATACGAATTACACGGTAAAGTTCTCCGACCGGCGAAGGTGCAGGTGGGAGATGGGAATGTAATAAGTGAGCAATGAAATTGTCATGCTGAGCGAAGCGACGCTGAGGTCGTCGAAGCGGAGCGCAGACGAAGCATCGAACTGCGATGTCATCTCTTCCACCCAACTCTTCCCTATTCTCGAAGTCTGCTGCTACGTGCTTCGTCTCCGTCCTTCGACAGGCTCAGTACTTCGCTCAGCATGACAAAATGACTAACATGAGAGGCGGAGTTTACCCCGAGCTTGTCGAAGGGCTACAATCCCAACCTTTCCGCCACAGGTTTCTCCCAGATATCGAGCAGCTCGGAGAGTTCGAAGGAACAAACTCCTATAACATCGAGCCGTGGTTGCGCAATGGTTTTTCCAATTTCAAAGAGTGTGAGCTGATGTTTTTTTGCAAGTTCCTGAAGGAGCTGTGCATGCCTTGCCCCTACCTCCATCACAAATCCTCCGGTTTCCGAGAAGAGAAGCGTATCCATACGTAGCTGCGGTTCATGAACCGCAGCTATGGACTCCATGTTCGCCATTATTCCAAGATTCGTCTTCTTCCTCCTCTGCGGCACAAGCATCTCGAAGAGTGTGAGGAGAAGACCTCCTTCACTGATATCATGGCAACTCAGTATCAACCCTTTTTCGATTGCCTCCATGACAAAGAGAATCTGATGACGTACTTCGTCGAAATCGGGCTGCGGAACATTCGCTCCGAGTTCCCCAAGGATTTCGTAGTACGCACTTCCCCCACATTCGTCTTTTCGTTCGCCGAGAAGAAAGAGTTGCGAATCGGCCTTCTGAATTTTCTGCGGGACCGCCCTCCGCGCGTCTTTCATCACTCCAATACAGGAAACAATCGCGGTTGCCGGGATCGCTCCTTCCGGACTTGAGTTATAGAGACTCACATTGCCGCTGATAATGGGAACTGGTGCTTCCATGACATTGCCAAGCGCAACTCCTTTCGCCGCATCGGCGATTCCCCGTACACCTTCCGCAAGTTCCCAGAGTTCTTGTGGATTTTCGGGATTTCCGTAATTCAGGCAGTCCGTAAGTGCGCGAGGAGTCGCGCCTGTCGCCGCAACGTTCCGCATGGCTTCGACGGTTGCGTTTACCCCCTGGAGATACGGCGAAAGCAAACCGTACCTTCCATTGCCATCGCATGAAATCGCAACACCCACCCATTGATCAGATTCCTGTAGTTCCCATCCGGGATGATCCCCTTCATGCACGTAACTCTTCAAATTCTGAAGCGGCGCAATGACGCCCGCATCCCCTTCTCCGCATTCGAGGAGCGTATTTCCCTGCACATTCTTATCGTAGTGACGAAAGATTGGCGTCTTGGAAGCATTATTGGGATGCATGAGCATACGTCGGAATACATCTGCGATGTCGATCTTCCCAATATTTGGTTCCTGATATTTGATCTCTTTTGGTTTCAGCGGTCTCTCATACTGGAGACCGCAGGCGATATCGAGTGCTTTCGCTTCACAGACAATTTCCCCTCTGTACCGCAAACGGTAGATGGGCTCTTTCGTCACTTTGCCAATGACGGACGCACGGGCATGTTCCGCAACGCTCGGGAGATCCCACACTTCATTATAGTGCCGGAGAATATGTTCGGTAAGCTCCGGGTGAGCCATCCAGCAGAACCGCTCCTGCGTCTCCGCACAGGCGATGACCTCCGGAGGAAGATTGGGAATCGCCGTGTGAACCTTCGTGAGATCCACCTCGGCCCCGAGGTTTTGATTTGCCACCTGCTCCACAGTCGAACAGACAACCCCTCCGGCTCCCAGATCCTTGAAGCTCACCTTTGAAAGGTTTTTTGTCGCCGCTAACCAATCAAACAGACTGTACGTCGCGGCAAGAAGGTGTCTCTCCAGGAAAGGATTTGGTTCCTGCACCGCGCCGGTATTTTTCTCACGGTCTTCTTCTTCAAGCGTGAGACTCGCAAATGCGGCACCACCGAAGCCGCTGCGATCCGTCGGCTTTCCGACGAGAATGATGTCGTAACCGACCCTCCCCGCCTCCTCGGGAACATAGCTATGAATAATTTCGTCTTCACGGACGATGCCCAGACAAACGACGTTCACGAGGCAGTTCTGGTTGTACCCCGCATGGAATTGCGTGTCGCCTCCCAATGTCGGCACTCCGAGTGCATTGCCGTACCCTGCGATCCCCCGCACGACTTCCCTCGCGATCGCGCGGGATTCATCAGACTGCAGATCCCCGAAACGCAACGCATCGAGGGAACCGATCACGCGCGCTCCCATGCATGCAACATCCCGAACGTTGCCCCCCACACCCGTCGCAGCTCCTTCATAGGGAACGACTTGCGAAGGATGATTGTGCGATTCGTGACTCACGACAATCCCCCATCGCTTCCCCGGCGGACCGTCGGTCATCGCAACGATCCCACTATCTTCCTTGGGCCCCAGAATCACGTGTTTTCCGGTCGTCGGGAATTGCCGCAGAAAGCGCTTACTCGACTTATAGCTGCAGTGCTCGGAGCCCTGAATCCCCCAAATGATGGCCTCGACCACGGTCGGGGGTCTTCCGAGCATGGTTTCCACTTTTCGGGCTTCTTCGACGGTCAAACCAATCGCATATTTTTTCAGCAATGCGGAGACTTCGGCATCGGAAAGAGCCGAAAATGGGAGCGTTTCTGCAGCGATACCTCTAGCATAATGGTTTTCCGTTTAGGATTCATGTTTCTCTCGTCGCTTCTCCCAAAAAATCCAAAGACCGAGCAGGATGATGGGAATCGTCAGGATTTGCCCACGGGTAAAATGCAACGGACCCATCGTGAGGCCCGGCGCCGTCTCCATGCGCAGGTATTCGATCAGGAAGCGGAGAATGCCGTACAGGATGAGGAAAAGGGCGGCGGTTGTTCCGGAGGTTTTAGGTGGTAGGTTGTAGGTTTTAGCTCGCAGGTGCAGGAAGCAAAGAGCGGCGATGAGGAGATCTTTCGCCATGGCATAGAGCGGGGTTGGATGCCGAAGTCCTTCGATCCCTGGAATTGCGACGCCCCACGGGAGCGTCGTCACCGGGCCGTAGAGTTCCTGGTTGATGAAATTTCCCAGACGCCCGAGCGCGAGTCCGAGCGCAACGGGGATGACGACAATGTCTCCGAGTTTCCAGAGATCGATCTTCTCGTTGCGTGCAAAGAGGAAGAGCGCAAGCATCACGCCGATGAATCCTCCATGCGAGGACATTCCCCCCTTCCATACCGCAAGAATTTCGAGAGGATGTTCTCCAAAGTACTCAGCTCCATAGAAGAGAACATAACCCAACCTACCTCCAATGAGAGTCCCAAGGATGGCATAGCTCATGAGAGAGGAAACCTGTTCCTTTGAAAGTGTGAGGTTTCTGTATTTCCCGAGTCTGGGGATCAAGTACCACGCGAGAAGGAACGCAACAAGATAGAGAAGCCCGTACCAGTGAATCGCGAGCGGGCCGAAGCTGAGTGCGACCTGCCGCGTGGGGAAGAATTCCATGAGGGAAGTATAGATTTAATACGTCATGCTGAGTAGTCCCTCAATTGTTTACTTCACATTGCTTCCCCCTCCCCCGCAATCGCCGGTTGCGCACGGAGCCTCGCGTGCACGACGAACCGTTCCTGCGTCGTTCCGATGGGATAGCATGTGAAGAGCGTCAGTTCCTGCACATTCTTATCCTGAAGGAGAATGGACGTCTCCGTTGGAGGGATGATTGCCGTATCGTAGACCTCATAGGAATACACAGCGCCATCCTCCGATCGAAGCTCGATGACATCGCCCACCCGCGCCTCCGGAAGTCTGGCAAACACTTCCCGATAGGGGCTGCTCTGAGCTTCGATCGTGGGCGCGGAACTGTGTCCTGCGATAATGACGATCCCCGCCTCTCCCGGTTCCGGAGAATGCGGGTACGCAACGACACCGTGGAGAAGGCCGAACTGCATCTGATCCTCAAGTCCGAACCAATTGCGCTGTTTCCATCGCGTGAGAGAAGGTTTCGAAACGGGCGTCGTGATTCCGAGGCGCGCGTACTTCAAGTTTCCCTGATCGAGCGCTACTTCCCATTTCCTGCTCAGGTTACCTCTGAGGAGCATGGACGTTTGCATCGGGTACGTTTTCCCTATTTCCCTGAGTACCCGATCCAGTTTCTGCAGTCTCTTCTCCCTCCGTATTCTGCGCTCAAAGTTGCCGGGCACTTCACTTTTCTCCAGAGCGAGTGTTCCGCCGATCACGTTTCTTCCGACGAACGTCGCGGTCGCCCCGAGAGCAATGGAGAGCAGAGCGATCCCCAGCAAAAAAGAAACGACCTGCTGTGTGTTTTTCTGCGTTTGGAGCATTCCCTCTATAATACCATATTTTAGCTTCACTCGCTATGATGGGTGCATGCGCATTCTCGGAATCGAAACGTCGTGCGATGAGACGGGCGTTGCCGTCGTCGAAAACGGACACAGAGTCCTCGCGAACGTCATCGCGACTTCCAAGGATGAACATTCACGGTATGGTGGCGTGTTTCCGGAGATGGCGGCGCGGAAGCAGCTCGAATGTATCGTTCCTGCGCTTCAGGAAGGTTTGGAATGTGCGAAGATCGCACCAACCGACCTCGATGCCATCGCAGTGACCAAAGGACCGGGACTTCTCCCTTCGCTCCTCGTTGGCGTTGCAGCCGCCCGGATATTCGTTTCCCGCTTCTCTCTGCCGCTCATGGGCGTGCATCATACGCTGGGACACCTCGATTCTCCCTGGCTCGAATCGGAAGAAGAAATCCCCTTCCCGCTTCTGACGCTCAGTGTCAGTGGAGGTCACACGGAACTCTGGCTGCGCACATCACACACAAAAGGCACGCTCCTCGGACGCACGCTCGATGATGCCGCGGGAGAAGCATTCGACAAGGGAGCCGTCCTCCTCGGACTTCCCTATCCCGGCGGTCCCGCACTTTCGCGTCTTGCAGAGAGCGGAGATCCACACGCCTTTTCATTTCCCAAGCTTCTCCCCGGAAAAAAAAGGTTGGACATGAGTTTTTCCGGACTCAAGACGTCTCTCAAATATCTCTTGAGAGATAAGGGCAGCCTTGAAGCGTTGAGCGATGAAGAGAAGAAAGATCTTGCAGCAAGCTATCAGGAAGCGATCTGCTCGCATCTTGTTTCGCGCGTTCTGACAGCTTTGGAGCTTCATCCCGAAGCTCATGAAGTGCACCTCGTCGGTGGAGTTTCCGCGAATGTGCGTCTTCGAAGCTTTCTGAGGCAATCTCTCCATTCCCGAATCCCAATCCGAACCCCAACCCGCTTCGAATACTGCACCGACAACGCCGCAATGATCGCAAGTGCCGCCTTCTTCATGCGCGAAGAGCTCGGAGAAAAAGCCCAGGACTCATTTGAAGTCGATGCGTCGCAAAAACCCGTTGCGTTTTAGCCTCTCAGAGAGAGCATCGGAAGGATTGCCCCTCCGAGCATTCCGAGAATGCCAATGATGGCGAAGAGCCTGACGAGGGATTTTTTGGACATGGTTCTGAGGAATTTTATCAGAAAGAATACGAGGAATAAACCTGTCCACACCCCGAAGCTGCGCAAGGTGGCTTATCTGTGCCTCACACGTGCATCTCTTCCCGATGAGATCCGGGTTTCCTGGAGCGGGGCATGACAGGAAGCCACCGCGGCGCAGCGGAGGGATGCTTAGAGGAATAGTGAGCGGAAACAAACTATGATACATCATCGTGCATTGATCGTCACATTCGCCTGACTGATATTCCCCTGTGCATCGGAAACCTCGAGCGTCACCGTGTATGTTCCCGGAGAGGTATAGACATGATCCTGAATGTGCTGACTCTGCTCGCTCGTCGCTCCGTCCCCGAAATCCCAGAGGTAAGACGTGATCGTGCCGGTCGAGCAGCTCGCATCGAAGCGCACGCCCATGGGAATGGAACCCACGGTACGACTCGGAAAGAGGCAGGCGTCGAGCGTGGGAGATCGAACGACAATCGTCTTGCGTGCTTCATAGGATTGTCCCTCCTCCGTGAGCGCCCGGACGGTCACAACATACGTTCCTTCCTTTTCAAAGCGATGGGTCACTTGAGCACCCAGAAGTTGCGGCTTTTCATCGCGTCCTCCATCATTGAAAGTCCACGAAAATCCCGTAATCCGCCCCTCCGGCACGAAAGATTCCGATGCATCGAAGCGCACCGTGAGGGGGGCAATGCCTGTTGCCGGGATCGCGGTGAACGCGACACGCGACTTCGGTGGAAGCACCGAAATCTCGACGGCGATTTTTTGCGTCCGATCCTCCGCGTCTTTCGCAATGAGGAGCACCGGGAACGTTCCGGGTTCCTCATAGAGCGCGTGGTATTCGCCTTCCGTCGAGAAAACGCGCGTCGCTTCCTCCTGCTCGAAGCGGAACGTGATGAATGGCGTATCAGTGACGGCGGAGAGTCGCACATCGAGGGGCGCCGTACCCGTCACACGATTGCGCTCCGGCCGTGGATTTCCCCCGAGCATGAGATCGCGAAGTTCCAGCGGTTCGAGGACGGTAATGTTCTGTATATCCTGGGAAACTCTCCCCAGAGCATCCGTGACGGTGAGAAGAATTTCATAGTCACCAGAAGACGAGAACACATGACTCACGCGCTCGCCGCTTGCTTCTTCTCCGCTTTGCGCATTTGACTCACGAAAAAGCCATTCCACGGAACTCGCGCGCGCCTCCGGAGCAATGTCCGCAGTGAGCAGAAGACCGAGGGGAGCCGATCCCTTTGTTTGTCCCTCGAATGTGATCGAAACGGAGAATGGCTGTTCCCGCTCCGCAAGAATCGCGAGCGGACGGACATATGTTTCCTGCAAGCCGCTTTTATCCTGAATGATCGCTTTCGCCTGATACGTGCCCGCCTCAGCGAACGTGTAGGTGACCGTGGGGTTTAGGGTCTCCTCTTCCATTTCATCGTCACCATTGAAATCCCAGAGAATTTTTTCAAGCGTTTTCGGATTCACGATGAGATCGGAAACATCGAACGTCACTTCTTCGCCGCGCACGGGCTTCGCCGGCTGCACCCCAAAGACTGCCGTTGGAATATTGACTCTGCGCGTCGCGGTCCGCGTTGTTCCATCCGTAAGAGAAACACGAAGCGTGACAAGAAAACTTCCCTTCCTTCGATAGACTGTCGTCACTTCGGGTTCCTGCCGCTCGGCATCCACCTTTCCATCGGTTGCAAAATCCCAACTGAATTTGCGCGGATAGAGCGATTGTTTCTTGAGAATCGTCCGCAGTGACTCAGTGCCAAACGTGACTTGCACGGGTGCCGTGAGATTCTGGAATTCCGTAGGTTCAAGGATATCGATCGGGAGCGGCGTTTGACGGTTAATGCTCGCAAAGACCATTCCGGCTGTGAGAAGGAAAACGAGAACGATGATTCCCGGACGTATGAGCAGGCGCATTCCCGCGCCGCCCGCGGTGCGCAGAATGCGCAGAGCGAGGAGGGAAAAAAGAGCGAGAGCAACAATGCTCACGAGTCCATAGAACAGATTCCCAAACGCGCGCAGTCCCTGCCTGCCACCATCCGCGGCAGGGAGAACCGCCATGAGATAAAAGGCGAAGAAGAGATAGAAAAGGACAAAGCACCCCCCAACAAGAAGAATCAGGAGAAGCATCTTCCGGGGATCTCTCCCTTCTGCACCAGTTTGGCCTGCCCCCCCTTGTGATGAAACCACGCCATCCGGCATGGAATGTATCCTACTGCGAAAGATTGGCGTTTGGCAATGATCGAATTTGCTCACAGGAGAACTCGATCAAATTCTGATTCTTACGAGAGAGGCAGTCCTACATTGGTATACTAGTATACCAATGTTTGTTTCTTTTACGGTTCACCGAGCAATAAATGAATGAGGAGAAAATCCCAGCGATAGCGACGGCGGAGCGAGGAGTACACACGGGGATCCACAGGTTTCCCTACTTCCTTGGGAACAAGAGGCGAGAGTATGGAATGATATGCCTCGAATTTCTGTTCCAACCACTGATCCACCTTCTCAATAGTGTCCTGACCCACATGCAGATCGCGTATTATTTCATGTTGCGTCCAGCCCCGGAGAAGTCTTTTGGCAATCTGTACCCTACGGGCGAGCATAATGCGCTCACTGGGCAGAAGAAGATCGAAGAGGAGCTCCACAAGATCCTTTGTACGCTGACCCAACAAGGCTTCTCGCAGCTCATCTTCCAGTGCCTTACGCGCTGCAATGGAAAGTTTTCGGTACTGAATTTTACCCATTGCCATAAAAAGAATTGGAAAAGTACAACAGTATACTAGTATACCAATGTATCACTTACGCCGTCACGCGCGCAACCTCCGCTTTCGAGGTGAGCCCCGCCTTCACGAGATCCTCCCCTCGTTCTTTCATCGAACGGAAGCCATGTTTCTTCACGTACTCTTCGAGCACTTTCTGCTCCGCATTCTCGAGAATGAGATCGCGAAGACCCGTATCGACTGTGAGAAGCTCCGGGAGACTGAGTCGACCTTTGTAGCCGGAGCCACCGCACGTTGCGCATGTCATCCCTTCTTTTCCTTTGCAATCACCGCAGACTCGCCGAATAAGCCTCTGTGCAAGAATCGCACGGACAGCAGGCGCAAGAAGATACGTATTCACACCCATTGAAACCAATCGGGGAATGCTTTCGATCGCGGAATTCGTGTGGAGCGTCGCAAACACCATGTGACCGGTGAGCGCAGCGTCGGCCGCCGTCTTCGCGGTCTCCGGATCACGGATTTCTCCGACGAGGATAACATCCGGATCCTGTCGCAGGATCGCGCGCAGCCCCCGGGCAAAGGTGTACTCATGGCGATGATCGATCTGGCTCTGAATAATCTCCGGCAGTTCGTATTCAATGGGATCTTCGAGTGTAATAATGTTTCTTCCGGTTCCGATGAGGAGAGCGAGGAGAGAGTAGAGCGTCGTCGTTTTCCCCGAGCCCGTCGGCCCTGTCACAAGCATGATGCCGTGCGGTTTCTCAATGAGCAGTCTGAGCTCTCTCTCGATATCCGGCTGAAAACCGAGCTTTTCAAGCGGAACAATGCCACGCTTCGGATCGAGAAGCCGGAGGGTGAGCGCTTCCCCAAATTTCGAGGGAAGCGTTGAGACACGGACTTTGACTTCACGCTCACCCTGCGGGAACGCGTACTCGCCGTCCTGCGGGACTTGCGTGACGTTGAGACTCAATTTCGCCACAAATTTAATGCGTCGAAGGACATCGATATAACCGTCATGTGAGAGACGCAACACTGTTTTCATCTCTCCATCCTCGCGCCACGCGAGTTCCACCTCCCCTTTCCGCGGGAAAAAATGAAGGTCCGAAATACCGGACTCCGTCGCAGCGCCATGCAATGTGGCGAGGAAATCTTCCCCACGTTTTCCCTCGAGGAGCCTTTGCAATGGACTGCGCTCAGAAGACGACATAAATCTATCCATTGTACCAGAGATTCGCTTTTCGTGCTATATTCCCGTTATGCACTTTCGAAACCCGCTCCTTGCGCGTGGCAGGGATTTCGCCATGAGCGACACGCAGCGAAAACGAGTCTTCCTGCGTCGCATGGAGGTTGTGCACGGAGTTCTCCTGCTCATGCTGCTCATCGTCATCGCGCGCCTCATCGAGCTTCAGATTCTGCTAGGAAAGGAATATGAGCAGCAGGCCCGGGAACAGCACTTCGGAGGCATCGTGCTGCCCGCGAAGCGGGGGGAAATTTTCAGCCGCAACAGTAAAACGAGCGAACTCAATATCCTTGCGACGAACACCACCCTCGATCTCGTCTACGTTGATCCCTTCGTTACCAACGATAAGCGCACTGTGGCCCAACTTCTCGCGGAGACACTCCTTACGGAAGAATTTGATCTCGCGTGCCGAGAAGGATCGGAACTCTGTCCACGGGAGTTCCGCAGCTACTACAGTGCCGCCTTCGACCCGCTCCGGAAACAAGAATCTCCCGCGGAATCTCCCCCGCTCCTCGACGCTACAACGACGAGCGCTATCATTGCGCCAGCACCCTCATCCGCGGAACAGATTCCATCGATCGAACTCCAGAAACGACAATTCGCGCTCGATATCGAGAGACGGATCGGCGAGGAATTTGTGAGTTTCGTTCCACTCCTTTATGGCGCGACGAAAGCGCAACTCAAATCCATCGCCAATTTCTCCATCCCGGGCATCGAAGTGATTGAGGAGCAGAAGCTCGTCTATGCAAACCCTCTCCATATTCCGGATTATGAGCGGCGTCGCGTCGCGCGGATTCTTGCCCCCGTACTCAGTCTCGATCAGGAGTTCATCGAGGAACGCCTGAAGCAGCGCCGCCTGCGCTACGTTCCGATTCTCCGTCGTCTTCCACCCGATCTCTCAAAGGCAATTAAAGAGCGTAAAGAGGAATCAGCATCGAAAGCGATCGAAGAGCGGCAACGGTTGCTACGCGCGAATGACAAAGATGCGGCCGACAATGTTGAGGATCATCTTCGTGGCATTGCGCTCATCCCCGAGCACTGGCGCTATTACCCCGATGGCACGGTGGCGTCGCAGGTCGCAGGGTTCTTGAGCATCGCGCAGCAACCGCAAGGGGGTATCGAGCGTGCATTCGATCATGAACTCCGGGGTATCGAAGGCCGCATCAGTACCCTCACAGATCCCTTTGGGGGACAAATCGTTTCCGGCGACCAATCCATTGTCCAGGCGCGGGATGGCAGGAGCATCGTCCTCACGATCGATCGCTATCTCCAGAAACGCGTGGAAGAAATTCTCGCGAAGGCCGTCTCGGAATTTCATGCCGATAGCGGCCAAGTCGTCATCATGGATCCCTTCACCGGGAGAATCCTCGTCATGGCGAATGCGCCCATCGTCGATAGCAATAATTACAGTGCAGTCTTTACCAAGGAGCCGATTGAAATTCCGGCAGAAAAAGAACCGGGCATTGTTGTCGAAATCTATCATCCCGAAACGAACGAGCTCGTCATCCGTGGATACCTGAATGACCTCACTCCCGAGGGAAGAGCGCATCTCAGTGAAGATCTGCAGGAAAAGCTCACGGAGATCGAAACCCTCTACGATTTAAAGGATCTCACGCGCTACTATTTCTACCTCAGCGAAAATAGTCGTTGGGAACTCTTTCCGGTCACGGATACGGTAACGGGAGTGAGAAAGTGGCTCACGTACAAAAATCGCATCGGTGTCGGTGCGTACGTGAACGGCATCATTCAATCCACATACGAGCCGGGCTCCGTCTTCAAACCTCTCACGATGGCGGTCGCCCTCGATCAGGGGGAAATAAAACCGGATGATACCTACAAGGACGAGGGACCGGTGAAGATTGAGGAGTACACGATTGAGAACGCTCTCAACCGGCACTTCGGTTTGGTTACAATGACGGATTGTCTCTCCTTCTCCATCAACACCTGCATGACGAGCGTCTCGCAGAAATTGGGGAAGAAGCTCTTCCAGAACTACATCGAACGCTTCGGCTTCGGTCGCATTACCGCAGTTCAGCTCGATGACGAGCAGCCCGGGCAGGTGCTCGATTGGCGTCGCTGGAGTGATGCGCTGCTTGCGACGGCTTCCTTCGGTCAGGGCATCTCGGCAACGCCGCTCCAGATGGTTACGGCATACTCGGCTCTTGCAAACGGCGGCCGGCTCGTGAAACCAACGATCATCGATAGCTGGATCGACCCCGATGGAACCGTGCAGGAGGTGCATCCGCAGGTAGTCGACCGCGTGATCACGGAAGAAGCGGCGGCCACCGTCACCGCAATGCTCGTCAAAGGAACGCAGGAAGGGTACGCGAAGCGCGGAAGCGTACAGGGTTACCGTCTCGCTGGGAAAACAGGAACAAGCCAGATCGCGGGCCCCGGCGGCAAGTACGAGAAA
>CAYIRQ010000036.1:0-11771 GCA_964365905.1 uncultured Candidatus Peribacteria bacterium
AACCTGCTCTTTATTTCACCTCGTCCAGGTGGGGCATTTGAGGGGTAAATGCAGGGAAACCAAAGTAGCCGTAGAGTACAGGGATTCAATCGGCTGTCAAATAATGAAATAATGACAATATTGTGAATATCGCCGCATTTCTCCGCGCGCACGATTTTGTACTCCGAAAGAGCCTTGGCCAGCATTTCCTGACCGACGCATCCGTGCTTTCGAAGATCCTCGAAACGGCCGCAATCGAACCCTCTGATCACATCGTCGAAATCGGTCCCGGCATCGGCGTCCTCACGAAGGAGCTGCTGAAACATGCAGCGCAAGTGACGGCGATTGAGTATGATCTGCGGCTCATTCCTCTCCTCCAAGAATTCATCACAGAAACAGTGAAGCCTGCGGAGGTTTCTGAGAGCCAGGAAAAGATCCACGCGTCTAATTTTCAATATGTTAACATATTGAAAATAGGGAGTGCTGCCTCTGGGATTCCTGAGACGAAGCTCACAATCGTACACGGAGATGCTTTGGAGATCCCTTTCCCGAGTGAACCGTATAAAATCGTCGCAAATATCCCCTATCACATCACCTCTCCCCTCCTCCGCCACGCATTTCGGGAATCAGAAGTGCATCCAAAGAGCATGACGCTCCTCATCCAGCGGGAAGTCGCGGAAAAGATCGTTGCAAAGAAAGATTTCGGACTCCTCACTATCCTCGTTTCTCTCTTCGGAACTCCGAAGATCGTGAAGATTGTTCCTCCGGGAGCATTTCTCCCACCACCGAAAGTGGACTCCGCCATTCTGCATATCGACTGTTTCCCGAAACCCCTTGCAAGCCCGGAGATCATCGATGAAGTCTTCCGTCTCACGAAGACTGCCTTCGGTCAGAAGCGAAAGATGCTCCGGAACACCCTTGGAGGACTGGAAAAAGGAATGGAACTTCTCGCAAAAGCAAACATTGATCCCACAAGACGACCACAGATGCTCACGGTAGAGGAGTGGATTCGGTTGGCGAGAACTCAAGTGTAATCAGTGTGGCATGGGCTTAAGCCCATGCGTCAGGAGCATTTGCGCAAGCACGGGTTAGAAACCCGTGCCACAATCCTAGCCCGAACCCGAATCCGAACCCTATACTCTCCTGCATGCGCCTCACGGCCGGCCTCCTCACCCATAACTCCGAGCAATATGCGTCCCGATGCCTCGAGACACTGGTCGCACAAACGGGACTCGGGATTCTCGGCAAAGACTGGCAGATCGTGTGCCTCGATAATGCATCCGAAGGTCGCATCGCGCTCGCGCGCCTCGAAAGCAAGTTCCGGAATGTGATCTTCCAGAAAGAACATCGGAATCTTGGTTTCTCGAAAGCGCATAACCTCATCATGCGAACCTATCCTGCGGAGTTCCATGCAGTGCTCAATATCGATGTTCTTTTTGCCCCTGATTACCTTACAAAGCTTCTTGCCGCTCTCGAGAAGTATCCACACGCGGGATCCGCGGTCGGAAAACTGAGGCGTTGGAAACTGGGGGAAGGAGAAGAACGCACGAACATCATTGATAGTGCAGGCATCTCTGCAACGAAAACGCACGCGTTCTCTGATCGTGGGCAGGGAGAAACGGATCATGGGCAGTACGATGAACCGCGCGAAATCTTCGGAGGAACTGGCGCCGCAGTTGTCTATCGAAGATCAGCCTTGGAGAACATTGCCTATGTGTCAACTGTTAAGAGTCAACTGTCAACTGCCAGAACGGAGTTCTTCGATGAAACGATGTTCATGTATAAGGAAGACATCGATCTCGCGTACCGCCTGCTCGTTGCAGGGCACCCCTGCCGTTATGTGCCTGAGGCATTTGCTTGGCATGCGAGAGGGTCCGGAAAAGAGCACAAACGTCGAAAACGTCGCACAGCCGAACGCGTGCTCTCAACAGCACACGAAACACTGCTCCTCCGAAAACACCAGACATTTTGGCCCGCCGAAATTCAAAGGCGAACCGCGGTGCGGCAATGCGCACGCTGGACGTATCTCTCACTCCTCGAGCCTCACGTATTCTTCGGAGCCCGGAAACTCCTGCGTTCGCTCAGAGAGGAAGCACTGAAGCGGCAAACTGCGACCAAACATACGGTGCCTTTCGCTGACCTTACCCGATTCTTCACGTAATTCTTGCGAGACGCTATCGTGTCATCCTGAGCCCGCCGAGGGATGACACGTAGCGAGCTCACCATGACACATTTATTTCCACTCATTGTTCATTTTCCACTGTCCATTTTCCATTCGCATGCCGCTGATCTCCACCATCGTCCTCAACTACGAAACTCCCGGTGCCACCAAAAAATGCATCGAAGCATTGCAGAGGCAGAGCATTGCCAACCAACTGGAAATCATCGTCGTCGATAATGCTTCGAGGGATAATTCGATCGCACAGCTCCGCTCATTCAAAGAAATACAAACGTGTCATCCTGAGCGGGTGACACCTGAAGTAAAGATTTCCATTCTCGAAGCAAAGACCAATCTCGGGTATGGGGCTGGCAACAACCTTGGCGCTGCATCCGCGAGAGGCGAATTCCTCCTGATCGTGAATCCGGATACGGCGCTTCGGCCGGATGCGCTCGGGAAGATGGTGCAATTTCTGAAGGAGCATCTTGATATCGGCATCGTCGGCCCACAACTCATACTTCCCGACGGGACAATCCGCGATTCGTATCGCACGTTCCCGACGGTCGCCGATATCTTCATCAAGCGCAGTTTTCTGCGGTTCTTCTTCCCCTCACGCATGCGGAGCTATCTCCAATGGGACGCGAGTCCCTATGACACACGGGACACCGACTGGATCGTGGGCGCATGCCTCTTCCTCCGGCGGGATTTCTTTCAGAAGCTCCATGGATTCGATGCGCGTTTCTTTCTCTTCTTCGAAGACACGGACCTCTGCAGGAGATGTTGGGAAGTAGGAAAACGTGTGGTCTATTTCCCCGAAGCACAGGCGGACGACAGCGAGCATCGCCTGAGCTCCGGAGGAATGTTCTCGTTCCTCAGGAGGAAGACCGTTCGGGTGCATCTTGTGAGTGCGGCAAAGTACTTTTGGAAATGGAGAAGGGGGGAAGTAAGGAAGGTACAAAGAACGTAAGGTAGGTAATTACTTTCTTGACCATTGCTCCGACGTTCCCTAATCTCCTCCCGCTATGGCAACCAAAACTCCGACGCTTTCGGTCCAAACCCGCACGACGCGCGGGAAGCTTGTGAAAGGACTCCGGAAGAAAAATCAGGTTCCCGGCGTTCTCTATGGATTCAAGATTGAATCAACCCCTATCGAATGCGCCGAGAAGGAGTTTCACAAGGTGTACGTTCAAGCGGGAGAGAGCACGGTCGTCGATCTCAAGTTCCAGGAGAAGACAATCCCCGTCCTGATTCACGATATCGCGTTCGATCCCATCACGGGGCAATACGCCCATATCGATTTTCTCGCGCTCGATCTTATGAAAGAAGTCACGACGCATGTGCCACTCATTCTCACAGGCGAAGCTCCCGGGGTGAAGGAGCATGGTGGAATGCTCGTGCATAACCGCGACTCGCTCATCGTACGATGCCTCCCCAAAGATCTTCCGCACGCGATCGAGGTGGATGTGTCCTCCCTGGCGAATTTTCACGACACCGTTACGGTGGCAGCGCTGAAAGTTCCCGCGAACGTAAAGATCGAAGAGAAGCCGGAGGAGATCGTCGCATCTCTCATCCCGCCACGGAAGGAGGAAGAGGTCATCCCCGTTACAACCGCAGTCGAGGGAGTGCCAGCGGAAGGTGCTGCGGCAGCTCCGGGCGCGGTTCCCGCAGAAGGCGGGGATGGCGCCACACCTCCTGCAGCCAAGGGGAAAGAGGAGAAACCCGGCAAATAATTCTTTGCTCTCTCTTCATGACGAAACGTCGTATCCTCGCAGTCGCACTTCCGTGGGCAGCCGCGCTCTTTTCGTGCGCTGTCGTTGCAGTCCTCGTCCTCAATGCATTCGCGATTCGCGGGAGAAGCGAAGCGGAAGAACCAGGCGAAAACATGGGGGTGGTCCAAACTGCACTCCGAACGATTGAGGAGGGAGTCCTCTCAGCGCTCTCGATGGTGCCAACAGGGAAATCTTCCAGCCCGATCGTTGCAGCAATCATTGAAAATCATAAGGAAGCACGGGATGATCAACAGGGACTCACCGAAGCGATCGCAGTCTTTGAAATGATCGTGGAAGGGGATATCACCCGCTTCCTTGCTCTCTATTCTGCAAACGATCTTCCAAAAAATATCGGTCCCTGCCGCTCTCTCCGGCTGGCGTTCCTTGAGGCAACAGGAATCTATCGCCCTCTCTACCTCCACATTGGCGGAAACCATCTCGCCTATGAGTATTTGCAGGCGCATCCCGAACTCCGGCATCACGACGGCATTCGCTATGATGGAAAAACATATCATCGTGATGCAGCAATACCTGCGCCGCATAATGTCTTCATGGATCAAAACGCACTAAACGGCGTGCTCAAAGACACAAAAGGACTTCGGGATGTGCCCCTGCCACTCTTTCCGTACGAAAACACGATTCCGGATGGAGCAAAGCCCGCATCGGAAATCACCGTGGATCTCCAGAGTCCCGATCACAATGTCACCTATACCTACGATGCTTTCGAGAGGCGGTATCGCCGGGCCATCGCAGGCGCACCACGCCAATCACTCCCGGCAAACGTCCTCCTCCTCGAGACGGTCATGGACGGCTACGGCACCCCCGGTGCGATCCCCTGGACGAAAACGTTCGGGAAAGGCCGTCTCTTCTTCGCGACGAGAGGAAAGATCTTCGAGGGAACGTGGATGCGGGAGGAAGAGGGCGCGTTCAGCTTCAAAGATCCAAAGGGAAATGCACTCCCCTTCTCGCGCGGACAAACGTGGATCATGATGATTCCGAGCCTCAGAGCAGTGAAGGCGAAGTAAGACCCCTCGGTAAATACACCGGCGGCACGAGCCCCGGAATCTCCCGCACGAGCGGCAGATCCCGGATACTGATCTTCCCGAAATAGAGATCCCGAAGATCTCCACCTCCTCTCAGGAATTCCCGCACAAGGAGGAGTCCACGGAAATACACGAGTTCGCGCGTACAGGCGCCACCATAGCCTGTATCTCCCATCCCGCGCTTCACTTTCAATGCGGTACGGATGGCGCGTGCATCGTCAAAACCGAGATGTCGGACGAAGGAACGAACTTCCGCGAAGGAATGCGTGAGCGCTTCCTTTGTCGCAAGCACTCCCAGAGCAGGCCAGGCGCGCTTCTCATGCTGCTCGGGAAGCAATGCCTCTTCCCGGAAGACCGCAAGACCCTCCTGAGTCTCGAGGTACCCCGCCGTCCGCTCGAAAACGCGATACGGTTGACGATCGGCATTCTCGGCCGTGAGAACATGCGCCTCGATTTCGTGGGCAACAAGGCTTTCGAAGCGCTGCCGCGAGAATGTCGCTCCGCTGCGGAGAATGATGGCTTTTTTTCCAATGGAGCAGTCCGCGACTGCGTCGCTCTGCAGAAGCACTCTCCATTCTCGTAATCCATATGATGCAAGGACTTCCTCGAAGAGGTTCTTCACTTCGAGAGTTGTGAGTAGCGCCGGGGGATGTTTGCCATCCTGCTTCTGCGACTTTTGAATCTTCTTCCACTGCGAAAGAACAGCACGCGCATCCTTGAGGAGAGTAGACGTGGGTTCGCCAAAAAGGGCTATGGAAGCAAAGGTGCAACGATCATTCTGCCCCCGCATTTGGAGCATCCGGATTTTCGCAATGAGTTCATCACGCTTGCGCGAGAGAAGAATGCCAAGCGGGGAGCTATCCGTCTCAAGGTAACGGAGCCGATCGAGGAGATCATCCGGATCGAACCGCAAAGGTTCATACGTAAATCGAGGATTATATGTGGGATCCCTCTGCACCATGGCACGCTCCTCCGCAAGATTACCGGGACGTAGATGCCGGAGGAAATGAATCTTCTCATCAATGGCCGCAAGCTGCTCATCCATCCGGTGGAGATCCACGGTGCGCGGCAGCGGCGATGATGGATCTTTCCCGGGATCAATGAGGAATGCCGTGAGATCGCGCTTCCCGAGGATCATGCGGACCCCCTCCTCCCGCGGAATGGATTTCGCCGCAATCAGCGTCTGCACCTTGCGACCCGCGAGCTGGAATTTCATCCGATATTCTCCGCCTTCTTTCACGGGCTCCACTGCTTCCAGTTTCTGGAGTTCCCGAAGTAATGCAGGATCTGCGATGGATCGCTCTTCATCGAGATGGAGGCGGGCACGAAGCACAAATGTTTTCTTTCCTCCCAGAATTTCCACGGTTTCTTCGATTCCTACGACTGGGCGTTCTTCCCGTTCTTCACGAACAATTTTATCGCCAAAGAGATCCTGGGCGATGCGGACTCCTTTCTCCGGAGAGCTCACCTGCAGTCCCTCCACGCGCTCCAGGCGCTCTCCGAGAGGAGCAAGATTCGCGACCTGCACCATGAGACCGGCTCTCGCATTCACCTCGAGCAACTGCGGGCCGCTCGCTTCATCGAGCGTGAGATCCACACCGAGAAACCCGATGTTCGTAATCTGCTGAATACGGGAAGCAATGAGGAGAAGTTCATCCCACTCCGGGATCGGGAATCCCGCTGGATCTGTGCCAGCCGGGAGCTTTCGCAGTCGTCGTCCATGCTGAGTCGCAAACGTTGTCACTCCCTTTGCGAGATCAATTCCCAAGCCGATGCCACCCATGTGGAGATTGGCTCTGCCACCGCTCTCTGCGGTCGGCAAACGCAGCATCGCCATCACGGGGACGAGATTGAAGACGACGATGCGAATATCGGGGAGTCCCGCGGGATGGAGCGCCGCGAAGCATTGGTGCGGACGAAGATACTGCTCGAAGAAAGCGATATCGCGCCGGTGATGAAGCGCGTACATCCCGTCGAGGATGTCCTCGCAATGCTCACGCACTTCGTGCCCGGAAAGGAGGCTCCCATCTCCGATTCTCCATTTTTCGTTCTCCCGTCCCTGCACGATGAGAATCCCCTCGCCTCCGTAGCCAGCGTTTGGCTTGAGGACACAGCTCTCGGGGAGAGAGGAGAAATCGAACACGCGCAGCTCATCCCGGCTGGTGATTTTCGCATAGAGCTTTGGCACTGGAATCCCGCGCGCTTCGAGGTACAGCTTCGTCTTCAGCTTGCTATCAGCAAATGCGACGGCTTTTCCGGGATTATACGGACGCAAATAGAGAAGATTTCTGCGATTGATCCCGAGAACGCCGTGATCTTTGGGAAGAAAGAATGCCATGACGACCCATTGTAGTGGAAAAGGGGAAATCCTGAGCAGCATGCCTTCCGGATTTCCACATCACGCAATGCACGTACGAAGAACGCCCTCACGTGCAGAATGCAAGCATCCCACACACAAGTATATCAACATGCTGTGATGAGCGCCTGGGCAACGGCTTCGTAAAGGTGCAGCGTGCCCGGCCCTCGGTGGGGTGCCGTGAGTCCCGGCTGGGAATTGAGCTCGAAGACATAAAAGCGCCCGGAGATACTGCGGCCGAAATCCACCGAATAGATCCGCGTACCATACTGTTCAAAGGAACGATCGATCTCGCCAACAATGCGACGCGGCTCGTCGGGAACTTGCTCAGTGGGCACAAGAATGATTGCTGCACCCTGCGCAATATTGGCAACAAATGTGCGCGCCGGGGGTAGACGAATGCTGCAGAGTGCGATTGTTCCGCTGATGACGAAACAGCGCAGATCATGTGTTCCGCTGCAGAGACCATGAATCCCTTCGGACGTATCGACGAACTCCTGGAGAAGAATTGGAAAGCTGCATGCGCTCTCCATGATGCGTGATGGAACATCGATGATCACACCTTGGCCACCCCAGCGATCAGGAGGCTTTGCGACAACTCGCGTCGCCGGTGGAATATGCGCGAGGCGCATGTGGAGCTCTTCCCTGCTCTCACAAAGAACAGCGCGGGGCAGGAAAAGAGGAAATTGCTCCAGGGTTCGCTTCTTATTTCTGCAGAGCGCATCAAGCGCAGGATGATTGATGAGGCATGTTTCTGCGTCTGCCTGAAAGTCCTCGCCCTTGTTGTACACAACATCAGCACGAATGGGTCCTCGGTCCTCATGGAGATTTCCCGCTTCATCAAAACACCAGCCTCCTGCGAAGGTTCCCTTGCCCAGGAACGTTTCTTTCCCGCGTACGAAGGTACAGGTTGCCCCTCGTGCGAGGAGTTCGCGAGCAAGCCCATGATAGGCCTCCCGGTATCCCCCATGATCGAAGGGTGGCCCATCAGGTCGGGGATTGGAGAAGTAGATCGCGACGTGTGTCATGGCGGCACAGTCAGGAGATCGGCAAGAGCCTCCTGGAAACGCGCAAAATCCTCGCCGCGATTTCTCCCGAAGAGGGCAGGCTTGGCGTTGAGCTCGATGATGTTCCATGTTCCACTGTGCACGCGCGCTACATCGACGCTATAGACCCGCAGTGGAAATTTTTGGAAGATTGCATCCACGTCCCCAGCGATACGCCGCGCCTCCCGTGGTATTGCACGGTATTGTACAGGAACGATACTGCCGCCCTGTGCAACGTTTGCAAGAAGTCCGCCGGGCGGGGGCGTGCGGCAGAACGCGAGAACGATCTCGCCACGTACGACAACCATGCGGAAATCATGGATTCCCTCCATGAGAGCAGGAATTCCTGCAGAGGTATCAAGGAATTCCTGGAGAATGCAGGGAAATTGGGATACTGATTGGCACACCTCCTCCATCGAACCGATGATGATTCCTCGTCCCTCCTCCCCATCGCGCGGCTTCGCAACGATGCGCGCACAGTGACATAGCCGCCGTGCGGCAGCCGGGAGCTCCCCTCTATTCCGGACAAGCTCGGTCTGCGGACAGTGTTTCCGGAAGAGACAATACGTTTCCCATTTATTGGTGCAGAGTTCCTCGAGGTGGGGATCATTGACAATCGCGATTCCCCGGTCCCCCCGAAAGTGACCTTTGTTATAGATCCTACCATAGTGGTGGCGCCCCTCTACCCGCGTGAATGTTCCGGAGGAGAACCGCCACCCTCCCTCGAAACACTGCCCTCCACGATAGGTTTCTTGCCCGCGCACGATCCACAGTGTCCCGCCCCGCTGATCCACGGCGGACGCGAGGTGGTGGTACGCAAGGCGGTACTCTTCCAGTGAAAAGGGATAATCCTCGAATGCCAGTGCATCGAAGAAGACGGCAATGTCCACCCCGTGCATGTTACTCCTCGAGGTAGAGCTTTGTCTTTAACTTGCTATCCGCAAACGCGACGGCTTTTCCCGGATTATACGGACGCAAATACAGCAGATTGCGCCGATTGATCCCGAGAACACCGTGATGTTTGGGAAGAAAGATGCTCACCGTCCTATTCTATCGTGCTTTGTGCATTCGTGGCTCTGTTTCCGCTGCGTGTCACCCTGAGCCCAGACGAAGGGTGGCGTCGTGGTGGCATGCTTCGACTGTGCTCAGCATGACACGAACATGTTTTCTTACCCAAGCAGTTCTTGATCGAATACGTCGTTCCATTCCGTTTTCTGAAAGGACCGGCAGCAGGTGCAATTCTCCTCCTATCAGTGCTTCCTTTTTCTTTCTGCTCCACCCTTTGATCTGCTTCTCCGCATTGATAGCATCGTTCACTTCACGAAATGAACATTGATAGACGAGTTCAACAGGTCTTCGCTTGTACGTATAACATGTAGGGTCAATGCCTTCATTGTGCTCTGTCATGCGACGCTCGATGTCATTGGTGACTCCTGTGTAGTACGCGTTGTCTCGGCATCGTACGATGTAGGCGATGTATTCTTTCATAGGACGATGCATTGTACAGGGTGTCATTTACTCATGCTTCGACTGTGCTCAGCATGACACCGTTTGTGCTCAGCATGACACCGTTTGCGCTCAGTATTCCCTGACGTATGCAGGGGATTCTGTCGCCCTGAGCAGGAGTTCTGTCACCCTGAGCCCAGACGAAGGGCGACACCGTTTGTGCTCAGCACGAATGCATCCAGAACCAATACCGGTTCCGAAGGCTTTGTGCGAGCAGGTAGGCATCCGCATGAGAGAGGACGCCAAGATAGGAGCAAAGAGATCCCTCGACGGATTCTGCGGATCGCCGGCCGTTCCTGCACTCGCTCACGCAACTCCGGAGTTTCCGGAACGTCCGGCGCTTCGTCCGCGTACGGAGCATCCGATGACGGGGCAGGAGAACGTAGCCGAGAAAATCGACGCCCTGCCGGTACTTGCGGATCGTGACTTTCTGCGGGTGAAGCGAGAGATGCAGTGCATCACGAAGGAACGCCCCGATCGCGGGGATGAGTTTCCGGAGATACTCCATATCGTCGGAAACGATCACGAAGTCGTCGGTGTAACGGACGTAGTGCCGCACCCGCAGATGGTGTTTGATGAACTGGTCGAGCTCACTGAGGTATACGTTGGCGAAGAGCTGGGAAGTGAGATTGCCGATGGGAAGTCCTTTTACGGCGCCGAAGCTCGTGATGATCTCCGTCAGCAGTTCCATCGCTCGACGATCACCGATCCGTCTCCGTAGAAGCGAAAGCAATATCTCGTGATCGACGGATGCGAAGAACCGGTACACATCGCACTTGAGGGCAAAGCAATTCCTCGTGCCGTTCCTGCTCGCTTGCTGCAGCATCGTCTCAAGCGCGGAAACCGCGCGGTGCGTCCCCTTCCCCACCCGACAGGAGAAGGAGTGTGCGATGAACGTCGACTCGAAGAGAGGGGCCAGAACCTTGAAAATTGCATGGTGCACAATTCGGTCACGGACGAGTGCTTTGTGAATGAGCCGCTGCTTCGGATCGCAGATGGTGAACGCACTGTAGGGGCCATGCCGGTAGTTGCCGCACGCAAGGTCGCGATGGAGGGAGAAGACGTTCTCTTCAAGACGCATTGCAAATTCCTGCACGTCCGTCCGTGACCGCTTGCCATTTCGGAATTCCTCCCACGCCGCAAAGAGGTGTTCGGGGGCAACGATACTCGGGAAAAGATCGTGATAGACTCGCGCATGCATGGAAGTCATGGAAGTCCCCATCTTCGCAAAAGCGTACGATCTCTACAAACTGCTCGCGAGTTACCGGAGCGGTATCCCGAAAGCCGATCGTTACACGCTTTGGCAGCGCGCGGAGGAAACATCCCTCTCGGTTATCGAGCTGTTGCTTTTCACAAGTCAGAGTGAAAAAGAGACCAAAGCAGCGCTACTCGCACAGGCAAGCATAAAGCTGAATCTCCTCCGGATTCTCGTGCGGCTCGCGAGGGATACGAAAGCGATTGACCTTAAGAAGTATACGCAGGCGCAGCAGATCATGGATGAAATCGGCCGCATGCTCGGCGGGTGGATCAAATCTGCAAAAAATGCTGATAGGAGACCCCCCCCCAAGGGAGTTTTTAAGAGAAAGGAGAAGGAAGTGCCGGACGGAGCCCGAGGCGATGTTGTCGTTGGCATTCGCATTCAGGTTCTCGAAGTTGAGCTGGTCGCCATTCCAGTTCACGTTCACCCAGTTGCCGTCGGCCGTCTGCAAGAGTATCTGATCCCATCCGTGATCACTGCCGGTTGAGCAAGTACTCTCCCGACTGCATTTCATATGAGAGCAATGGTTTGCACCATATCTCCGCGAGGACCAGACACGGACTTCCTTCTCTTCTGCGCTTCTTCGTTCACGCTCTACGGCTTCCGCGTGGGTCACCGCATGCTGGTGGATGGGAAGGAGCGGCGATCACGAGCGC
>CAYIRQ010000037.1:0-11642 GCA_964365905.1 uncultured Candidatus Peribacteria bacterium
TGCGTGGACGCCTCCCGGAGAAGCGGCGATACCTGCATGGGGAGCACCATACCATAGCCTTCTTCCTCCTGGAGAGGTATCGTGTTTCCACGATGCTTGGAGTCGTCGATTCAGGAGTTGGGGGTCTTACCGTGCTCCGGGAGATCCGTCAACTGCTCCCTGACTATGCAACCCTCTACCTCGGGGACAATGCGCGGGCGCCGTACGGCGATCGATCGCAGGACGTGATTACGGCGTGGGTGAAAGAGTGTTGTTCATTCCTCTTTGATCAGGGATGCACGCTCATCATCCTCGCATGCAACACGGCGTCCGCGGAGGCACTGCGGACGCTGCAGCAGGAGTGGCTGCCAACTTTTGGAGGGCAAGAAGGGCAGGAAGGGCAGAAAGGTCATTGGAATATTCTTGGAGTCGTTCGACCTTTGGCAGAGGAAGCCGTGCTCCATACGAAAAATAATCGGATTGCAGTTATCGGGACGCGAAGAACGGTGGAATCACAGGCGTATGTGCGAGAGCTCAAGGATCTTCAACCCGACGTTACAGTGCTTCAGCAAGCGTGTCCTCTCCTCGTTCCCCTCGTTGAAGAAGGATGGACGGATACACCGGAGACAACGCGGATTGTGCGTTCGTATCTGCGCAATCTCAAAACGCAGAATCCGGACACTCTCGTTCTCGGATGCACGCATTACGAGGCGCTCCATCCGCTCTTCAAAAGGCTGATGGGGCGAAGGTGCACTGTCCTTCACTCCCCGATGATTGTTGCCGAGAAATTGAAAGCGTACCTTGCGCGTCATACCGAGTACGATCAAGCGATTGAGCGCTCGGGGAATCTCACCTTTCTCACGACGGGAGACCCCGTGCGTTTCCGAGATGCAGGCGAGCGCTTTTTTGGCAAAACCCTTCCAAACGTGCAGCAGGTGCGTATTCCTGCCATTTCTCTTGCCAAAGGGGAAGGGGATAGCTAGAATGCATCGCCAATATGCTTACCCGCACAATCAAGAAAAAGCTCATCGTGAAACACCAGGTCCACGATAAGGACACAGGTTCCCCCCACGTTCAAATTGCAATCCTTTCCTCCGAGATCGATCTTCTCGCGAAGCACCTGCAGGAGCATCGGAAAGACGAATCCGCTCGCCGCGGCCTTCTCTCCAAAGTCGCCCAGCGCCGGAAGATCCTCAATTACCTCCGGATGCACAAACCGAAGGAGTACGAGAAGGTGATTGAGGCGAATAAGTTGAAGAGGTGAAAAGTGGAATATTGCTGGGTCTGAGGTGATTGCATATTATATGATATTGATGTAAAATAACAAAGTGAGAGACACCGGTGAAATTGCTGTCATCAAATATGGTTCCATCCTTGGTGGATCAAATACGCCGGCAAGTCTCAGTTTGGCGCCCCAGTACTTGCTTGATCATGGGCTTCTTGAAGTACTTCAGAAGGCAGGGTGGCGAGTTCCAGAACCTGTTGCAATTCCATGCCCAAAACCTTCGGGGAACATGGTCGAGGGTGTCATGAATCTTGATGAACTTGTGGCAACATCGAGTTGTGCGGCACAGATTGTCGCTGAGCGAAGGGCGCGTCATCAGTTCATCCTTGCGATAGGAGGCGGCCAAGAAATTGATTTGGGTGTAGTGTCAGGTATTGCGGCGACGTGCGATGGTGAACTTGGTGTTGGTGCTGGCGATGGTCATTTAGACTTTAATACAAGTCAAACAACCATTACAGGAAATCCCCATGGCATGACCCTATCTTCCCTCATGGGACTGGGACACTCAAAATTCACAAACATTCACCGGCCGGGGAGAAAGATTTTACCCCGCAATGTCGTCGTCGGCTGCGTCAATTCCCATACACCGGATTTTTTTCAATCCGATGATCGGGAGATGGATCTTGCAATTCAACATGGCGTTCGATTTCAGACGATGCATGTATTCAAGCAGCTCGGAAGGGATCTTCATCCTCTTTTGGACGAAATAGATGAGGTAAGGAGAAGGGTACAAGCTTTTATTGCGCTCATCGATATGGATGTAGTTGACCAGAAATATGCTCCGGGTGTTGCCATGCGGAACCCCGATGGTTGGCATCCGGATGAGCTATTACAGTTTACAGGGCATCTCCAGGAAAATCGCTGTGGTGGTGCGCCACTTGTTGCGGCAACAATTGTGGAGATTGATCCTTTGAAGGATGAGAATGGTATAACTGCCACGCTCGCGATCAATGCAATTCAATCACTCGTGGGCATGAGAAAGATCGGCTGACATGTTCTCTTGTACCGGTACAAGAGAGCGGGTACATTGAGGGTATGAGCAAGGAGCGGGAACTGTTCCGGCTGTTCAGCCTCATCAAAAACCCCAGGGAAGCTGAGGCGCTTCTCACGGATCTCCTCACGCCGAAGGAACTCGGTTCTCTCGCGAAGCGCTGGGAACTCTTAAAGGAACTTGCACGCGGTACGCAGCAGCGTGTTGTGGCAAAGAAGCTCAAGCTGAGTATCAGTAAGATCACACGGGGATCACGCGTCCTCCGCCATGGAACAGGGGCTGCGTGGATGTTTTTGAAGAGAATGGGCGTTTTGAAGAGCTAAGAAATTCCAGCATTGGGAATGCCTTGACCTTCCCATTTGCGACATGTACTCTTGTACCGGTACAACGGTACACGTCATGAAATTTCTTCTTTCTCCCAAGGGCGCATGGCAAGGCGACTGCATCGAGCAGAGCGCCCTGCCCCCTCACCCTGACCCTCTCCCCTAGGGAGAGGGAAGAATAAGGAGATAGCGCGCTCTACTCGTGTTGAGTAGGGCGGATTGGCCGTGTGCCAATTCTTTGTAGCTGCAGATCTTTCACAGCATTGGCAAAGGAGGTAGCAATGACTGATGTCATGGTGACCTACGCAGTGGATCAGATTGATCAAGGCGCGTTTGGTGCGGTCTTCCACCCCGTGACGGGAGAAAGGCTATCGGACCTTCAGTACGATCAGGGACGAGGCCAGTTCTTCGCCAACGATCACAGTCCGAAAACGGGACTCGCTTGGGGCGGAGTCACAATGGAGTTTCCGCAAGAGAAGCGCTATCTGCCCCGCATCGGCGATGGTCGGGATCGGGCGACCGGTGAGTTCTACCATGAGCACTGGCGCTTCGATCCGTTCACAGGACAACCCCTGCGCCCGGTGAGCCCGCGTGGGCTCTGGGAGCAGGAATAGAAGTCATTGTCTGAAAAGGAGATGAGCGATGAGTAAGAGAGTTTTGTGGCGTGACTACACAGCGAAGGAAATGGATCGAGGGGAAGGGATGAAATATCACCCAGATCCGCTGCGAGGAAGTTCGTGGCCGATCGATGAACTCCACTACGACGCAACAGAGCGGAAGTTTCATCGGCCTCCTGATCTGGGGGCGCTGATGGAAAACTGCAGCGATTACGGCGGCCCAAATGCGTCCGAGATTGATTGGGGCTACCTGCATCGGATTGGAGATGGGAAGGCACACAAGGAAGGTGAGCCCTACCCCGATCACTGGACGCATGATCCTCGCACTGGTGAAGAGTTGAAAGGAGGAAAGCGATGAGTAAGTTAGTGTTACCTCGGGACTACACGCCGGAGGAGATGGATCGAGGGGAAGGAATGTCGTTCCATCCATGCGAAGGATATCCTCGCATTGGGGATGCGTTCAAACCCCCCGACTACGCCAAGGAGGTCAGGTTTGACCCTGGAACACATGTTTTCGTGATGTACGGGGGGTACAACATGTCCAGACCTCTGAGGCGCATTGGGGATGGCAATTCCTACTCCGCTGGGATGCCGTACCCTCGACACTGGTCGTTTGATCCTTACGAAGGTTTTGATTTGAACGATTACTACAACGAACCGGTCGGAGTCTGTGAATGGTGATCTGCAGCTTTGCCCGCCAGAACGACTCTGTCGGGCTGGGGCGAACGAGTGACGTTCGTCCTCTGGGCCCTGCCATGTGGCAGGGCCCTTTTCTAGTAATCACCAAGCCTCCGCGCACTGCTGCTTTGTCCAATGGAGCGACGTCCGGAACTTCCTTCGCTCAGATTTTTACTGGCGCTGTTTCCGACTCGAGCGCAATTTTTATGATCATGAGAATTTGCAAAGGCATTCTGGATAGCGAGCACAGTTTTTCGTTGCTCCTCATTCAACTCTCTATAAACCTCTCGTTGATACTCGTTGCTCCCAAAGCGGTCAGGAATATCATCGTCCTCGATGCGACGATACTGGTCATGGACCGCTGCAAAATCGGGAGAGGGAAATCGAAAGAGCTCTGCAAGGCTCTGCACCTCAGTTTCCGTAGGCGTATTCACAGATTGATTCTATGTGCTTTCTTTTCTTCGTCAATCAGAGTACTGTCCTTTTCAGCTCCTTTCTTCCGCTGATGACGGTTAACAGTTAACAATTGACAGTTAACTCGGTGTTTTTGCCCGCGCTGGTTGTCAATTGTTAAACGTTAATTGTTCACAGTTGGGCTCATGCCCATGGAGGAAAGGACATCGTATCCTTTCCCCTTCATCGTATGTCTCTGTCAAAGGAATATACCCTCGAGCTCGGGGACGAGAAGCTCACCGTGCGCACGGGCGCGCTTGCGACACAGGCGAATGCATCTGTCGTTTGTCAGATGGGCGACACGGTCTCCCTCGGAACGTGCACCATCTCCGCAAAGCCGCGCGAGGGCGTGGATTTTCTTCCACTGCAGGTTGTCTACCAGGAGAAGTACTATGCCGGAGGAAAAATTGCCGGGAGCAGATTCCGCAAGCGTGAGGGGCGGCCGTCGGATGATTTCGTCCTCATGGGGCGCGTCATTGACCGGGGACTCCGTCCGATGTTCCCGAAAGATATCAGGAATGATATTCAGGTCATGTGCACCGTTCTTTCATATGATTTCGAGCATGAACACGATATTGCATCCGCAAATGCCGCGAACCTGGCTGTTTCCTTAAGCGATTGTCCGTGCGATGGCCCCTTGGGATCGGTCCGCGTGGGCCTCATCGGCGGAGAACTCGTTCTCAATCCTTCCGTGGAAGCCATGACAAAGAGTGATCTCGATCTCTTTGTCACGGCCTCTCTTGAGCGCGTCGTCATGATTGAGGCCGGCGCGAAGGAAGTGCCGGAAGCGGAGATCCTGCGTGCGATTGCTTTCGGGAAGAAGTGGGCACAGAAGATCGCGCGGTTCTTCGCGGATATTCAAAAAGAGGTCGGGAAACCAAAGTTCGAAGTTTCGCTCCCATTTGAGCACAAGGAGGCCTATGAGTATCTGAAAGCATGGGCGCTTCCGATTGTCACGAAAGCCATTCGCGAGCCGCTCCCGAAGCTTGAGCGGCGAAAGATCTTTAATGATTTGATGGCTGGAGCAGAGCAGAAGCTGAAAGCCGCAATGGACAATGGACAATGGACAATGGACAGTGCAGAAGAGAAAGCAGAGCTCCTTGCTCACGGCCCTGTTCTTGTCGATAAGATCATCAGGGGAGAAGTGCGGCGACTGATTCTCGAGGAAGGCGTGCGGATGAGCAGTCGCAAAGTCGATGTGATCCGTTCTCTTTCGGCGATCATCGATATTCTTCCGAATCGTGTGCATGGTTCCGCGCTCTTCCAGCGCGGCGAGACGCAGGCGCTCACGACGGCAACACTCGGCGGCCCCGGATCGCAGCAGATCGTCGAAGGGATGGAGGGGGAACGAAAGATGCGCTACATGCATCATTACAATTTTCCTCCATTCTCGGTGGGAGAAACGAGCAATCGCCTCTTCGTTGGAAACCGCGAGATCGGCCACGGCAATCTTGCCCAGCGCGCTCTCGAGCCCGTTCTTCCGGATGCGGAGAAATTTCCCTACACCATCCGCACGGTCACGGAGATTCTCGAAAGTAACGGCAGCTCCTCGATGGCTGCAACCTGCGGCTCGACGCTCGCGCTCATGGCGGCGGGCGTGCCGCTCACGGCGCCCGTTTCCGGCATCGCTCTCGGGCTTATCTCGGATGAGGCCAAGGGGAAGTACGTCGTGCTCTCGGATCTGCAGGATGAGGAGGATTTTGGCGGCGATATGGACTTTAAGGTTGGAGGAACAGCGAAAGGTGTTACGGTGATTCAGATGGATAGCAAGATCAAAGGATTGCCGGATGATGTGTTTGCAGAAGCACTCGAGCGTTCCCGCACGGGCCGCGCAACGATTCTTGCCGTGATGACGGCGGCAATCGCAGAACCGCGCAAGGAACTCTCTCCCTATGCGCCGCGCATCGAGACGATTCAGATCAATCCCGATGACATCCGTCTTGTCATTGGCAAGGGCGGTGAGACGATTCAGAAGATCACGGGAGAACTCGGCGTCGAGATCGATATCGAGGATAGCGGCATCATCTTCATCACCTCGGTGAATGGGGAAGCGATGGTGAAAGCGAAGGAATGGATTCAGGGCATCGTTGCGAAGCCGGAGGTGGGGAAGGTCTACGACGCGAAAGTCGTGCGCATTATCCCCGGCGTTGGTGCTATTGTGGAATTCCTCCGGGGCAAAGACGGCATGATCCATATCTCCGAGCTCCAGTGGAAGCGGACGGAGAATGTGGAAGACGTCGTGCAACTGGGGCAGGAGCTCAAGGTGAAAGTCGTCGAGTACGATGCCATTGAAGGAAAGACGAGGCTCTCCCTGAAACAGATGACGGCTCCGCCGGAAGGGTTTGTGCCGAGCTTCGGGCCACGACGCTCAGGGCCGCCGCATCGGAGTCGGTAGGAGTGGAAAAACACCATGACACTGCTTCTACCAAATCTTCCTCTCCACCTTGTCCTTCGCTTTCTCGTAGGCGTTTGCCGCGGTCTTCTTCGCGGCGTCCATGGCGTCTTCGCCCAGAGATTCTGCCTCCTTCTTCACATTCGACCACTTGTGCCACATGTAACGCTTGGCTTTCCGTAAGTTCCGCTGCGTATCATCGCTTTCGAGCCACTGCTTTGCTTCCTTCGCGACTTCGCGACCGCCACGATGTAATTCTTTCCCGAGCATCTTCGCTGCACTTGAAGGATCCTTCGCATCACGAAGATCCTGACGGAGTTTGCGGTTACTGATGAGGAGACCTCCAAAGAGACCTCCGAGAGCGCCGAGGAGGAAATTGAGCTTTTTCATAAGATCCTCATTGTACGTTCCTCAATGGTTTCTGCAATGTGTGCAGAGTTGAGAAATTGTTAAATTGTTCAATTGTTATATTGCTATGAGACAAGAGCATGCTTTGCTCTTCGTTCCCGATGCCGGTTTGCAAAGCGGTGCGCTTCATCTCTGAGGCGCATGAGGAGGAAGCGTGCGTCCTCGGGGAGGGGGACCGGATCTGCGGAGCTACTCGGGATGACACTGGCAAACACATCTTCTTTTTCCTTCGCGAGCGCGATGATGGGAATCTCGATGCGCAGCATACGGAGCGTTTCCTCACCGGCGCTGAGCTGTCCTTTGCCACCGTCGAGGACGAGGAGATCGGGACGAGAGGTGAAGCTGGGATCGAGTTTGCTTTTGCGCACCTCGAGCATCATCACAATGCCGCATGGGCATTGCGGATTTTTCGACTGTTCTTCGTCGAGCATGGCTTGAAGAATCATCGGGATTTTTTCGATGCGCTGGAAACCAAGTTCTGCATAGTATTCGTGGAGATCCGAGGAAATCATGACATACACTTTTCCTTTCTTTGCCTTTTCGAGAAGCTTCCGAATGACAGCATGACCGAGCTTCTGCCCGCGATGTTCCTCATCAACCCAGACGGATTTGATCTCTTTGATGCTGCCGGCATGGTCGAGCAGCCTCCCGCATCCCACGATTGCGCCCCCGTGCCGCGCAACGATGAAATCGCGCGTATGGACATCTTTTGTGCTTAAAAGATCCGGATGGCGCTCGATGATGCCTTCGAGGACGTGCTGCTCCTCTTTGCGCGCTTTTCCAAATTCGATGCCCAGGGACTTCCAGCGTTCTTCTGCATCAATGAGGTACCGGAGACGTCGTCGCAGAACTTCGCGCAGGGCTTTGTAATCATCAATTTCTCCATTTCTGATACTCCGGAGCGTGAAAGAACGGTAGTGATCACTGGCTGCTTTCCCGTCGAGAAAAACGACCATGCTGCCAACAGTTTCCGTTCCGGAAAGATGCGATATGTCGTAGCACTCGATGCGTTTGGGGAGGTTCGGAAACCCCAACCCTGTTTGCAATTCTTGCAACGCTCGTTCGAGCTTCGCATCCTCCGCTTCCCACTTCGCAAATTGTTGCTCCACTTTTTCGAGGGCATTCGCTTCCGCCATTTGGAGAAGCTTCGACTTCTTGCCACGCTCGGGAACGTGCATGCGCACACGTTTTTGGTTTTTGGTTCTTCGTTTCTGGTTCAACCATTCTTCAAGGGCGTTCTCCCCCTCAAATGGTTCCCTGATGAGGATCGTATCGGGAATATCCGTCGTTTCGAAGTAATACTGCGGAAGAAATTGCGCGAGGACTTCGCTGCTGCGTCCCGCTTCCCCCTGGAGAGAGAAGCTCAGTTCCTGCACGAGTTTCCCCTCGCGTTCCTTCAGAAGGACAACCTGCGCCCGACTGCGGAGGAGCGCGACGCCGAAGATGTCCGTATCCTCCCCGCTCGTGCCGGAAACCACCTGCTGTTCCTCGAGAGATTCAATGTGATGGAGCGTGTCGCGAAACTTCGCTGCTTTTTCGAACTGTTTCGCGGATGCAGCTTCATTCATGAGAACGTGTAATCGTTCAATCACTTCCTCATGGTCGCCACGGAAGAAGGCAATGACCTTTCTGATGCGTTCGCGGTATTCCTCGTGCGAAAGTGTCCCGAGGCAAAGACCGTTGCAGCGGCCAATTTGCTGGTCGATGCAGGGTTTGAGATCGATGTCATGCTGAGCGGCAGACGAAGCATGCATTTTATTCAACACATCGATCGAACGTTTGCATGCTCTCCACTCAAATATTGTATGGAGGAGATCGAGCGTGTTCCTGAGATCGAAGTTACTCAAGAACGGACCGAAGTACGTGGCTTTGGGATTCTCCATCCGGCGCACAATCTCGAGTGTGGGATAGGGATCTTCCTGCGTGATCTTGAGGTAGACGTAGTTTTTATCATCCTTCATGAGAACGTTATATTTCGGACGATGCTCCTTAATCAGATTTGTTTCGAGGATGAGAGCCTCGAGCTCGTTTGCCGTCACCGTATAATCGAAATCCGCGATCCGCTCGAGGAGCGCAAGCTTCCACGGTCCCAGGGATTTATCCCGTTTTTGCACGTAGCTTTTGAGTCGACTCCGCAGGTCCTTCGCCTTGCCGATATAGAGAACCGTTCCCTCGCTATCGAGCCACCGGTAAATGCCGGAGCTGCGTGGAGACTTCGCGATCCGTGCGCGCAGCTGCTTCAGGATTTCGTCGGATGCGTTGTTCTTCTTCACGCTCGTAGTATATAGCCAGGTTGCTTCTTTACCGGTTTTTTTTGTTATCTTCCTTTTCCCTTTGCTGCACAAGCTCTGCAAGTTCGCGGGAACTGCGGACATGTTGCGAGAGGAAGCGTATCTGCTGTCTCATCGTCGTCACCATGTTTCCCACCTCTTCCATCGCTGCTGCAGTTTGGGACAATTGTCCTTCAAGACCCTCGAGTCTTCGCAAGAAAGGGAAGCATGAATGGTATTGGAGGCTGGGATCATCGAACCTGCCGGCAAGAATTGCTGCATACGCTTTCTCTTCAGCTGCGACATTGACGTCCAGTTGTTTCGCACACTCGAAGAACAGTCTTGTATTGAGTTCTGCACTTGTTCTGTCACCGAAGAATTTTCCTTCCGTAACAAAGGCGAAAAGCCTTCTTACAACCTCTTCGTCGCGCCATCGTTCCGCTGCTTTCTGCAATGTTTGTCGTGAGGAAACAAACGACGCAAGACGTGGATTTGCCCAATCCTTCAGCTCCTCACGCAGATGGAAGGGTGTTGCGGGATTGGCTGCTTCTGTGCCACTAGCGTACTTTTCAAGCATTGGAGAGCGATGTTTAGCGCAGTTTTCCTGCTAGGCAAGGCTTCTTTCAAGTTTTTTTACCGTAATGCACCTCCATAATGCACACTTTCCTTCCCAAAAATCTCCCGTAGCTCATCAATCGTTCGTTGAAGAGAACGCAAGCGTTCGGGATCGTGATCATCGAAGAGGGAACTTTGCCGGGGGCCACGGGAGCGAAGGTGGGAGAGGACGAGGCCAACTTGGATGAAACGTGTCATGCCGAGTAGCGCCGCCGTGCTCCCTCGATACATCCTTCGCTGTGCTCGGGACACTCGGGATGACACGGCGGCGCATATCGAGGCATCAAACGCCTCCTTTGCAAATGGCAGGAGCAGTGCTTCTTCGCAGAGGAAACGGCCGAAGCGTCGCTCGGCGCCGACGAATCCTCCCCCTGCGGTGCGTTCCAAAAAGGTGTCAGGAACCCTCGAGAAAAGGTTCCTGACACCTTTTTCAGATCCCGTAACTTGCCGCAATGACGCAGCCGCCCCCCATCCCGAGCGCGAGGAGCTGCTTCCCTTTGAACTTCGGGTTCTCGCGTTGGAGAACAGAAGCAAAGAAGGCGTCGGCGTCGATATGGGCAAGCATCAATATTTTCTCACGACGCTTCGCACGACTCCCGCAACCTGCAGTTCTTCCATCGCATGGAGATCGGAATAATCCGGGTTCTCGGCGCGGAGGAAGTATTTGCCCTTTTCCTTCACGAGGCGTTTCAGAGTGAATTCGCCGTCGAGGATACCAACGACGATTTCTCCGACCCGCGGCTCCGCGCCACGCTCCACGATCACGAGATCTCCTTCGAAGATGCCGGCGGCGATCATGCTGTCTCCTTTCACGCGGAGGAGGAACGTCCGCACGGGATCGCGCACCAAAAAGTCCTCGAGCACGATCCGCTCCTCCGCCTGCTCCTCCACGGGCGCCGCAAATCCCGCGGCGATCGGACCAAAGAGCGAGAGCGTGAGCGGTTCCGGCTTCGAGCCCTCTTCCTGCGCCACGATTTTGATCCTGCCTTTTGGATCTTTCTCGAGAAAGCGTTCGCGCACGAGGACATTCACGACTTTCGCAACCGCGTTCTTGCTCCTGAGGCCGAAGGCGATCGCGAGATCCGCGAGGGAAGGGGAGTAGCCGCGCTTTCCCTGAAAGTCCCGGATGTATTCGAGGACGGTCTTCTGATGATCGGTGAGGGAAAGGGTTGTCCCTTTCCGGATTTTTTGGGAGGTGGCAGTCATGGCCGCAAGTATAGGTGGACGGATGGCCACCCGTCAAGTCGTGAATCCTTCGGCTTTCGGACGCGGAATTTCTGTATTCGCGGTCACAATTTCTGAATCTGCGATTGCGGTCGTTTCCACCGTTGTCTTCAGTTCAATGATATCGAGATCCTTCAGCTTGCTGAGTTCCATGTAGGTGATGGTCCAAACGGTATGTTTGAAGACGGTGACGTATCCGAGAAAGTAACTTGCGAAGAGGAGCAGAAGAACACCCAGACCTCCACTGATCCCAAAGCTCATGGCATCCGGAAGGAAGCGGGCGAGAAGAAGACCGAGCCCAAGAACAATGGTCGGAATGAGCAGGATGACGAGCGCGTTCACGATGATGCGAAGGATGATGACGAAGAAGAGGACAAAGATCAGAAACCCTTTGCTGAGATAGGAAA
>CAYIRQ010000038.1:0-11538 GCA_964365905.1 uncultured Candidatus Peribacteria bacterium
TGGGGAAGGAGATAAGGATGTCCCTCATCGTAATCCCACGATCATGGGCACTTTTGCGAGCGCACCCTGCCAATTGCGAAATCGCGGGCTTTGCAGCAGCACGCGCCACCCTCGCGCGGCTTCCGGCTGCAGCATTTGCCGTAGCCAGCCAAACGCAAACTTTTTCTTCCTCACCTGAGCCATGAAATACTTTCTCTATGCACGTAAATCGACGGAATCAGAAGAGCGCCAAGCGCTCTCGATCGAAGCTCAGTTCGCCGAGCTTCGCGAACATGCCGCCAGAGAACACCTTGAAATTGCCGCCTCCTTCGAGGAGGCGAAAACCGCCAAAGAACCCGGGCGAACCGTGTTCGCAGAAATGCTGCGAAAGATTGAACGAGGAGAAGCAGATGGAGTTTTGGCTTGGCACCCCGACAGGCTTGCCCGAAACAGCGTGGACGGCGGACAGATCATCTATCTGCTGGACACTGGAAAGATCAAAGCACTGAAATTTCCCACTTTCTGGTTTGAACCCACTCCACAAGGGAAATTCATGCTGAACATTGCCTTTGGACAATCCAAATATTACGTGGATAACCTGAGCGAGAACGTGAAACGGGGCATCCGACAGAAGCTGCGCAGAGGGGAGTGGTGCTGGTCCGCGCCTCTCGGCTATCTCAATAATCAACACACGAAGCTCATCGAGATTGACCCAAAAAGGGCACCGCTCATCCGCAAAGCCTTCGAGCTTTATGCCACGGGAGAGCACACATTCCAATCAATGACACATTTGCTTGAGGATGCCGGACTGCGCAGCAGAAAAGGCAATGTTCTGCACCTTTCCAGTGTCCAGAAAATCCTTCGCAAGCACTTCTACTATGGGATGCTGGAATTTCAGGGAGAGCTTTACGAGGGCAAGCACGAGCCGATCATTTCCAAAGACCTTTTCGACGAGGTACAGCGGGTGATGGCAGGGAGAGGCAAAAAGCATAGAAAGAGAAAACACGAATTCCCGTTCATCGGTCTTATGCATTGTGGAACATGTGGCTGCGCTGTTACTGCTGAACTGCAGAAAGGACATCACTACTACCGCTGCACCAAGAAAAAGGGTAATTGCTCCGAGAAGTATCTGCGCGAGGAATCGTTGCTTGCACAGGTCAAAGCAATCGTCGAAAAGGTCTCACTGCCCGACGATTGGGCGGATAATATGCTGAAAGAACTTGATAAAGAAGGATCAAAAGCTCGCACAGGAAATCGGGCAGTTGTTCGCTGTCTCGTCGAGGAAAAGGAAGAGGTTGAGAGAAAGCTGGAGAAGCTTCTCGATATGAAGCTGGAAGGGGTCATTGAGACAGAGGAATACGTTCAAAAGAAGAACAAGCTTCTCCAGCACAAGGCTGCGCTTGACCAGAAAATCCGAGACAGCGAACGGAATGGAAATGATCGGCTCGAACCGATGCGGGACTTCATTATCCGCAGCCGCCAAGCCAAAACTCTCCTCTCACAGGATAATCCGGAGGAATTTCGCGCATTTCTCAAAACGATCGGCTCGAACGTTCTTCTCAAAGGGCAAATGCTGCAGCCGGAAGCCGCGCGAGGGTGGCGCGTGCTGCTGCAAAGCCCGCGATTTCGCAATTGGCAGCCCCACGGAGAATCGAACTCCGATTAGCGGATTGAAAACCCGCTGTCCTAACCGTTAGACGATGGGGCCACAGGATGAAAGAACAATATTACGAGAGGGGCTGTATGCGCAAATTCGAACGGAACTTGGCGGCGGCAGCTGAAAACGCCGCTGCGTGAGGGCAGCTGCCGCCGCACAAACACGACCGGCACGTTCGGCGATCTCGAGACCCTTTAAATCCCGTCCGGATGTGCTTCCCTGAACTCATCAAGCATGCTCGCAAATAATTCCTCGTATAATTTTCTCATGTTTGGAAACTCTGACCGTTTTAGTGACGAGCGTAGAAGCTCGCAAACTTCATTCCTCAACTTCTGTCGACAATCTCCACACGAATCGTAATGCTGGCGTTTGCTTTCTGTAAGAAGCGTCGAATGCTCTGGTAGCTCAGTGGTCGGCAGATCTTCAACATCTTGCAACGCCCCTCCGTCAGAAGGATGTGAAGTCATCTCTGTAGCATAAGCGTCCTGTATGGCTTGACTAAGGTCTCTACGAACTCGCAATCTCTCCCTGTCGTACGACCGTATCCATGCACTTAGATCATTTGGTTCCCTTGTAAGCAAGACTGTCACAAACACTTTAGCATCCTGCCGGACATTTGCCACCTCACAAGTGTTGCTGAAACTCATACTTGCAAAATACACGCTATTACTTTATAATGCAAGTAAATGGCAAATTTCGATAAATCCGCTATAGATAGCCTTATTCGTATAATTAAGAGACCGTACTCTCCTGGATATGAGGCATTCGAGCACGAAGTGGAGGAAGCATCTGCCACACTCGTCCAGGAAGCAGTTCAGGGGAATAGAGAAGTCATACGGGCAGTGATTGAAATATGTATTTCGGAAGGAGCACCACTCTCTGGCCAAGAACTTTTTTGGAATCAGACACCCATTGAATCACTTGTAGATCTCTGTGTAGAACTCTTAGATCGCACAGCACGAGAAGCGACAGAAGACCTGAGTGATTATCACATCGTACACCTGTTTTACCTCCTAAAACGGTTATGCAAGGAGGCTGTGAAGCATGACTACCTTGAAAAGAAGGTGTTGCAGAGATGCTTCGGCATTCTCAGTACAGATCCTCCAGCGGATATGACTATTCCCGGATGGCATGAGGCTTTAGTGGAGCAAGCAATCAAGCATGATCAGTGCCGCGACCTGGTAGATGCTCTGTTTCGTGCATGTAATAAGATTGATCATGACTCGGTAAGAGAAGGAATCGGTGATGTGTTGGTTGAGCTGGCTGGACATCCACTGTTTGCCGATGATGTAGAAAGAGCATTACCACTCAACATCGATGCTGGACTCATTGAAAGAATTCACGATGTTCTCGATGCACCCATGCACATTGCTAACTCCAGTGAGGAACTGACGCTAGACCAACGAGAGCGGTTTGAAACCCTCGTGCATCTCACACTGGAGAGTATACATTTTGGCGTGAAGGAAGAATCGATATACCGATTGAGGCATAGACCTTCTGCTGTTCCGGACAGAGAAAGGATCCTGCAAAGGGCAGATGCCATCTTAGGAACTTTGGCAGAGCAAAATCCCTCTGGACTTGTATCTGCACTCCAGGAGAAAGACTGCCAAGAAAGAATGCAATCTCTCAGAACCTCGATTCCGGAAGTAAACAGAATACTTAATAAAATTGAAGCTAGCTTGCCGGATCCGATGGGCATGGAACTGACGGATGTGCAGGAGCAACTACTATGGTTATTCATTCGGCTCTTGGAGCAAATCGACCCACAGCTTATAGGTCGTGGACTGACGACCGAAAGCTGCACAGAGCAACATGAGCGAAGCAACAAGGAGTGGGATCTCTGCAAAGGATTGTTCCAAGAAAATTTGACTGGACTGCGAAATGCAATAGTTCAAATTCGCAGCGGCTCGTTTCGAAGGATCATTCCACTTGACGATGGAGAGTCGATTGACGAGGACGTTGCTGATGCAATTGATATTCTTGTTGTCTGTATCGAATACGATTGATTGAAGCTAACGGATCTATAAACCATAGCCAGTGTTGGCAGCCCCACGGAGCATCGAACTTCGCGATTGCTGGATTGAACCACGCTGTCCTAACCGTTAGGCGATGGGGCCGTTTCCAGAAAGAACTAGAGTCAATTATATCCGAAAAGTATACTTGGATCGATGTCCTACTATTTCTATCTGGCACGCTGTAGCGACGGGTCGCTCTATAGCGGTTCATGCTTGGATATTCATGAACGCGGACGAAAGCATAACGAGGGAAAAGGCGCCAAATACACACGATCACGCCGCCCGGTGAAGATGATCTACTCCGAAGAATTTGCGACTCTCAAAGATGCCCGGTGTCGGGAGGTGGAAGTGAAGAGGTGGAGCAAAGAGAAGAAAGAAAATCTTGCAACAGGAAAACACCTGACGAAAGATTAATCTGTGCAGACCGCCACAGCCGGAGCCCTCAAAATCTGCTCGAATTTTTGCGAGCGCACCCTGCCAATACGGGCGCGTGCGTATAGACCCGCTTGCCTACACACGTGGGGCACCTCCGGGGAAGGTCAGCGGTGGATTGTGGTGAAAATTACTCCCCGTACCCTTGTTTCTTCCACTCCGCAAAGAGCCAGTCGAACTCGTCCGGGAACTTCTTTGCCTCATGATCGAACCACTGCCCAATTTTCCGCGCATCCCACGCCACTCCCGCCATCGGCCCGTCATTTACGAAGAACGGCTTGTCCCAAGTCTCGACGGGCAGTCGCAGTCTGATTGCGAGGAGCTCGTAGCGAATGCCCTGGTTATCACCCGGATTCATTCGGAGAATCCGCCGCAGGATCATCCCCGCGTGGTCCGGTTGCCCGAACTGCCAGAGCATCCACGCGAAGTGGTGGAGCGCTCGCATGAGTGGCCGGTTCTCGAGCCATGCCCACTCCATCACCTCCGGCCAGTTACCCTCGCGGTCGGCGATGCGCTGGACGGCGAGCATGTAGGCGAATACCGCAATGGAGAATGCTTCTTCCGGCTCTCCGTTCGCAAGCGCGGAGTGTGAGAGTTCCACGTAGGGCGCCAGGAAATCCGGAGCCTCTTCCTGAATAGCTTCAAATTCCTTCTCATCCTTCCTCGTTCGCATACCACGCTCCAGCAGTTCATACCACCGGACGCCAATCTGCGGATCATACTTGTCCATGAATTCCACAATGCGTTTGCGACGACGCGGGTTGGGCGGAAAGAGCGTTTGTTCCACGAGCGCTGGATTGCCTGCGAGCGCGAGGTTGGGCGAGAGCGTCCATGATGCTTTCTTCGGAGCGCGTGCGGGTGATGAAGTCATATGAGAAAGGAGGAATCAGCATCAGAAGTATATAGCATCTTCCTTCCTGCACCCTTTGCAGATTACCGAACGTTCGCGACGTTTCCCGTCTGCGAGCAGAACGAGCCGGACGAGACGGAGAATGGCATAGGGAACCTTCCCCTGGAGTGCGTCGAAGACAGGTTTCACGTACTGAAGGCCATGCTCCTCATAGAGCGAACGGATGCGATCAACCTCGGGAAGATCGTCGATGAGATGCGTGATATCGGGCGCAACGCCGAGAGCGACAAGTTTTTCGATGTACTTCAAGACGGTACCCTCCGTCACATCGCACGCTTCGGCGATCAGCGCCAGATTTTCACCATCTTTGAGAAGCGCTCTGATCATCTCGATTCGTTGGTCGGAAGTCCATGCGCGACGATTGGAAACGTCGAAGTTTTGCCGCGGTTTCGGCGGGACAAAGAGCGGCTGCGGAACATATTTCTTCGCTTCATCGGCGCTCGCACTGAGCGCAGTCGCAGTGAGACCGTCGTAGAACGCGGTGACGACGGGTTCCGCCCGGATCGATGTCGGACTCCAACGCTCAAGCACGAGACCGGTACCGGATTGCACGCGGCTCAGTGCAACGTAGGCCTGTCCCGGTTCCCAGAGTTCAGCAAGATCCACGATCATACGGTCGAGTGACGCGCCCTGCGCCTTGTGGATGGTCGTCGCCCATGCGAGCGTGACGGGGAAGTTCCATGCCGCGACGACTTCCTCTCCATCGCCGTTCAGGTAGGAAAATTTCTCCATGCCCACAACAATCTCCTGACCACTCAGCAGCCGGATCACCAGAGCATCGTCCGCAATGGACCGCACCTTTCCCAGGCTGCCGTTCACGAAGCGCATGCCCCCGGATACGTCGTTCTTGCGCATCATAACGAGCGCTTCCCGCTTGAGAACGAGCGTGTCGGGAATGGGAATCACCTTCCGTGCCGCATCGAAGAACGTTTCTTTTCCAACATACTGTGTGAGGAATGCCGAAGGATGGCCGGGAAGTTCCTCCAGGCGCTCACGATTATGCTCCTCGGCCTGCCGTCGATGGGGATAGAGTCGCGTGGCGGCGTCACGCGCTTCCCCTGTGCCAACGTGCGCGTCGAGATAGATTTGGACGGCATCATTCACGATACCATTGCGAATGAAATTCAAGACGGTCAGAAACTCGAGATCCTGCGTTCGCATGACCGTCGAGAGGAGTACCGGCTGGAACGCGCTCTCCGTCCAGACGGGATGCAGGAATGCCCAATCCTTCGGCTGACCGTCGGTCGCTACGGGCGGGAGCTGGGCGAAATCGCCCACGGCAATGATACGGAGTCCGCCCCATGGCTCATTTCTTCCTCGTACTTTGCGAGCAACGAGCTCAGCAGCATGAAGGGTTTCGCCGGAAAGCATGGAGATTTCATCAATCACGACGCAGCATGCTTGTTGCAATCTTCGGATCAGTTTCCTGCTGCGCACTGCCCTCATGACCGTTGCATCGGCTCCACCTTCCAGAATGCCGAGACCGAAGAAGCTGTGGAACGTCCTCCCGCCGACGATCACGGCGGCAGCCCCCGTGCTTGCGACGACGGGGAAGAGTTCCGTCGGCTTCCCCCGGAGATACCGTTCGAGGAGGTAGCTCTTGCCGGTGCCGGCGGCACCCGTGAGGAAGACGTTGCCTTCACGTTGCAGGACGTCCATGCCACGATGCTGACAGGACGTGAGCGTGCCCGATGATGCAGAAGATGTGGCCATCGGATCGGTCACATTCTACAGACTTTGTCATAGGTGTACAAATGTACACCACAACATTTCACGTGTCTGCGCAGCTTCATATTCTGGCAAGAATTACAAAAGGTCGTTATGCTCAGCTCAAGTCTTCTTACCAAACACTATTTGATTTCAAATGTACGATAATGCCGTCGCTCAAAGGGTTGCTCAACAGTATAAGCAGAAGCCTCTTACGGACTTTGCAAGTATTAATCCTCGTACCGACCTACAGGTGCTCAATCTTAACTGGAGAGAGAGGGATCTACCCGAATTTGTTCGGACGAAACATGTTCATCGATTACACCCGTATCTTGGGAAATTTATCCCTCAACTCGTTGAGATTTTTCTGCGGAAATTCAAACCAGGGTTGGTTTACGATCCCTTCTGTGGATCAGGCACTACTCTCGTTGAGGCAAATGCCCTAGGCATTGATGCGATTGGAACCGATATATCCGCATTTAACGTGTTGCTTTCCAAGGCTAAGACGGACAAATACGACGTTGGAGTTTTGGAGAAAGATATTTATGACATCTTGAGAAGACTAGCGACCTACAAAACAAAATTTGAAAATGATCCAAAAGTTAGAAAAATGCTCTCCACAGATAACGAGTATTTGAATGAATGGTTTGCGGATCAATCGAGAAGAGAGCTTTTGTGCTATTTCAAACTTATTAAAGATTACAAATATCAAGATCTTATGAAAATCGTCCTTTCAAGGTCTGCGAGATCCGCAAGGTTGGTAACCCACTTTGACCTTGATTTCCCAAAGAAGCCCCAAAAAGATTCTTATTATTGCTACAAGCACGGTCGTCACTGTTCTCCAGTGCAGGAGGCATACAAATTTTTGCATCGCTACACAATCGATACGCTCTACCGTATAAAAGAATTTTCCGCGATTCGAACCAATGCAGAGGTGCAAGTCATTCATGGTGACTCAAGGGAGGTATCTCTGCCCCATGGAATCGATATGGTGTTTACCTCACCGCCGTATGTAGGATTGATCGATTACCATGAACAGCACAAGTATGCGTACGAATTGCTCGGTCTCAAAAACAACGAGACAAGAGAGATTGGCGCAGCAAAAGATGGTCAGTCAGAAAGTTCCAGAAAAAAGTACATCGATGGCATCAATCAAGTACTACTTCACACGAGGGACCACATGGCCCCTAAGGGGATCATGGTGGTTGTCGTGCATGACAAATGCAATCTATACAATCCAGATATTGTCGGATTTAAGGCTGTAGGCAGAGTCGAGCGGCATGTAAATAGGCGAACTGGCAGAAGAAGCGGTGCATTCTATGAGAGTATCCTCATTTGGCAAAAAGTATGAACGCTAAGATTCGCAGTGAAATAAAAGGCTTTCTCGAGGGGTTCATTCAGGGGATGATCGATGAAAAGACGGAGAACAATTTTGTCCCAAGAAATTGCGGCCCCTTAGAAAAAGCTCCGTGAAGGGTGACCTGAAACCTTTCCACGAATCACTGCTGCCGGACGGACTGCTCACGATCACAGAATTTGAGAGATCTTTTTCAACAAAGCTTGGCACTACCTTTGAGGAGTGCGCGAGATTGATCGCGAGTGACCATCACAAAAGTGCCGTCAGGGGTTACCGAGTGAAAGGAACTGTAACAGCAAAATCCATAAAGAAGATTGAAGCAATCGTCAGCAAGATAGGCAATGGTGGGATGAAGGAGAGCTTCAAAGGCTACGTCAAAGAAGTTGTTGAGAGCAGCAAGACTGGCGGAGGCACTGAACGCACAAGCATTGCCGATCTTTACACCGAGACACAGAAGGGCGATGAATTGTACTTTGAAATCAAAAGTCCCAAACCAAACAAGGGGCAATGCTTAGAAGCAACAGGCCGCCTGCTGCAAATCCACGCGATCAGACATGCGACATATCCTCGCGTCAAAGCAGTCTATGCAATGGCATACAACCCTTATGGCATCAACAAATCCGAGTACAAGCACAGCTTTGTGATGAACTACATGGATGTTGAAAACGAGGTTCTGATTGGTAAAGAGTTCTGGGATCTTGTGGGTGGGCCCGGAACCTATGAGGAAGTGTTGGGCATATACCAGGAAGTTGGTCGTGAGAAGGGGCCTGATATGCTCGATCAACTTGCGATGGGTTACTAACACACGATCTTCTGCAAGGCGGTCATATCACGCCCACAGACTCCGGTATTTTCCCCGGTTCTCCCAGAGAAAGAACGCGTTGATTGCGAGCAGAATGTAGGCGGGGATGGCGGCGGCGCTGATCGGAGCAGCATCGAGGAACCAGTGGAACGTGATCACGTTCACCGTGAACGGTGCAAGCAGAGCTGCTGCGAGAGCCGTTTTTCCCCCATCATGTAGCCGGTCGCCATGAGCGCGGACATGTAGGCCCACCCTTCGGGCGAGTACATCTCCGCCGTGGGCTCGGGGAATAAGCCAAAGGCGCCTGCAACGGGCATGAGGAGGAAGAGGCCGATGAGAATCCGCAGGACGAGGCTCAGGATTTTCATGGGGTGGGAGTGGAAGAATCTCTCTGAGTATACACCAAGCCCCAAAAAGAGGTCCGGCCTGAGGAGATATGCATGTGGTATACTCCTCCGTACCTTCCCCCCTCCTTACTATGGTTCTCCGTCGTTTGTTCCTTGTCTCTGGAGGTCTCACGCTCTTTGCGGTCACATCGATCGCTTCCGCCACGCATTCGTGGGCAGGCTTTCACTGGGCACGCACGGCGAATCCTTTTACTCTGAAATTGGGGGATAACGTTGCTTCCACGTGGGACGCGTACCTTGCAGAGGCATCATCCGACTGGAGCCAGTCGAATGTGCTCGATACAAGCATCGTTCCCGGTGGAACGAATCCGAAGAATTGCCGGCCCACGGGTGGCCGCATCGAGGTCTGCAATGCGAAGTACGGCAGGAATGGCTGGCTCGGTATCGCACAAGTGTGGGTGAGCGGAAACCACATCACGCAGGCTGTCGCAAAAATGAATGACACATATTTCAACACCGCAACCTACAACACGCCTGCGTGGAGAAGACTGGTCATGTGTCAGGAAATTGCACATGGCTTCGGGCTTGATCATCAGGATGAGAATTTCTCGAATGCAAATCTCGGGTCCTGCATGGATTACACCTCGGACCCTGATGGACCTCCGAGCAACGAGCATCCCAATGCCCATGATTTCGAACAGCTCGAAACGATCTATGCGCATCTCGATAGCTTCACGACTCTCGGCGCTGCGCTTCCCGGTGGAGGCAATGGGAATGATGTGGAGGGTGATGGTCCGTCTGCATGGGGCAAAGTTCTCCGCAGAGACGGCGCTGGCCGCCCATCGCTCCATGAGCACGATCTCGGTCATGGGCGCAAGGTGTTCACCTTCGTGATCTGGGCGGATCAGGAGGAGTAAATGACTTTCGTGTACACTTGAGAAACTATGGAATCCACCACCCCACGCACCGGCCCCCGCGACGTCTTCCTCCATCTCCTCGTCATCATTTTCCTCTATATCTGCGTCATCAGCTTCGGAGCGCTCCTCTTCCAGTACATCACGATTGCGTTCCCGGATCCGCTCTACGGCGAGCACGGGCGCTACGCGCGCGCGGCGCTCCGCTGGCCGCTCGCGACGCTCACGATCATTTTTCCGCTCTTTGTATGGTTGAATTCGATGCTGCAGAAAGAAATTGTGCGGGAGCCTGCGAAGCGTGATCTCAAAACGCGCAAGTGGCTCATCGGATTCACGTTGTTTCTCGCCGCGATCGTCATCGCCGGGGATCTCGTGACGCTCATCTATCACTTCCTGAGCGGAGAACTCACGGCGCGTTTCCTGCTCAAAGTCTTTGCGGTCCTCGTGATCGCGCTCGCCGTATTCCTCTATGAGGGCTGGAATTTCCGGATGGAGAGCGTGCCCTCCGCGCATCCGCAGATGAAACTCTTCGTGAGAGGGGTTGTCGGTGTCTCCGCTCTCACCATTCTCGCCGGGTTTTTCGTCGTCGGTTCGCCCTTTGCAGAGCGGGAACGACAATTTGACGACCGGCGCGTCTCCGATCTTTCGAGCATTCAATGGGGAATCGTGAACGAGTGGCAAGCGAAAGAGGCGTTGCCCTCCTCTCTCGAAGACTTGCGCGATCCGATCAGCGGTTTCGTGATCCCTCTCGATCCCGAGACCGGAGAGCCCTATGAATTCCGGAAGACGGGGGATCGTTCTTTCGAGCTCTGTGCGACGTTCAACCTTCCGAGCGACGATCAGGCGATGCGGGAGAAACCGGTTCCTGCTTACCCTTACCCTAGTGACGGCCTGCAGGAGAATTGGTCGCATGGAGAGGGTCGCACGTGCTTCCCGCGCACGATTGATCCGGACCGGTACCCGCCGAATCGGAAGGCGCCGATGTAAGGTTTTGCGTCATCTCCGCCTCCGCCCCCGAAATCCTCCTCGCTCATGACGGAACGAGCGCCGTCTACGTTCCTGTCTCTCCGGCTTCTGGATGGACGCGGCTCCCGGACGCGGCGGCGGAAGCGCAGGCAAAGCTTTTCTCGGGAGCGTGATGCGAATGAGCCGTTCGATGCTGCGGATATCCCCGATTTGATCGGGAGTCGCAAACGAGATCGCGCGCCCTTCGCGACCTGCTCGTGCAGTTCTCCCGATGCGGTGAACATAATCCTCGGGATCATCCGGGAGATCGAAATTGATCACAACCTCGATCCCCGTGACATCGATCCCGCGCGCCGCAATATCTGTTGCGACGAGAATCCTGTACTTTCCCCGTTTAAAACCCTCGAGCGCCTCCCGGCGCTGCGCGAGGGAACGATTGGAGTGAATTTCCG
>CAYIRQ010000039.1:0-7894 GCA_964365905.1 uncultured Candidatus Peribacteria bacterium
TTTTTGGCTTATTTTAGATGATAATGTGCATTTCTCATCAAAACACTGTTTGCTGATTGAGGAATGAAGTATGATAATATCATACTATAATTTCATACTCTCCTCTATGACCACCGTCTCCGTCCCCCTCAGCGACGACATGCTCCGGCACATCCAGGAACTCATCGACCGTGGGATTGCCGCGAACAAAGCCGATGCCATTCGGAAGGCCGTGAAGAAGTACCTCGAGGATCAGGCAGTGGAAGCAGTATTGCGGGCGCGCAAGGAGCCGACCCTTGAAGGCGATCTCGATGAACTCGCAAAGAAATTTGCCGAGAAGTGATGCTCAAGATTGTGTTCCGACCGATGTTCCTTCGTCAGTATGCCAAGCTGCCGAGGGAATTGCAGGAAGAAATACAAGAGAAAATCGCGCTGTTCCGCACTGACCCACGGCACCCTTCACATAGAGCACACAAACTGAAAGGGAAATTGCGGGGTTCCTCAAGCTTCTCAGTCAACTATCGGTACCGCATTATTTATGAATATGAGTCTAAAACCAGAGTTGTCCTGCTCGCGGTTGGAGATCATGACCTCTACCGATGATCATTCCTCCAGATGCCGGAACACCTCCCGGAACCGCACGACTTCCGCGATGCGAAGACCCGTGTAGCGGCCGAGGATGATATTCACGAGAATCGTGAGCAGAACGAGCTCGGGGTACGCGAGGAGAATCGCCTGGAGCGGCGGCCAGACGACGAGGGAGAAGCAGAGGAGGGAAACGAGGACGGTCTCAGAGACGGCGACGAGCGCCGAGCGGAGTCCGAGCTCCGCCTTCACGCTCATGAACTCCTCCGAGAGCGTCGTCATGATGAGGAGGATGAAGATCGCGTCCGGCGCAAACGTGATCCCGAGTAAAGCAGCGATGGCGAGAACGACGAGGAGAACGATGCTGATCGTCGTGAGAATGATGGCGATCTTCGGGATGTAGAGGAGGTGGTGGCGGCTCATGAGCGCGCGCGTGAGGTAGCCGGCGATGAGGATGATGATGAGCAGGAGAAGACCGAGTTGCCATCCAAGCGCGACGAGCGAGAGCGTGATCACGGCGGGCGTGTAGAGGCCGAATGTCTCGATGCCCACGACCTGCTTGAGGAACGCAACGAGCGTCAAGATGAAGGGCAGCATGAGGAGGAGGACGACCATCTCGCTGCTCACGCCATGCGTGATCATGAACGTGACGAGCGTCGTGAGGAGATTCCAGGGCCGCACGGCGAAGGCGTCTTCCGAGAGGACGAGGAAATCGATGTCCCGCTGCTCGATCTCCGTGAGGAACTGCTCCACGTTTTCCGCCTCGAGAAGCGGATTGGTCGCCTCCTTGCGCGTGAGAACGATCCGCTGCGGATCGAGCACCGAGAACGGACCGCGGACGACGCGCGCAAGGGTTTGCAACCCACGCTCCGTAATGAGCACAATCGATTGCGTCGCAAGGAGAGCGCGCCGTTCCGGGTCTTCCCGGAACGCACGCGTGAGCGCATTCAGAGCATGGGGACCTTCCGACCAGAGCACGATTGCTTCGGCCCCGCGCAATCGCTCGCTATTTTCCGTGATGAGCTGCGTCATGGCGTCTTCAAGTCCGAGAGGAACCGCGCGCTCCGCGACTTGCAGAATATCGAGGAACACTCCCCGCTCCTCGCCGCTCTGCTTATGAAGCACGAGCTTGTCTTCCGGCACTTCCGGCCCAGCGAGAAGAAGAATCTTCCTGCGAAACACGTGAAGTTGTTGCGTGATCTTCGCTTCTCTTCCTCTCCCCGTCAGGCGATCACGCACCGTGAGTGCGATCTCGTACGTGCCCGGCTGATCGAGCGTGAGAACCGCTTCCGCGGTGCGGCTCACAACATCCCCTTCGCGCGTCCAGAGATAGGAAACGGTGGCAGGGTCGGCGGAACTCAGGGACGCATCGAGCACGATGGTCTTTCCCACCGCGACTTCCCGCGGGCCGCTGATGACGGCGCGGATGGGGAGGGGTTCCTCGGTCAGGCTTTGAGCCTGAGAAAAAATAGGAGAGAGAGAAGTAAGAATTAGGAAGTAAGAATTAAGAATAACGACAAAGAACGAACTCATTCCTAATTCATAATTCTTAATTCTTGATTCCATAAGATGAAGGAAAAAAGCATCAAGTACCTTTGTGCCTCATTATTCTCCGTGCACTCTTCCCCCGTGATCCGTGCTTCTCTTTGTACCGCTCAATCTGGTGCTCGAGCTTCTCACAGCAGCGATCGAGAGCATCGAGTGCCTCAGGCCTGCGTGATTCCGCTCGCAGCGAGCTCTTCGGGAGCGTGAGCATCACGACGACTTTGACGCTGTCTCTCTTCTTCTTCGTGTCACGGGAAAATGTTTCCACCGTGATGAGCGACGATTCATCCTTGATACGCTCGCAATAGCGCGCCATGCGTCCCACTTTTTTTGCAAGGAGGAGCAGCTCGCGTGCGGTGTAGATGTATCCTTTTTCGTAGTGAGCGGTGCGCATGATTTTGGAAATGAAAAATGAAGAATGAACAATGAAAAATTTTTAAGAAGTGGCACTTGGCACTATAGCAAAAGTGTCTCGGAAAACGTACACTCCCATTGTGGCGCCATCGTCTAGCCCGGTCTAGGACGCCAGGTTCTCATCCTGGTAACCGGGGTTCAAATCCCCGTGGCGCTGCCACCCTTCCCATACATCTCACGCACAATCTTGTATGCCTCGAAAAAGAGGAATGCACCGAGACTCCAGGAAAGTGGCAACATCCACTGTGAGGGCGTAAGTGGGACAACATGGAGAATGGATGCGAGCGGGGTGTAAAGGAAAGCAAGCAGAGCCGTGAAGCCGATAGCCACCGCACCGAGAAGATAGGGATTGCTGAAGAAACCGATGCGGAGGAGGCTGCGCCGGGAGCGACAAGTCATGACAAGGAACAGTTCGAACAGGATGGCTGTTGTGAGAGCAAGTGTCCGCGCCAAATCAATATCCGCATGGAGCTTCCAACCCCAGAAAAAGACCTGGAATGTCGCCGCGGCGGCAATGATTGCAGCGAGGAAAATAAAGAAGCGCTCCCCATGCAAAATATGCGCTCCGGGATCCCTCGGCGGCCGTCGCATCACATTCGGCTCGGGCTTTTCGAGCGCGAGCGCGATCGCAGGAAGACTGTCTGTCACGAGATTGATGAGGAGAAGATGAATCGGGAGAAGTGGCAAAGGGAACCCAAGAAGGATCGTCGTGAATACGACAAGAAGCTCGTCGAAATTTGCGCGGAGGAGGAAGACGACAAACTTGCGGATGTTGTCGTAAATTGTCCTCCCTTCTTCGATCGCTTCCACAATCGTCGCAAAGTGATCGTCTGTGAGGACGATCTGCGCAGTCTCACGCGCGACATCCGTTCCTTTCCTCCCCATGGCAAATCCGACGTGGGCTTTCTTGAGGGCCGGCGCATCGTTCACGCCATCTCCTCCCATCGCGACAATTTCACCGGAGTGTTGCAGGGCTTCGAGGATTTTAACTTTATGCTCCGGGGAAACGCGCGCGAAGATCGAAACCGTTTTCAGGCGCTCGCGGAGAAAGTCCTCGTGCATCTCATCAAGTTCCTTCCCCTCAACAACGGGACTTTGCACCCCCACCTTTTCTCCGATGGCCCACGCGGTGAGCGAATGATCCCCCGTAATGATAATCGTGCGAATACCGGCTTCTCGTGCTGCCGCAATCGCTTCCCGCACACCATCCCGAGGGGGATCAAGCATGCCGATGAGACCCACCAAAACCATCATCCCACGCTCTTCAAATGCCATCGCAAGCACACGCAGAGCTCTCGATGCCATCCCGTCATTTTCCGCGATCACTTTTCCGCGGAGTGCAACGGTGAAGGGAATGATTTTTCCCTGTTCCAGCAGATGCGTGCACATGTCGAGGACAACTTCGGCCGCACCCTTCATGAATTTCACCTGCTTCTTTCCATCCATATGAGTCGTGACCATGTATTTCTTCTCCGATGAAAAAGGAACTTCCTCCTCGTGAATCGGGAGGCGCGTACTATGCGCCTTCTCGGCAATTTCGAGCAGCGCTCGCTCTGTCGGGTCCCCCACCTCGAGCGAATGAGCGTTATTACAGGAAGCACCGATCCTCAAAAGAAGCTGCAGATCGTCTCCCGGCCCTTTGGTGTTCTCTGCAATCGGTTGCTGCCCCTTTGCAGCATGATCATGCTCCATCGTGACCTTCTCGTTTTCTTCGCTCCACCCAACGAGAAGCTTTGCCTCGGGAACCCAGAGCTCCTGCACCTCCATGTCATTCTCGGTGATCGTCCCTGTCTTATCCGTACAAATCACCGTGACACTCCCGAGCGTTTCGATCGCCTGCAGTTCCCGCGTGAGGACGCGCCGCCGGATCATGCGCTGGACGCCGATCGCGAGGGAAACCGTGACAACCGCCGGCAACCCCTCCGGAACTGCGGAAACTGCCAAGCTCGCTGCGGCAAGGAGCATTTCATCCATCCGAAGTCCGCGCAGAACGCCCGCGATTGCGATGATCGCGCAGAGAATGAGGACAATGGCTCCCAGCCAGCGTCCAAGCTGCGCCATGGAGGTTTCAAGGGGCGTTGCCGGACGCTCCACTTCCGAGACAAGCTGGGCGATCTTTCCGAGTTCCGTGTGCTCACCGGTCGCCGTGATGCAGACTTCGACATGCCCGCGCGTCACGATGGTCCCCCGGAACACCATGTTCGTTTGATCGGAAAGACCCGGCTTCCCGGAAAGCCTCTCCATATTCTTGCGGGCCGGCTTCGATTCTCCGGTGAGACTTGCTTCATCCACTTCGCCGTTGCGCGCGGCAATGATTCTTCCATCTGCGCTCACGCGATCCCCTTCCTCGAGGAGGAGAATATCCCCGGGAACAATATCACGGGAGGAAATGATCCGGATTTTGCCCTCTCGGCGCACTCGCACCGATGGAGCGCTGAGAGATCGGAGGAGAGCAATGGACTTTTCCGCATTTCGCTCCTCGAAGAATCCCAGGAGCGCATTGAGGAGCAGGATTGCTCCGATCGCAATCGCATCGATAAAATCTTCGAAGGTCAGTACTCCCCCATGTTCATAAAAAGGGATGAGGAGCGAGAGGGCAAGGGCTCCGACAAGAATGAATACGAGAACGCTCTTAAATTGTCGCAAGAATAGGAGCAGAAGAGAACGCTTCTTCTCGGGGAGTTCATTGGGGCCAAACCGTGCGAGCCGGTCTGTCGCATCCTCTTCACTCAAACCATCATGACTGGTGACGAGGGAGGCAAGCGTCTCGTCGATACTCTTCAGGGCATACATCGTCGCTTATCCTAGCGCGAATGGGTCACTTCTTGCGAGTGACAATATTTCGTACTTCATTTCGAACTCCGTTCCCGTTTCCTGGAGACGCGTCCGTTTCCTCAGGCAAAAATTTCTCGAGCCTCTCAGCACGCGAAGAGTGTTGCAGTTTCCGAATGGCTTTGGCCTCCAATTGTCGAATGCGTTCTCGGGTGACTTTATGGATCCTCCCCACTTCTTCAAGAGTTTTTGGAGCTCTTCCAAACAAACCGTACCGATCAATGATAATTTCCCTCTCGCGGAGATTCAGAGTGTTGAGCGTTTCTGCGATTTCCTCCGCGAGCAAACAATGATGCGCAGCAACTTCCGGCGCAACTGCATGCGTATCTTTAAATGTGTCACCGAGCTCGTCCCCCCCATTGCCACCCCTCGTTGCCGCCTCCAGAGAAACGAGATGCGAATGGGAAACGTGCATCAGCAGTTGCGCATCATCCAGATCCACGCCGGCTTCCCCGGCCATCTCCTCCAGGCATGGCTTCCGCCCCCATCGAAGCATGAACCTTTCTTCTGCATTGAAGAGGGCTGTTCTCAGCGCTGCAATATGTACGGGCGTACGAATGGTGCGTGGCTGATCGGCGAGCGCACGCGAAATTCTTTGACGGATCCACCACGTCGCATAGGTGGAAAATTTGTAGCCCATGCGCCACTCGAATTTTTCCACGGCATGCATCAATCCTGCGTTTCCCTCCTGAATGAGATCCTGATACGCAAGTCCGCGGCCCCGGTACCCTTTTGCGATCGAAACGACGAGACGAAGATTGGCCGAAGCCATCGCACGTATGGCATCGAGATATTCCGAAAGACGCTGCTGGATCTGTACTGTGCGCCGCGCGAGGCTCTGAGGACTCTCAAGTGCCCCATGAATCGTGAGCCGTAATTCCTCCCGCAATGATAGTATCCGACTCTTCTCACTGCTGCTTTCCTTTGCATGATGAGTTTCCGCATCGCGTTCCATCGCGGTCCCGGAAAAATCCTGCACTCTTTTCGCAAGAGCGATCAGGAGCGACGTTCTCAGCGGTGTTTCCTCGAGCAGTTCGACGATTTCATAGCGTCGCGGCTTTGCACGATGACGCAGGTCATCGGCATCCTCGCCGCCCTCCATGCGCTTTTGGAGATCGCGCCACTGCGCATCGAGAAGATGCGCGAGCGTTTTCAGATTCGGCCCCAGACGGCCCCGTATCTGATCTTTCTCCAAATCCTCCGTTGGAGCGATGCGCATCGTCCGGTTAAAATCTTTTTCGCCTCTCTGCACCTTCTGCAGAACATCGAACACCTGTCGCGCCGCATAACCGCTCCCCAGTAACCTGCGTCGGAAACGCTTCCGCGTGCGCTCAATCTCTTTTGCACAAGCTTTTTCCTGCTTCCTTGTAAAAAGCGGCGTTTCCGCCATCTGCTTGAAATACGTTCCCATCGCATCATCCGTCACTTCACGCTGACCATTCCCGTCATGCTCTGCATCATCGTCCGTCTCTCCATTTCCGTTGTCCGAACATTCCACATCGCCATATGCAGCAGCATTGCAATGCATTGGTTCTCTATCGTCTTCTTCATCAAGATCGGAAACATTGATCATGGAATCAATCTACTGTGAAAATTGATTCTGTCAACTATTCCGCCCACACCGCGAGACTCAGAGCTGCAAGGAGGAGGCCTGTATCCCGTACCCCGGTATCGGTGAGCAGTCCCGTCTGCGTGAGGACAGCGACGAGGTGTAACGCCATGACTGCGGCGGCGATTCTTTGAATTTGCACACGCGGAATGAGCAGGAGTACACCGAGCACGATTTCGATCACGCCAAAAATCTGAAGCCAGATGGATCGCGTGAATCCGAGAAATCCATCAAAGAAAGGCGGAACCCAGCCGATCCAGAGAAGTGGTCGAACGAACTTGTCCAGTCCGAAGAAAAGAAAAACATACGCGAGCGCGATAATGAGGAGGAAACGGCTTACACGCGGTTGCATGGAGTGCAGTGTACCGCATACACTCCTCCCGTCATTCACCCCCTTTCCATGAAGCAATCACCTGCTCTCTCCGGTCTTTTTATCCTGACACTTGCTGCATGTGCGCCGGCGTCTCCTGCCCCGGAAGAAGGAACATTGCCAACGAATCAGGAAATGGGAAAAGAGCAGCCTGCCATGGAAAAAGAACAACCGGTCATGGAAGAAGAAACACCTCCGGCGATGGAAGAACCCGCATCCGGGGAAGAGGAAGATCCTGCCGCCATGGAACCCGTGCCTGGGAAGCGCACCGTGGAAATTGCGACAGACAACTGGTCCTTCACTCCCGCGGCAATCACCGCAAAAAAAGGCGAAATGGTGGAAGTCCGCCTCGTAGGAGTGGGCGGCAATCACGGGTTTGCCGTTCCGGGCCTCGGAATCAATGTTCCGGTGAATGCGGGCGAGTCTGTGGCAGTGGAAATTCCCACGGCAGAAGCGGGCACCTACGAATTTTTCTGTTCTATTCCCTGCGGATCGGGGCATAAGGATATGAGGGGAACCATCACGATCCAGGAGTAATTCGTGGGGAAGAAGACATGTTA
>CAYIRQ010000039.1:7994-11504 GCA_964365905.1 uncultured Candidatus Peribacteria bacterium
TTAGAATTCCTCCCTGCATGAAAGAGAGCAATCGCATCGCAGTAAGTCTCGTGTGTATGGCGCTCCTTTTTCCACAGATTGCGCATGGACGAGGAGCCGACACCGATCGTTCTCCCTTTCGCATCATCAGGCGCAGTGAGTGGAAGGCGGATGAGAGTTTGGGCCTCTTGCCAAAGGAACCGGCAACATCATCTGCCGAAACGGAAGAATCACCGGGAACCCCGCAATCCTCCGGGTCACGCACCCTCTCGGAGCGGGAGGAGAAATGCCAGACACTTCTCCGGAAATATCCCAAAGAATTCCGCACGAACAATATGGCGGCGCATGCTCCCGACGGAGAGGCATACCTTTGGCCGCGCTCCTACAGCCCTTCCGTGAAACTCATCGTCATCCATCACACGGGAGAAAATAATCACGCGGAGGAAGGAGGAGCAGAAGTCGCGAAGCTCACGGGCAAAGAACGTATCCGGGGAATTTATCGTGCGCACACGGTTGGCAACGGCTGGGGCGATATCGGCTATCACTACCTCATTGATCCGCAGGGAATCATCTACGAAGGGAGAGCGGGCGGTCATGCGGTCGTAGGGGCCCATGTCTACTGTGCGAATACCGGTTCGATCGGCATCGCCCTGCTCGGGAATTTTACGCGCGAAGATCCGGAGGAGGCGCAGCTCCGGAGTTTGCGCTACCTTCTCGCTACTCTCAGCGACGAGTATGGCATTGATCCGCGCGGAACGGCGCTTTTCCACGGACAACGCGCGCCGACGATCCTCTCGCATCGGGATATCTCCCTGAATGCAACGGCATGCGCGGGGGATATCGTGGAATCCCTCCTTCCCCGTATCCGTCGCCTGACGGCCGCAAAGGATTTTCTCACCGCGATGCTCCCGAAGAAGCAGGAGCTCGCGCTCGCGGTTGCGTCTTCAAAGGGGAGTTCTCCGACGATCACCATGAAGGGGATCAACGCGATTGCGCTCCCTCCGCGCGGCGTTGGCCGCTTTGAAATCGTCTATGAGTATCCGGCTCTGTCCCTTGCGAAAGGCGCACGCATTGCGGACGTTGAGCGCAGTGATGCCGGCATCGGTCTGTGGCAGGAGCGCGGAGGCGAGAAATTCCGCGTCCGCAATGCCCTCATTGCACCGCATGCGATTGCAAAAGGCGATCCGCTGCCGATTTCGCTCACCGTGCTCGCACCGGAAGACTCGGGAACCTATCACATAAAAATCGGCGATCTCGCTCTCACGCTGGAGGTTGCGGGGAGGAGGGCTAGAAGGTAGCACGGCCGTCCCGGCCGTGACATGAATAATCGTTACCACGGGCAAGATGCCCGTGCTACTTTCCTTATCTTCCTGTCTCCTCCTCAATCCAGCTGCAGAACTCCGGGTTTCCCTCGAGGATCGGAAGCGACACAATGCAGGGGCAGTCGTAAGTATGAAGTTTCTTTACGCGATCGATGACTTTGTGCACAAGATCAGCACGGGTCTTTGCAAAAAGAATCGCCTCATTGCCCTCCTCCAGTTTCCCCTTCCAGAAGTACATTGAACGTGCATTCTCGAGGATATTCACGCACGCAACGAGATGTTCTTCGACGAGGGCTCTGCCAATGCGCTTCGCTTCGCCGGTATTTTTTGCGGTGATGTAGAGGAAGCGGAGATCCATAGGGCAATTTTCAATTATCAATTCTCAATTTTTAATTTCATTCTTGCGAATGATTGCTTTCACATGCTCCAATCGTTCTTTAACTTCCTTCTCAAACCCCCTCTCCGAGGGCGTATAGAAATCCTTCGGTTGCATGCCGATTGGGAAGTAATTCCCCGAAACGACCCCGCGCGGATCATCGTGAGGATACTGATATCCCTTTCCAAACCCCTGTTCCTTCATTCCTTTCAGGGGCGCATTCCGGAGATGATTGGGCACTTCAAGGGTTGGCGCCTCTCGCACCGCAGCTCTCGCCGATCCCATCGCACGCGTGATCGCATTGCTCTTCGGTGCTTGCGCAAGGTATACGCAGGCATGCGCGAGAAAAAATTCCCCCTCGGGAAGACCGACGAATTCAAAGGCCTGCCATGCGGAGATGACGAGTTGCAGCGCGCGCGGATCGGCGTTCCCGATGTCTTCACTTGCGAAAATTGCCATGCGACGGAAGAGAAAGCGTGGTTCTTCACCACCTGCAAGCATCTTGAACATCCAGAGGAGCGCGGCATCGGGATCGCTCCCGCGCATGCTTTTGATGAATGCGGAAATCGTATTGTAGTGATCTTCTTTGTCGTGATCGTACCGCACGCCCTGCTTCTGCAGAAGTTTCTGCGCGCCTTCGAGCGTGAGATTCTTGCCAAGACTCGCGATCGCGAGTTCCAATGCATTCAGCGCAATCCGCGCATCGCCATGCGCGATATTTGCGATGTGCGCGATGGCTTCCGGAGTCACGTTGATACTCCCGCCATACCCCCGCGGATCGCGGAGCGCTTGCGAGAGAATCTTTTCGAGATGTTCAGGCTGGAGAGGTTGCAGGAGATACACCTGTGAGCGTGAAACCAGCGCCTGATTGACTTCAAAATACGGATTATGGGTCGTTGCGCCGATCAAAATCACCGCACCGCTTTCGACAAACGGGAGGAGCGCATCCTGCTGCGCGGTATTAAAGCGATGGATTTCATCGATGAAGAGAATGGTGCGCTCTTTGAGAGCGTTGCGCAGACTTTCCGCCTGAGAGCATACTTCCTTGAGCTCCTTCACGCCGCTCATCACGGCATTGAGCTGGATGAAGCTTGCAGACGTCTGCTCCGCGATGATCTTCGCGAGCGTTGTCTTCCCCGTCCCCGGTGGTCCGGCAAGGATGATCGAAGTCAGGCTGTCGCCCTCAATCGCCTTCCGAAGAGGGGTTCTCTCCCCGATGACGTGCGCCTGCCCCACGAACTCCCGGAGCGTCTTCGGGCGCACGCGATACGCAAGCGGTTCGCGGAGTGGGCTTGCGCTCTGTGTTGTGGCAATGGGAGAAGCCATGAGCATTGCCATAATACTGAACAGGCGGCGCTCTTGACAGGAAATTTTTTATCATTAGAATGCTTCAAAATTTCCGCTCTTTTGCAGCACGGATGCAGGAAGTGACTTGCTCTCGGCTTTCTCTCCTTGTAGGAGGGAAGGCCATGGAACAGAGCAGGAGGGTCAAAACTGGGGGAATGAATCTCCCGAGGAGGACCTATGATGAATGCGAGGATGCAGAGAGCGCGAGCTCGCGCTCTCTGCAAGTCGGCCCCGGCGGGGTCGGCGGAGGAGAGGCCTCTTCTCCGGATCCAGCGCAGCCGGATCCGGAGGCGGCCGCGGCACTGCCGCCGCGATCGCTATTGACCTTGCCGGGAGCCCCAATGTGGGGCTCCCGGCGTTTCAAAGAAAGCAGATCAGTTCCTGTTCCCATCACCCCATTACTCCATGGCACGCACCGGAAACGAAGAATGGACGGAAAAAGAGCTTCGAAAGTATGTGGAGCAAAGAGGAGCAAGAATGTGGAAA
>CAYIRQ010000040.1:0-6680 GCA_964365905.1 uncultured Candidatus Peribacteria bacterium
CTTCCCAGCTTTAAAAGCCGGAACCTTCATCGCAGGGATCGAAATTTTCTGCGATGGGTCACGCGGGTTCACACCCATGCGTGCTGCACGATTAGAAATGCGGAAGGTCCCGAAGCCCGTCACGGTCACCGAGCGACCTCGCTTGAGTTCACCCGTGATCGTCGAAATGAGACACTCGAGTGCGTCCCCTGCGGCACGCTTCGTGATGCCTGCAGCGTTCGCAATCGCATTGATGAGGTCCTGCTTGGACATAAAGAAAGTGGGAAAGAATGTAAAACTGCGGCCAGTGTAAGCGCTGAAATGCGCCGGGCAATCCTTTTTGCGCTTGCGAGAGCCCTCAATCATGTTGTGAAAGAGGAACCACTGCTTGAATACATTTTTTGATCAATTTTTGACAAAGGGAGAAGGATGCGCCTAGGCTCTCCTTTCGAATGCCCACAAACCTCGTCATCGTCGAAAGCCCGGCAAAAGCGAAAACGATCAAGAAATTCCTCGGGAAGGAGTTCGCCGTGGAAGCGAGCATGGGGCATGTCCGGGATCTGCCGGAGAAAAAGCTCGGGGTGGATACGGAGAAGGACTTCGAGCCGACTTATGTGATTCCGGAAGAAAAGGAGACTGCCGTGAAGCATCTGCAGACTGCGCTCAAAGGAACGAAAAAACTCTGGATCGCGACGGATGAGGATCGCGAAGGGGAGGCGATCGGCTGGCACCTGCTCCATGCACTGAAGATCCCGGCGAAAGAGATGGCAGGCGTGAAGCGGATTGTCTTCCACGAGATCACAGAGGAAGCGATCAAGAACGCCATCGCACATCCGCGCAAGATCAATCTGAAACTCGTGCATGCGCAGCAGGCCCGCCGCATTCTCGACCGCCTCGTCGGCTACACGCTCTCCCCGTTCCTCTGGGCGAAGGTCTACCGCGGACTCTCCGCAGGCCGTGTGCAATCCGTCGCCGTGCGCATCATTGTGGATCGCGAACGCGAGGTGCAGGCATTCAAAGCGGAGGAATACTGGAGCGTAACCGCGGAGCTCGAGACAGAAAAGAGTGAGAACTTCACGGCGGAACTTCGCGAGAAAAGCGGGAAGAAGTATGTGCCGGTGAATACAGAGCAGGCGAATGCCGTCGTCGAGGAAGTGAGGAACGCACCGTTCAAAATTGCCGAGCTCGAAGAGAAGAAACTGAAGCGCAATCCTTCGCCTCCGTATACGACCTCCACGCTGCAGCAGGACGCCGCAAACAAACTCGGGTTCTCCCTGAAGCAGACAATGGTGATCGCACAGCAGCTCTATGAAGGAGTGAACTTGGGGAAAGGCATCGGGACGACCGGTCTCATCACCTACATGCGTACGGACTCCGTGAACCTCAGTAAAAAAGTCCTCGAGGATGCAAAAGCAACGATCGAGAAACTCTACGGTCGCGAGTACGTGCTCACGACCCCCCGGACCTTCCGCACGAAGAGCAAGGGCGCGCAGGAAGCGCACGAAGCGATTCGCCCGACGGAAGTTGCCCGCACACCGGAATCTCTGAAGGACGTCCTCGATCATCAGCAGTTGCGGCTCTATACGTTGATCTGGAACCGAACGCTGGCGACGCAGATGCCACCCGCCGAGCTCAAGCGCGTGAGCGCGGATATCGTGGCGGCGAAGTACACCTTCCGCGCAACGGGGCAGACCGTGGAATTCGACGGGTTTCTGCGGGTTCTCAAGGTGGAACCCTCATCAACGCACACTGCGGGGAAATCAGAGGAAGACCCGGAGGATGCAAAGGAGCACGAGGAAGCGCATGGAGAAAAATTTCTCCCGCAGCTCATGAAAGAGGAGGTCGTCAAGGCAACGGGCATTACTCCCGAGCAACACTTCACGAAACCGCCTCCCCGCTACACCGAAGCGACGCTCGTGAAGAAACTGGAAGAGGAAGGGATCGGCCGCCCGAGTACATACGCACCGACGATCAGTACGATCCAGCAGCGTGGGTACATCCGAAAAGAGGGACGTCAACTCATCCCGGAGAGCGTCGCTTTCACCGTCACCGATCTCATGACCGAGCACTTCCCCGATATCGTCGACCTCAAATTCACGGCGAAAGTCGAGGAATCCCTCGACCATATCGCCGCCGGAAAAATCGAGTGGGTGCCCTTCATGCATTCCTTCTTCACGCCGTTCCATGCGCTCGTGGAGCGCAAGTCCACGGAGGTGAAGAAGGAGGATGTCCTCAAGGAGACGACGACCGAGACTTGTCCCGAGTGTAGTGCTCCCATGCTCGTGAAACTCAGCCGCTACGGCAAATTCCTCGCATGTTCGCAATACCCGAAATGCAAAGGGAAGAGGCCGATGCCGGAGGATCGCGAGAAGCAGGCGGCCTTCGAAGCGGAACGGAAAGAATTGGAAGCCAAGTTCGCGCAGGGCTTATGCCCCGAGTGTAAATCCCCTCTCACCGTGAAGCGCGGCCGCTACGGCATGTTCGTGGGATGCACGGGGTATCCGAAATGCCATTACATCAAGAAGATCGAAGTGAGTTCCGGCGTGAAGTGCGAAGTGTGCGGCAAGGGCGAACTCGTCGAGAAGCGCACGCGCCGCGGCAAGCGCTTCTGGGGCTGCAACCAGTATCCCCGCTGCAAGAATGCCTCATGGACGGACCCGCGGAATGAGAAGAAAGGAGAGAAAGAGGAAGGAAAGAAGGAAAAGGAGAAGGAGGAATGAACAAAAGAAACAACACACATACCTTCTCCCTCGGGGAGAAGGAAAGGATGAGGGGAAGAGAAAACAGCACACAAAAACACGATATGTTTTGTTTCCCCTCACTCTCGCTCTCTCCCTGTGGGAGAGAGGATGTATTTAGTGGAGTCTTTCCATTTTTGAAAGCTCCCACTCCCCCTCTTCACTCTCCCTCGTCACATGCGCGAGGTACTGAAACTTTCCGCGTCTCAGAATGTAGAGCCGAAGAACCTTCGTTTCCCGGACGAGCTCCACGCTTTCGAAGGGCGCAAGTTTCTCCATCACCGCGACGTCACTGCCGTCCGCAGCGAAGATCTCCCCCGAAAGCCGCAGCTCCGCGCGCGAGAGCACCGCAATCACGAAGACAACGACGAGCGAGAGCGCGGAGAGCCCAAAGAACTGGAGCTGCTGCCGCATGGGCAGCTTCCGGTGTCGAGGATAGGTACGAACTATAGAGGAAGTGTGTTTTGGCATTTCCATTCAGTATACCATTGATCGCTCTCCACTTCCATTGCTAAAGTGGGCGTGTCATATGTTATCCAAAGGAAACAAGCGCAAGCGGCACAAACGTCACGGCTTCCGGAGGCGTATGAAGACGAAGGGCGGGCGCAAGGTGCTTGCGCGGAGGAGGCGCAGAGGAAGGAGGAGGCTTGCGCAGTCGTAGCACACAAAATCATTGCGTCTACGGCAGCCAAGGTTTAGCATGTGTTTCCCATGCAGGACAACCACAGCACAGGAAACGGCAACGGCGATAATGGCACATTGCCGGACATGACTCTCAAGCAAGCAGTGAAGCTCCTGCTTGAGGAAATCGGTATCGTGAATAGGGAGATACGGGAGGATTTGGGAGGAAGAATCGACCGTGTGAAAGTGGAGCTTGGTGAGAAAATTGAGAAACTCGACGGAAAATTAGAAGGCCTCCGCATGGAAGTGCATCAGAGCTAGACAACTTTCATCAAGAATTTCGAACAACTCGAGAAGCGGGTGGCGGTGCTGGAGAGGAAGGCGGCGTAGTTGTCATGAAAACGCGTGGCGGACGCAAGGTGCTTGCACGGAGAAGAAGGAGAAGTCGCAAGGGCCTTGCGCAGTAGGTCCCTGCATCTACAATGGTCGTACGCATGACCCATGCACTGTCGCAGACTGCGGGGTACCTGATCATCATCCTGTTCGGGGGCGCGATGATTCTCCTGACATATTTCGCCTCCCGCAGTGAGCGATGGATGAAGAGTGGCACGGGGTTTCTTGTCGCGTGGCGGGATGTAACTTGGCCGCTTGCAGCGCCCAGCATCGCGGCATCGTGGATCTGGGCTCCGGCTCTTTTCGTGAGTGTCCAAAAGGCATACGAACTCGGGTTGCCGGGTATTTTTTGGTTCACCGCCCCGAACATTCTGGCACTCATCATCTTCGCATGGTTGGCTCCCAAAATTCGCAGCATCATCCCGGGCGGCTACACGCTTCCGGACTGGATCCGGTATCGCCTCGGCAGCGAAACGGTCCATAAGGTCTACATGGTTCCCTACATCTGGTATCAGATCATGGCAGTCACCGTGCAGATTTTTGTCGGTGGACTCATGCTCAACTATCTGACCGGCATTCCACTCAACTGGATCATGATTCTCTTGCTCGCACTTGTTCTCACATACGGCGCGATTTCGGGCCTGCGCGCTTCCGTGATCACCGATTTCGTGCAGATGGCATTCATCATCGTGGGGGTCCTTCTGATTCCGCCTTGGGTGGCCGCAAACGTCGGACTCGATGCGGTGGCGAAAGGTCTCGGGGGACTTGCTGGGAACACGAATATCCTTGACCCCCATGTGGCGTTTTCCTTCGGCATCGTGACATCCATCGGTCTCATTGCGGGGTCCATCTCCGATCAGCAGTACTGGCAACGCGCATTTGCGATCCGACCAACACATCTCGTACCCTCCTACGTCGTCGCCGGAATTCTGTTTGGCATCGTTCCCATCCTGCTTTCGATTCTCGGGTTTGTCGCAGCGAATCCGGATATGAATATTGCGCTTCCGTCGGGAACCGGGCTCCCCATGATCGGAATCGAAGTCGTGCTCCGGATTCTCCCCCTCTGGGCGGCCATCTTCTTCGTGCTCATGCTCCTCTCGGGTCTCATGAGCACGCTCGACTCCGCCATGTGTGCCGCAAGCTCCCTCTATGCCATTGATCTCGCACGACTCTCACAAGCTCAGCGCGACGTTCTTGCAAAAGAACGTGTGGGCAGTCCGCTCACACCGGAAGATCAACGCATCAAGGATCAGCTTGATCGAGAAACCGTGCATCGCGCGCGAATGGGGATGTATATCATTTCCGCGCTTGGCCTTCTCGTTGCTCTCATTGTGCAGCATCTTTTCCCGCTCGACCGCCTCTGGTGGATTTTTAACGGAGTAGCCGCGTGCTTTGTCGTTCCCACGGTGCTCAGTCTCTACTACGATCGCCTCAGTGCAAGAGGGGTGATTTCCGGAATCTGCGGGGCAGGCATTGGCATGGTGGCGTTCGTGTACGGCAACTGGATACAGAACGATAGAATCACTGTTTTCAGCGCGATCTTTATTATCGCCATCAGTTTGCTCTGCTGTTTGACACTCACACGAAAGGAGCCGTGGAGGAAAGAAAATGCATAAATTTGTCTTCATGAAGCCATATTTATAATTATGGACAAATGTATTTTTTGATGTATACTGATACCATGAAGCCTGAGCAAACAAAAACCGGTGGAGACCTTGTACCTTTCGAGATCCAGGCTGAACGCGGATGGGATCCACGGGTCATGGCAGAACTTGCGTCAGCGTTCAGTCGTTCTTTGCACATCCGGACAGCCGAACAAGCTCGCCAGTTCTCTCTCGGAGAGATGAACTTCATGCATCGTGCAGGTGACCTTCACTTTTGGTCAATAATTGAAGCAGAAATCGAGCGACTCTCTCAAGAAGGAAAGAATGTGGTTTTTCTTGGCGGCCCGACACCGATATCCAACGCATTCTTTCATCTCATTGGTGCTCGCCACCGCAATGTCGTAAATTTCAATTTCTTTGCAGTCCCATTAGAAGTGTTTGTGCGATTTGCGGAACAATTGAAACAATATGCTGGAGAAAAGCCCGTTGCGGATCCAGATATCACAACCATTAGCGGTGATACGACAAGTAGAATTGGAGATATAAAATGACATGTACTCTTGTACCGGCACAACGGTATATATCCATGAGGACGATGACATCGCGATCTTCGTTATCGTGAGCCCACGCCTCGCGGAAAGCTACCGCACGTGGTGGAGGATGGTGTGGGATCTGCTCCCCGAACCGAAGAAATCGGGCAGGAAAAAAACTTGACGCGGAACCCTCTCTGCAGTAGCATTGAAGCCACTTAACTCCCCCCACGCTTGCCTCCGTGCATGTGTGGGGTTGTTTTTTGCTACGATGCGGATATGGCAGAAAGGGCAATGATCCTCATCGATGGCAGTAATTTCTATCATCGCCTGAAGGAGTTGCGCCTGCGGCATCTGCTTTCCTTTGATTATGCGGCATTCGCGAAGTTCCTATGCGGAGAAAAGAGAAAGCTCGCAGGATGCACGTACTACATCGGAGCCGTACGCGAGGAGGTGGGAAATGCAAAGAGCCAGCAACTCATGGCAAATCAGGTCAGGTTGATCAATCGACTGCGACAGCAGAAATGGGGCGTACGACTTGGGGAAATGCTCCAAAGCGATGGCATCTATCACGAGAAGGGCGTCGACGTGCGCATGGCAGTCGATCTCGTGGCAGGCGCCTACGAAGATTTGTACGACACTGCTATCCTCGTAAGTTCTGACTCAGATCTGATCCCAGCTCTTGAAAAAGTACGATCAAAAAAGAAGAACGTCACCTACGTCGGCTTCAGTCACAAACCATCACACGCTCTCATCGCGCATAGCAACATCCGCCGGCTCCTCACCAGGGAAGATCTCGAACAATTTCTTCCTGC
>CAYIRQ010000040.1:6780-11374 GCA_964365905.1 uncultured Candidatus Peribacteria bacterium
ATAGCAACATCCGCCGGCTCCTCACCAGGGAAGATCTCGAACAATTTCTTCCTGCGCAGGAATCATGAAAATCGCCCGCCTTCGCGGCCGGAAAACGGTGGAGCGTCTTCGAAGGAAAGGGCGGGTGTGGAAAGGGAAACATATGAAGGTGACGTACCTGCGAGAGATATCAGACGCCAGAGATCAGAGATCAGAACTCAAATCTCAAATCCTGTACGTTGGCACTCTTGCATCAACGAAACTCGAAAAATCCGCCGTGAAGCGGAATCGCATGCGACGAAGGTGTCGGGAAGCCCTGCGGGTCAGTCTACTCACTACTCCCACCATCGCCAAGGCTTCGGTGGGCAGGCACAACTCACTACCAACTGTACAGCTGCTCATTTCTCCGCGCATCTCCACCCTCACCTGTGACTTCGAAGAGCTGCTCGCCGATGCTCATAATTTCCTGAAGCATATCGAGAAAATATAAGGTACCATTCCTCGGACTCTTCGGAATCCTCGGTTTCTTCGGACTCTTTACGTTCGCATGGCTCAGAACAAATCTCTCGTATCGGCTGCACGCTTCGCTCTCACCTTCGCGGCGGTCTATCTCGTCTCGACCTTCGCGATGCAGTACCTTTTCCCGGGGCGCTTCAACTCCGCCGAGAATGGAGCGGAGGCAAGGCCCGCTCTCGTTCTTACTCCGACACGCCTCAAGGCTCCTCTGGGACGGAATATCACGCTGAAGATCCAGAATACGACGGAGAAGGAAATCTCCCTTCCTGCTGCGTGCCCCAATCCCCCACTCCTCATTGAGAAGAGTGAGGGAGAGAATTTTACGCCCGTGGACTCCGGGCTCCCCGTCGTGCCCTGCACGCCACTTCCCTCTGTTCCTGCGCGCGCTGAAATCACCGTGGATCTCAGTCCCTGGAAATACGAAGCATTCGGAGAGATTGGAACCTATCGCGTGAGTGTCCCAGAGAGTAGCAATGAAAACATTTCTGAGTCAGAGATCATCGTACGCGAGCCAAATCTCTTTGTGCGCATCTTCCGCGTGTTCATTTCGAAACCGTTGCTCAATGCGATGGTACTGCTCGCCGCCATCCTTCCCGGCCACAATCTCGGCCTCTCCATTATTTTCCTCACGATCCTCGTCAAACTTCTCCTCTATCTCCCGAGCAAGCATGCGATGGAGAGTCAGCGGAAGTTGCAGAGGCTGCAACCGAAGCTCGATGAAATCAAAACACGCTACAGCGGCGATCAGGCAAAGATCACCGAAGAAACGATGAAGCTGTGGCGCGAGGAGAAGATCAATCCGCTTCAATCATGCCTTCCGACCGTCCTCCAGATTCCCGTCCTCCTCGGACTCTTTTTCATCATTCGCGACAGCGGCGCATTGCCGCTTGCGCGCCATCTCCTCTATACACCCTTCTCCAACCTTGATTGGACCTTCGGCGCATCGTTCCTGGGCATGGACCTCACCCGTGTCCCCTTCCAGGATCTCACGTGGTCCATCTCTCTCGGTTCGCTCCTCTCGCATCTTCGCGCTGCTCCGGTCCCCCTCCTCACGGCTCTGCTGCAGGGAGCCCAGATGAAACTTGCCTTCGCGGCATCGAAGAAAAAGAAGGCAGCAACTGTGGCAGGGGGTGACGCTCTCGCACACCTCATGAATCCGCAATTCATGATGCTCTACCTCCTCCCCGTGATGATCTTCGTGATCTCCGGAGGTCTCCCCACCGCCGTGAGCCTCTACTGGATCACGAGTACGGTGTTTGCGATTGGACAGCAGGCAATGACGAATCGTTCGAAGAATTAAGAATTAAGAATCAAGAATCAAGAATTAGGAATAAAAACATATTCTTAATTCCTAATTCCTACTTCTTACTTCTCGCTCTTTCCTGTATCCTCTCCTCCGATGGATCAACTCATCAAAGACACGCTCGCAGAGCTCCTCAGGCACCTCGGCCTCGGATTCACCAGCATCAGCATCGATACCTCGGATCCCGTGATGATGCGGGTCGACCCTTCGACGGGCTCAGGGCAGGCTCAAGGGGGAATGATACGAGTAGATATTGAATCTCCAGAGGCGAGCCGCCTCATCGGCTGGCATGGGGAAACGATCAATGCGGTGCAGAATCTGCTGAAAGCCATCATCCGATCGAAGCAGAAGCTGGAAAAAGCCCCATTCATCCTCGTCGATGTCGATGGCTATAGAAGGATGCAGGAGGAACGCGTGCGCAATATCGCTCGTGAAAAAGCGGATTTCGCGCGGAGGAAGAAGACGCGCGTCGCGCTCCCCCCCATGTCTCCCTACTTTCGCCGTGTCGTGCACCTCTTCATTGCAGGGGATCAGAGCATGCAGGACCTTACGACGGAAAGCATCGGCGAGGGCGACTACCGCCAAATCGTCCTGCGCCTCAAACAAGGAAGCATCGACGAAGGCGAAGAGCTCTCGCCAGTCATTTCAAAGGATGAGGAAAAAGAGATGCAGAGCTTGGAAAATCTTGATGTATAGAGAAACAAAATACGACACCCTAAATCATCTTCCTCGGATCCAAAATTTCCCTGAGCTTCTTCTCCGGAATCTTCGTCCTCTTCTTTGCAACTTCCAGAATCGTCGTCTCCTTCTCCACCTGCCCGCCGAAGCCTTGGCGAAGGCGGGTTGCCTCCTTCGCAATGTTTGCCGCTGCATCATAGCCGATGAGGGGGGCAAGAGCGGTTGCAAGCATGGGGTTATGCGCGAGCCGTTCCGCAATTACTTTCTTGTTTGCCTTGAGACCGTGAATGCACTTCTTTGCGAACGCCTCGGAAGCATTTGCAAGCAAACGAATGGATGTGAGAATTTTTGAGGCAAGTAAAGGGTAGGAAGTGCACAGTTCAAAGTTGCTCCCTTGCGCGATTGCAGCTGTCACCGTTGCATCCGCACCAACCACCCACGCTGCGACTTGCAACACACTCTCACACAAGACCGGATTCACCTTTCCCGGCATGATCGAAGAACCCGCTTGCAGCGCCGGGAGCTCAAGCTCGCAGAGGCCAGCAACGGGTCCGGAAGCCATCAAACGAATATCATTTGCGATTTTCGTGAGTGCGACTGCACACTGCTTGAGTGCAGAGCTTAAGGAAAGACAGGCAAGTGGACACGATTGAGCGGCACAATGATCAGCGGCTTCGCTGAATGGTAGTTTTGTCTCCTTTGCCATTTTCGCAATGACGCGCTTTGCAAATTCCGGATGCGCATTCATTCCGGTTCCAACGGCAGTTCCTCCCAGAGGAAGGATGCAAAGTTTCTTCATCACGTGCTCAAATTCGTAAGTACAAGAACCAAGGAGCGTTGCATAGGACTCAAATTCAGCGCCCAGCCGCACCGGAACCGCATCCATGAGGTGCGTTCGTCCGGTTTTCACGATTGGGTGAAATTCCTTCGCTTTCCTCCGGAGCTCGCTCTGCAAATGCATCAGAGCGGGGATGAGAACATCGCGAACCTTCAGTGCCGCCGCGATCTGGAGCGACGTCGGAATGACATCATTACTCGACTGCCCCGCGTTCACATGATCGTTTGGATGCACTCCTCGGTTTCTTCGGTTTCCTCGGACTCCTCGGACTCTTCTCTCGCCTTCTCCCAAAAGCAACTCTTCTGCAAGGGAAGCAATAACTTCGTTCATATTCATATTCGTGCTCGTCCCCGACCCCGTTTGAAACACATCGACGGGAAATTCCTTACCGTGCTTCCCTGCCTTCACTTCCTGCGCTGCAATTGCCAGCGCCCTCGCAATATCTCCTTCAATAACTCCCAACTCGCCGTTCACGATTGCCGCATGCTCCTTCACCAGTGCGAGTGCGCGGAGAAAAGATTGCGGCATGGTCCACCCTGAGATCGGAAAACTCTCCATTGCCTGCTTTGTCGCCTTTCCGAACAAATTCTGTGCTTTGCTTTCTGACATGAGTCGTAAAGAGTGGAGCCCTGCGGCCATTTGGCCGCAGCACCCAAAGGTGCTGAGGGCGAAACCCCGCACCGAGGGCAATGCAAGCTTACAATATGGTTCCAATGGGGACTATAGATGGAAATGCTGGTGGCCCTCTGGTGCGTGGGTAGCAGATTATTTGGAAATTTATTGACAATTTGTCAAAAAAGTATAGAATATGAATCACACACACCACCAAACGCCATGGAACCACCCCGCGCAGTCGCTCTCTTTGCGACACTCCCCTTTGTTCTCCTGCTCATTGCGACTTCCTATGGATCCATGGAACGGAGATCGGAGCGGAAAGTTGCTGAGACACTTCTCCATCGAACAATTACCAAGGCCCAGCTCCTCGATAGCGAATATCGCAAGTTGCAACGCAGTTACATGCTTCTGAGTGAAGGAGAGGACCGCACAATTTCTCCCTCGGTCATTGGAGAGTACTTCGCCAAATCCTTTGATTCCCTCGCTGGCAACTATCGCGACCTCGAAGGGCGCGTACAGCAGCTGCAAGAAGGCATTGCATATCTTCGTGCACGGCTTGCGGGAGAAGGAGAGAAGACCTTGCATGTCGACCTCAGCTCTCAGATGGCATCTCTCATTGAACGTGGACAGCTCGTCGCGCAGTACCCTGTGAGTTCCGGCGCAGA
>CAYIRQ010000041.1:0-11367 GCA_964365905.1 uncultured Candidatus Peribacteria bacterium
CGAGTTGTCCTGCATAACCAATCGTTACTGCACTTCCGACGTTAGCCGGCAAATGAATTTGCCGGCTAACGTTCAGCGCCACAAACCTTCTGAGATCCACCGCATCCGGCTCGACGATGATGTTTTCCTCGGGCGCTCCCCACGATAGAAGTTCTTTTCGCATGGGAGATGTCAGGCAAATCACGAGTTTGCAGCGTCTGCACCTCCGGACAAACAATTTCTTGTGGTATCTCGGCAACTTATGAAGCTCGAGAATCACAGGAATCTTGGTTGTGAGAAGCATCGGAAGGATTTCCGGCGTGCGTGTGTAGAGGAGATCATATTTTCCTTCGAGAAGTTTGTGACGTGCGTAATGAAGATAGCTCCACGTCGTCAGGGAGAGACCAAGAAGACCCGGCGTCAGACGGCAGGCGATCCCATCAAATGATGATGTGTATGTGAGCCTCACGCGTCGATCCACATCGTGGAATGTCCAGAAGTCGTTTTTCACGGGATTATCGCATCTTTGTGGCGCGATGATTTCCACCTCATGTCCGAGCTTCACGAGCGCATCACAGACGCGCGCGACCTGATGGCCATGTGCACGTTCATTCGGGAGTCGGACATTGGTGCAATAGGCAATACGCATGCGGACATTTAACAGTTGACTGTTGACATTGAACAGGGAAAAAACGAGAGAAGGCAGGCTTCTCTGGTCAACTGTCAATTGTAAACTGTCAACTGTCAGCTTTGCTTCCGCGCGATCACTTCCATGGCATCAAAAAGGGTGATCGAGAACGGAAGAGATGATAGATGGAAGAAGCGAAGCACTGCCTCGAGTTTCTTCGAGAAACCAGGGCTGAAATGTGTCAGCCTGCTTGCCCAATACCCAAGCGTGAACGTGCGTCGGTAGGAGCGAAGCCTCAGGACTTCAAAGCCATGTCGCTCAAGGAGGCGTCGCATCGGCGCACGTGAGAAATATGTGAGGTGGAGCGGATTGATCCCCCACCAGCGCGCGCCAAAGATCCGGGCAGTGATGCCGCCGATATCGGGGGTCGTGATGTAGAGGAGGCCATGGGGCTTGAGAAGTACGTGAATGCGGTCGAGGAGTTTTCCCGGATCAGGATCATGTTCGATGTAATCGAGGAGTGTGACAACATCGAAATTCCCGGGCTTTCCGGGAAAGGAAAATACCGTTCCCTCATGCGCGTCAGTAATCCCCCGCTCCTTCGTGCGACGAATCGCCCAGGAACTCACATCGATCCCGGCTACTTGCCATCCCAGTTCTTTTGCTTCGACTAAAAATAATCCCGTTGCACAGCCAACATCCAAAAGCGAAACAGGATGTGTGCGTAGATGCTGCGTAATGCGTTTGAGATCATGACGAAATGTAAGCCTGCGACTCACATCTTCGCTGTCATAGACCGCATCTTTCATATTTTTGTAGAGAGCCTCAAGCTCGGCCTCAGAGAGCTGCCAATCGGAGAAGATGAACCCACATCGCGCGCACTTCCAGAGATCCCAGCACGTGCGCAGTTGCTCCTCTGTAATCCGATACTGCTCGGGCTTATCTGTGTTTTTTGCTTTGAGAAACAGAATGACAGGTGACTCTCCGCAAGAAGGACAAGGGCCTACGAATCCCCCGTTCTCATCCCTGCGAACGCGCGAAGAAGGCATCATTCACGAACAGGGAAGCGCCACAAACTCCAACCATCTCCCTGCTCCATGATTTCAATTCCCGGAAGTGTTGGCCGTGCATTCGGTCGAAGTCTCTCATTCCAGAGAATCAGGGAAACGTTGTAACGTCTCAGTGCTTCACTCGGATCCTTGAGAATCGGCGCACAGACATTCTCAAAGAACTTTGCGCGCTCGGCAATCTTCTCCGGCTCTTTTCGTTCGACAACTTCACTCCCGAGCCATGTAAAATCAGGGCCAGAAGGCTCAAAGAATTCGGAGAGACAGTATCGCTCCGCATATTCCTCATTACGGATGAAGAGGTGTTTGATGTAGGCGGTGTAGACGACGTCATCATCGGTCCACGCAGTGACCATATGCGCGGAAACCTTGTCCGTGAGAACGGTTTCGCGTTTCCCGTCGTCCAGCAACGTGAGCGCAGGCTTCAAATGCTGTATGTCACGAACGTAGTACTCCCCTCGTGCAATGTCCCATGCAGATCGATAGTCCCAGATGCCCGCAAGGAGAAAGAGAGTTCCGATGAGAGTGATAGGTATTCGAAGCCAGGAATTCTTTCCAAGCTCCCATGCAAAAGCAGTTGCAAGGAGAGCACTGAGAGCCACAAAGGGGTAATAGTGACTCGAGAAAGATAAAATGAATCCGTGGATCAGGTTTTGATGCATCGCCGTGAATGCCGCGAAAACTGCAGCGAGCGGAAAGATCCACGACGAATCTTGCCTGCGTTTCCAGGCGAGCAGAGTGGAACTGATAAGAAGGCCAAAGAGGAGCAGCGCCCGTACGGGCGACTCAACGCCGCGTGAATGAATGAGCGTGCTCCGGAAGGCCGTCACCGAAAAGTTGGGATCAGATCGAGAGGCCGTGATGAGATGGAAGAAGAATGGAGAAGCAACGATGATTGTCACAGCGGCGACGAGGAGCAATGTTCGAATGCTCCCCTTCTTCTCCTCGGAAGTAGGTTGAAAGAATTGGAACACGAAGAAAAAGAAAGTAAAAGCCCAAAGGTAGGTGTAACTCCAGAAGTAGATATGCGGGGCGATTCCAAGCACAATGCCAGATCCGAGAATCCAAGGGAATGTTCGTTCCTTCCGGGCTTTGAAGAGAAGCAGCAGCGCGAGAATCGTGAATGGAAGGCTGAGTGACATGTTGACCGGCTTCTGGAGCGGACCGAGGAAAGTGAGAATGTACAAAAAGCCCCAAAAGAGAGCGTATGCATCGGGAAGTGGAAGAAGACGCAGGAGTCTAACAAGGGGAAAGACGACGAGCGGGGTGAGGAGCACGGTGAGAAGAAGTATGACCTGCGGTGCATGAAACCCCGTCCATCCAAAGAGAATGCCGACGAGGAGTTCGACGAGCGCAGGTGCGCTGCTTTTTGCAACTGTCTCACCCCCTGTCACCCCATTCCCCACTTCACCGTAACGACCGAGGAGCGCCGCTTTGACTCTCGCATGGTAATGCCCGTCGTCCGTCGTGACGATCCGGATGAGCGCCTGGGGCTTCTCGCGAACGGCATTGATGCCGTGCGGCAGCGCAAAGAGCGCCGCAAGGAGAAGGGCAGCCGCCATTTGAAAGCGAAAGAGGGCTCTCGTCGTCATCGAAACCACTTTATACTTGCTCCGTGCTCCACGGAAAGAAGATCGTTGTCGTGATGCCCGCCTACAATGCGGCGCAGACGCTCGTTGCGACACACAGAGCTATCCCCCACGACTTCGTGGATGAGGTCATCCTCGTGGACGACGGCAGCGCCGATAATACGGCAGAGATTTCCCGGGACCTCGGGATTACAACCATCGTGCATGCCGAAAATCGCGGGTATGGAGCGAATCAGAAAACGTGTTATCGGGCGGCGATCGCAAGCAAGGCCGACGTCGTCGCCATGCTGCATCCCGATTACCAGTACGACCCGCGCCTCCTCCTTGCGATGATCTCGATGATCATCGACGGACCGTTCGATGTCGTCATCGGTTCCCGCATTCTCGGAGGGGAAGCACGGCGGCGGGGCATGCCCCTCTGGAAGTACATCGCCAATCGCGCTCTCACGATGTTCCAGAACCTGCTCCTCGGGGCGCATCTCTCGGAGTACCACACGGGATATCGGGCGTTCTCCCGTCGCGTCCTCGAAGCGCTGCCCTTCGAGCGGAACGACGATGACTTCGCGTTCGATAATGAGATCCTCGCGCAGATTCATCTCAAGGGATTCCGCATCGGAGAACTCTCCTGTCCCGCGAAGTACTTCCCGGAAGCATCCAGCATCAACTTCCGGAGGAGTGTGGAGTATGGCTTCGGCGTGCTCCGCGTCTCCCTCCTTGGTTTTCTCCACCGCGCGGGTCTCTTTTCTTCAAAGCTTTTCCGGTAAGAGTTCGAAGAGCGCCCAGTTCTCCGAAGCTGCAACGATCTTGAGAGGAAAATGGTGCTGTGTCACATTCCAACGCTCTTTGATCGCATAGTTCCAAAGAACGTGTGTGACTCCGTACTTCCGAAGCGATGCTTCGGGATCTGCCCTGACACGGGCGCATGCGGCATCCACAAGTTCCTTTTCTTTCGCGCGTATCGCAGGGGAATCCAAAGTCGCGTTATATTCCATGTAGAGCGCGCGGTGGGACCGCGGCGGATCCATCGAGAAGAGTTCTTCACTGAGGCAGTACCGCTCCGCCATCTCTTCGTCGGAAATGAGGAGGAATCGCATGTGCGTCGTGTAAAGGATCGCTTCATCTGTGAATGCGGTAATCACTCTGCCGGTGTAGCTATCCGTGAGAACGACATCCCGTGTACCATTTTCGGAAAGAATCACGATCGGGGGAGCTAAGTGCTGGTCGCGGAGGTGCGCTTCCTGCGGAAATGCGCCCGGAAAGAAAAACTTGTATCCCGGAAGATAATCCTTGGCCGCGCCCGCAAGGAAGAGGAAAGAGATTCCAAGGATAACGAATCGCTGAAGAAGTGGTGTCGGCCGGAGGAGAACGTATAAACCGACGACAAGAGTGACGAGCGTGAAATGCGGCTCAAAGTGCGAACTAAACATGAGGAGCGTGCCATGAAGAATGTTCTGATGGAGGGCAAGGAAGACGCCAAGGAGGAGCGCGAGGAGCGCGCGATATTCAAAACGGCCACGCTCCTTCGGAAAGAGTGAAAGAAAGATTCCAAACTCAAGGAGAAGGAGGGCACTTCGTGGCGCAGACTCCACCATGCGCGTATGAAGAAACCCGCCACGGAACGTCATCTGCTCGGCAAATGGATGTGAGAATGTTTCGAGCGTCTTCAGGGCAAAGGGAATCGCGAGGAGAATGGTGAGAGCTGCGGCAACGACAAACGGAGCGGGATGTTTTCTCACGACACTTTCTTTCCCCTGTGCGAAAATATCAATGAGGAGCGCGCTCCCCGCAGTCGCCCACACAAAGGTCCAATGCCAGAAATAGAGATAGGGAAGGAGTGAGAAGAGGAGGCCGGTGAGAATCGCAAAAATCCAGGAAGGCGTTCGCCAAAGATGCAGGAATGAAAGAAGCGCGGCGAACGCCGGAACGAAACTCCATCCCGGGTGCATGACGCGCGCGATGACGTGAAAGAGGATGCCAATGTAGACAGTGGTTCCAAAAAGCGCCCACGGCTCCGGAAATCCAAGTGTGCGGAAAAGGAGGAAAAGAAGGAGAACGTTTACGAAGACAAAAAATGGCGTGATGCCTACCGCGAGCGCAGGCGCGCGCAACCCGGTCCAGCGGAAGAGCGTCCCGACGATCATTTCCATCCCTGCGATCTGGCCCCCCTCAATGCCGGATCCCACGGGGGTGATGGCATTATCGGCCTCTTCCGGATGTCCCGAGAGAGCGCGTTCGAGGCGGCTCTCGTAGTTCCCATAGTCCTTATCGCGGATCACCGTGAGTCCCTGAAATCCGGGCTGGAAGGAGTGGAGAACGTACGGAAAGAACGAAAGAAGAGCGAAAAAGAGGGCAAGCAGGAGCTGCTTCGGGGCGCGGAAATGTCGTATGATGGAAACGATGCGTGCAATCTTCGAGAACATTTCTGCATGAGTGTAGCACCTGTCACGATCGGCATCGTGGGCCTGGGATACTGGGGCCCCAATGTGCTTCGAAACTTCGCGGCGCTCCCTGACTGCACCGTGCAATATGGTTGCGACATGCGCGAGGAGGCGCTCGCAGCGCTTCGCAGGAAATTCCCGACAATCACCTTCACGCAGAAGTACGACGATCTGCTGCGTGACGCTTCACTGGAAGCCGTCGTCATCGCGACGCCGACTGCGAGTCACTACCCGCTCGCAAAGGAGGCTCTCGAAGCGGGGAAGCACATTCTCATCGAGAAGCCGATGACGGGAACGGTCGCAGAGGCGGAAGAGCTCGTGAAACTGGCGGAGAGAAAAAATCTCCAGCTCCTCGTCGATCACACGTTCGTCTACACAGGCGCCGTACGAAAAATCCGTGATCTCGTACGGAGCGGCGAGATCGGTGAGCTGCACTACTTCGATTCGACGCGCATCAACCTCGGTCTCATTCAGAAAGACACGAACGTGCTCTGGGACCTTGCCATCCACGATCTCTCCATTCTGAGCGTCTTGACCGATCTCGCAACGCTCACCAGCCTCTACGCGCATGGCAGCACGCATTACACGAAGCAGCAGGAGCTCGCGCATCTCCACATGACGTTCCGGAGCGGATTCGAAGCACATATTCACGTGAGCTGGCTTTCCCCCGTGAAAATCCGGCAAACGATCATCGGCGGATCGAAGAAAATGATTTTGTACGACGACACGCATCCTTCGGAAAAAATCCGCATCTATGACAAAGGCGTGCACTTCGAGGAGCTTGTGGAATCGAATCGTCCGGATCCATTCTTCCCGGTCTACAGAAGCGGCGACATTCTCATCCCAAAGGTGGAAAATCCCGAAGCCCTCCGCATCGAAGCGGAACACTTTCTGCGGTGCATCCGTGGCAAAGAGAAGCCGCGAGTTTCCGGGGAGGACGGCGCTGCGATCGTGCGCATCCTCACGCTTGCCAATCAATCCATGGCGGAACGACGTCCTCTGAATTTCTGAGTGCTGAAAAACGCCGTGAAGGCGAAAAACAGTTTCGCATGGTACCGCAGCGCCCGAAATTCATAGCGGAGCGGAAGGGAGTCCCGTGCCGCATGACGAATGCGACAGAGCACAACACGCAGGCCAATGTGCGCTGCGATCATGGGTTCGCGGAAAAGGAACCATCGGACATAGTGCGAAAGAGTCATGAACCCCTTCTGGCGCAACTTCGCAATCTCCAATGCAATGTACGTATCATCTTTCTGCAAAAGATCCGCGAGAGGTTCCATGGGAACATAGAGCGGCGCTTTCGTGATAATTTCCGTAAAAGAACCGTCATACACATATTTTTCATGCACTGTTTTTCCGGCTTGGAGCGTGCAACCTCCCTTGCGATGATGCAGGCGCGGGACGATCTCCGGCCAGAAAGCGCCGTGACGGATGATGTTCCCATCGACAATGGGTAACCGTGGAAATTTCACGATGGTTTTGATGTGTGCGTCACGCAAAATTTCTTCCACCTCAGTAACGAGCGCCGGAGGCATGATTTCATCCGCATCAATATAGAGCACCCAATCAAATGCCGCGTTCGCGCGCTGCTTCAGGCGAATTTTCGTGAAATCTTTCACGCGTACATTCGGTTCATCGGTCTCATACTGCCTGAGTACACGCGCACCGGATTTTTTCGCAATCGCAATTGTGTCATCGGTGCTATTCGCATCATGCACGAGGATTTCCCCGAACGGCGCGAGAGGTCGCAAGCATCGCTCAAGCGTCCTGCCTGCAAGGCGCGTGAGGATCAGAACCGAACACGGTATTTTTTCGCTCTCCACAGCCCCATTGTCCACTGTCCACTGTCCACTGTCCATTCTTCAAGGCGTAGCCCGCACTTCATCAAAACGAACCTCCCAGCTCTCTCTCCTCACCGGCCGCGCACCGAAGCCCTCCTTGAAAGCAATGAGGCCTTCATTGATCCCCTTCGGCGATTCCTCATCCATCGAAACTCCGAGATCGAGAATGACCTTACCTTCCCGCAGAGCATGACGCAGTACTTCTGTAATGAGTAGATTCACAGGGCGCATCTTCTGAAACGCGTAATTCTGGGCAATATACTTCGTATAGATTGTCTGCTCCGTCACATCGAGAGTGACCATGCCCGCAATCAGCTTCCCGTCGTGAAATGCTCCGAAGAGACGCATCGCCTTTGGAAAGAGAGAGGCAACGTGCCGAAGCTCCGACAGCGTATGCGTCGGTTTCACTGCATGACGATGCTTGAGGGTTGCTTCGAGAAGAGGATAAAAGGCGCCATAGTCGTCAGAGGTGCAGACGGTGACTCCCGCCCTTCCCGCCTGACGCGCCTCATTACGACACTCTGTATCAAAGGCGGAGAGGAGTGTGTCTTCCGTGAACCCATGAAGATCAATGATGCTCCCAAGTTCGCAGCGCGAAACTACAAACCCCTGCATGAGGAGGGCATACTCCTGATCATCAGAAAATCTCCGACGCAGTGGCGCAGGAGTGAGCCGGAGAAACTCGGCGTTCGCAAAGTTCTGTGAGTGCAAGAAGGCAAGGAGCGCCGCAACAACATCACACGTCGCTGCTGCGCTGCATCGCGGAGAGAGGACAAGGCCACCATAGGTGGAACCTGCATGCGCACGGAGGGATTTTTTCGTCCCATCCAAAACGGATACGGCGGGAAGAACGGCAAGCAGGCGATTTCCCGCAAAGAAGAGCAACGAGCGATCTTCGAATCTTCCCTCCGGGTGATAGGAAAGGAAACGGCGCGTGTGGAAGAGCGTCCCATTCCGGGAATCCGCGACGAACGCATCCCATGTCTCCCGGAGATCCTCTGCGTACATACGAACTTCGATCATGGATGTATTCTACTTGCTTCGATACGCGCCAGCACGTCATCCCGAGTAGCCCCGCACATGTGGGGCGTATCGAGGGACAGTGCTGGCGCTACTCAGCATGACGTACGAGAAATTCTTCTCGCATCACTCCCATTCTGAGAAATTCCTCACCCTGAAACTCCTCCCTCCCCTCTTCCCGGAATCCGACCTTGGTATACGACCGGATGGCACGGACGTTGTCTTCCGCGACCAGCAGCCAGATGTTCCCGAGTGCGAGATCCCCGAATCCGTACGCCACGATCAGGGTCGTCGCTTCTGTGCCGTATCCCTTCCCCCAAAAGGCGGGGTTTCCGATCGTCGTCCGAAGCTGCCCGCTCTTTCTCTTCTCATCAATATCGACAAGGCCGCCATGCCCGATGAGTTCCAGATTCTCCCGCGCGAGGATGGAAAACATACGTCGGTCGGGCTCCGAAGATCTCTCGAACCACGCATTCTGAGCTTCAAGCGACGGCGCCGAAAAATCGCGCACAAGATGGAGAATTTCAGGATGCTTCACTCTCCATCCATGGAAGATCGGCTGATCCCCGGCAAGCATTTCTGCAAGGAGAATATGGTCGCCTCGTGCAAAGACTCTGCGCTCTGGCATGCGAAACACTGTACACTACCTTTTGCCCCTCGGTTTCTTCGGACTCCTCGGACTCTTCGGCTTCCCCATCGTTATGCCCGTCCCCTTCCTCGACCTCCGCGCTCAATACGAATCGATCAAAGGAGAAGTTCATCCTGCGATGCAAAAGGTTATCGAGTCATCCGCATTCGCGCTGGGACCCGCGGTCGCAGGCTTCGAGAAAGAGTTTGCGGACTATTGCAGCGTGCAGCACTGCGTCGGCGTGAGCTCCGGCACCGGAGCTCTCACGCTGCTGCTAAGGGCATACGGCATTGGAAAGGGCGATGAAGTCATCACCGTCACAAATTCATTTTTTGCGACCGTGGAAGCCATTCTGCATGTCGGGGCAACGACGGTGCTCGTGGATTGTGAGGAGGAGACAGCGCTCATGGACGTAACGAAGCTGGAATCCGCGATCACGAAGAACACCAAAGCAATCATCCCTGTGCACCTCTACGGGCAGTGCGCGGATATGGATGTCGTGAGCGCCATCGCAAAGAAGCACGGCCTCATTGTGATCGAAGACGCCTGTCAGGCGCATGGCGCACGATGCCAGGGGAAGCGCGCGGGAAGCCTCGGCGATGCAGCAGCCTTCAGTTTCTACGCGGGAAAAAATCTCGGCGCGTACGGCGAAGCGGGGGCGGTGACAACAAACGATGCTGCAATTGCGCAAAAAATCCGCATGCTGCGCGAGCACGGGCAGGCCGCGAAGTATCATCACGATACTCTCGGCTGGAACGAGCGCATGGATGGGATCCAGGGCGCGGTGCTCAGTGTTAAACTTCGACACCTCGACATATGGAATGCAAAAAGGAGGGAGCACGCGGAACGGTATCGTGTCATGCTGAGCGCCGTCGAAGCATCGGGAAACATTCGCTTTCTTGAAACAGAAGAGGATAACGAGCACATCTGTCATCTCTTTGTTATCAAAACCCCAAAAAGAGATGCGTTACAGCAACATCTCAAAACAAAAGGCATCGACTCCGGAATCCATTACCCCATTCCCATTCATCTCCTGAAAGCAATGGAAAGGTACGGTTGGAAAGAAGGATCATTCCCTGTCGCAGAGAAACTTTCGAAAGAAATCCTCTCGCTCCCGATGTATCCTGAACTGCGAGAGGAGCAAATAGAGGAGGTGCGTGATGCGATACAAGCATTTTTCAGAAAGTGAACTTACTTCCGTCCATGTACTCTTGTACCGGTACAACGGTATTTTGTAGAGATCTACAATTGTCCAACATCAAGTTTCCTCTGTAATTTTTTACACAGAGGATCCAAGATGGAACCGTACAATCGATGAAGCTTATCATAAATTGGAGCCCAGGAAAACTCCGGGGTGAGCCTCTGATGAGCTACTTCATCCACCATCCAAATGGAGGTGCCGCCTACGCTCTTCTCATATGCTTCGCGGCTTTCCCGTGTCGGCTGTAGAGTCTCTTGAATTTGCCTGAATGTAAGAATACGACCATTACTTACCTTTGCGAGAAAACCGGACAATTCGCAGATGCGCTGAGCAGGAGTGAGTACCCGCAGAATGCCATCGAGATATGCACAAATCGTTCTTTCGCGATCATAGGGGGCAAGGATGTCATATGCCTCACGAGTAATAGGTCCAACGCTCAGCTCTGGTGGACGAAGGTAATCCCTGAATATCTTCTTCACTCCAAGTTTTTCGCAGATGATATGGGTGAGAAGCTCCCTGCTGCGATACCCTTTCACAAAGAACGTGCCAATGTTACGCAGAAATCCCATCGCTCTGAGTGCCTGGGGGTTCTTTGCCAAGTGACTTCCCTGCGAGATTCCCTCTGCAAAAGATCCTGTGAGAAGGTGATGCCGGAAGAGCCCTGGGTTCTCACGCGCAAGGCCTGTATCCCGATAGAGCCAGACAATATGATCTCCATCTTCCTCTGTGATTGCGTTCTCCCTCTTTCCCCTGAGATGATTTCTCTTGAGGACACTTTGGAAACAAAGAAGCTGACGAATCCCTCCCCGGATTCTTAACCCCTGATCGACAATGCTCTCAGACTGCCCTTTTCCGGTTTCCCCAGGACGAAGACCAACCTCCATTGCACTGCGGACTGAATCTATTCTTGCGTCATGCATGTTGAGATCCACAAGGTTCTCGTCTGCTTGCTCAAATCGTGCCTCTAGGGAATGTG
>CAYIRQ010000042.1:0-11357 GCA_964365905.1 uncultured Candidatus Peribacteria bacterium
GTATACAGGCATGAAAGATTCCAAACACATTGCAAAGTTTCTTGCGCTCTCCATGGGATTCTCACTCTCATTTGTCATTGTTTTTCTTGCACTGCTTCTCCCTTTCGATCTCTTCCTAGGAGATGTGCTTCGTGAGGCGCCGATCAACTTAGCGCGTCACAATCAGGCGCTCGCCGATGCGACGATTGCACTCGGGACCTTCTGGTTTTGGGCTTCGGTTGGTGCTTTGGGAGTTTTTCTTTCGTGGTGGTTTCTGAGAATGTTCCGGGGATAGATCGCCGTATTTATGCATTATCAGCAGAATCCGATCGGAAAAGATCGGTAAATATTTGATCGATTTTCATATGTGCTTCTTTTCTCTCAAGCTGCGAGCGACTCTGGATTCCTGCGGGAGTCTCGACAACATCGGAAGGGGCATCCTCATTGACTGCTTGGGAAGCTGTTGCATTCGCCTGACGCAAAACACCGATCCTTCTTTTTAGCTCGGCCTCTGGCAGAGAAAAGTTTTCATGACTCATGATAACATGATGATACCATCTGGATAAATGTCAATACCCATGAGGTGCGCTCAGGATGGCATCTCACTCCGCCGCTTCCTCGAAACGTCTTGCCACTTCCCCCCAATTCACGATGTTCCAAAAGGCAGCAACGTAATCAGCACGCTTGTTCTGATATTTGAGGTAGTACGCGTGCTCCCAGACATCGAGGCCGAGGAGGGGAGTGCCAGAGCATCCCGCTACATCCATGCCCATCAAGGGAGAATCTTGATTCGCTGTACTTGCCACTTTCAATTTCCCATTTTCCACGACGAGCCACGCCCACCCCGATCCGAAGCGGTTCATCGCGGCATTTGCAAATTCTTCCTTGAACCTCGTGAAGCTGCCGAAAGCACTCGTGAGTTCTTTTCCTAGATCATTGCCCGGTTCCCCTCCTCCTTTACCACTCAGTATCGTCCAGAAAAAGGAGTGATTTGCGTGGCCGCCGCCGTGGTTGCGCACGATACCTTGTAACCCCTGCCCTGAGCTCGTCGAAGGGTCCTTCGGAACCTTTCCAATATTCATAATGAGTTCCTCGACCGGCATCTTTTCCCACTCGGTTCCTGCGACTGCCGCATTCAACTTATCAATATAGGCCTGATGGTGCTTCGTGTGGTGAATCTCCATCGTGCGCGCATCGATGTGAGGCTCAAGGGCAGCGTAGTCGTACGGGAGCTTGGAGAGTGCGAAGGGCATGCTCATTGAGGGAAAGAGACCTTCATTGATAGCACGGCAAAAGATATGGGGCAAGCATCTGGTAGACTTTGCAGTACAGTTATGAATTCCCGATTCCTAATTCTTAATTCTCAATTCCTACTTCTTTGTGCCTTCCTCCTCACAAGCTGTAAGCCCGTGCCGCTCACGGAGATGAAGATCCCGCTTGCGGGAGAGAGCGTCATCGACACGATCGACGGGGAGCCGTATCGCTATTTCCGCTATGAAACGATGGAAGCAACCGAGGCGGACGTTGCGAAAATTTCTCCCGATGGCAAACGCATTGGAAGAAAACGTATGCGATGGGAAGGTCCTGTACACATCTATACGTTTCGGAAGCGGATCGTGATCTATGTCGGCTCGAATCCGAAAGTGATTAGTACGATTGAGGAGGTGTTTGGGCCGCAAATCGCCGGTGACCCTGTGGAAGTCGTGCAGGAGAAAGAAGAGAAAGAGGGAGAGTGACCCTTTCGAGGATGCACCTTTGTAGGGGATGCGGGTTTCAGTGCACGGAACTGTCCGAGGAATCCGGAGCGCTTGTGAACCCTCCCTGTGACATGGAACTAAAGCTCTCGGACCCAAAACTTGCGCTTCCGACGGAACCGCTCGTGACTTCAGAGCCGCGCTGGAAGCCCTCTCTGCTTCTGTTGATGGTATAAATCCACTGTGGGGGTATCCCCATTGACTGGAACACTTGGGAGAAGTCCGTGGAGCCGTCGTGGACGCCCATGCCGCTGATGATGTGCTTTTCTGTCTTCAGCATTTTCTCTGCGAGACGTGCCGAATCATCAGCGGAGTACGTGCGTGACGCGGTATCAGCGCCGTCACTCAGAAAGAGAGTCATGTAGCGATCCTTTTGCGAAAGGTATTCGTTGCGAGATTGCTGTTTGGCAACGCTGATAAGTTTCTTGCAGGCGCTATCGTACAGAGGAGTGTCGTGTATTGGATGGTAATTGCCCTCGTGCAGTCGCGGGGCCTCCCGGACTGATACGTGCTTTCCGCGGAGGGAATGTGCAGTCAGAAAACGCGTCCGCCAGTAGATGGCGTCTGCATGCGGCAGTGCGGACAGGGACGCGAGGGTATCGTTATGCCACGCGATAATGTCCGCAGTGTTTCTGCAGTCTTGAATGGAGGAAGAGTCGTCCACGACCACGGTGACGTGCAATCGAAACTGCTCGATGAGTTCCTTGGGATTCCCGGAAATCATCGATGTGATCTCTGGGATCGCGATGAGCCCCCGTGGCTCTTTCTGCTCTTCATTGTCTCTGCAAACAGTGTTCTGCGTGCTCATATCGTAATGATACAAGTCTTTTATAAGATGTCAAAAACATGGGCATTGAGTCTAAATCCAGTAAAAATCTCTACATAGAGGTTTGGTTTCCATCATACTCACCGCATCCTCTGCATCTTCTCGAGAGCCTCGTGCGCAATGGAATTTTTTGGATCTTCTTCGAGAACTTGCTGCAGCAATGTCATCGCTTCCCGCTTCCTCCCTTTCTCGGCATACAGAATCGCGAGATTCACGCGAGCGCGGATATGTGAGGGTTCGAGGCGCACAGCTTCTTCGTAATGCTTGAGTGCTTCCTCTCTCTTTCCCAGATTCCCGAGGCCGACTGCGAGATTGAAATGCGCATCCGCGAAGGAGGGATTTTCCAGCAGTGCTTTCTCGTAGTATTCCACGGCGCGCGCGTGATCGCCGCGCTCACCATAGAGAATGCCGATGCGCTCGAGGACGACGTCGCGCCTTGCGATGATGCGGCGTGAGAGTTTCTCATATGCATTCTTTGGTTCCGGCATGAGCGCGAGCGCGCGTTCATATTCTCTGAGTGCTGCGTCAAAGTTTCTTTGCAGTGCGTAGACCTGCCCGAGTCCATGATGGAGTTCTGCGTCGCTGGGATTTAGGAGAATTCCTGTTCGAAATTCCTCGATGGCTTTCTCAAGCTCCCCCCTTTCCGCATAGATTTGTCCGATGAGACCATAGACATTTGGCAACTCGTAGAGTTCGAGTGCCCTACGGTATGCTTGAATCGCTTTCTCAGATTTCCCCTCCATACGGTAGCTTGCACCGAGGTCAATGAACGGACGATAAAAATGAGGGTTATATTCCGTTGTTTTCTCCATGAAGGCGCCCCATTTGCCCCAAAGAAGCGATTGACGGACGGTCAATCTGCAGAAGAGCAGCATCATAATGGATGTAGCTGCGATGAGTACCCTTTTTCGACGGAACGTCTGCGCATTTTCAGAGGTTGTGAGCATAGAAACGATGAACATCCCAAGAAGAAGCAGCAGTCCGATCGAAGGAAGGTACCCATAGCGATCGGCAAAGACGTAGATACTGATCCCTTTGGAAATTGCTGCATACGATGGTGCGAGCGTCAGGAAAGAAAATAAAACGCAGAACACTATGCGGCGGCTCACTTCCGGAGAGAGTGGAATGGCGAACGGTACGAATGAATGCCGTATGAGCAAGCACACAGAGATGATGAGCAAAATCAGAAGAATGACCGGTATGAGAAATTCGACCGATGAAAGAGTGATGGGAGAGAGCTGGGGATAGGAAACCGTGAGTTCGCGAGGAACAAGGAATTTCAGGAGAAAAAAGAACGTCGTTTTCGCCGCAAGCAGCACTTTTTCGAGCAACGTAGTTGCCGCAAGCACGTCCCGCTTCCCCCCGAGAGCAATGACACCAAAAAGCACTGATAATGAAAAAAATGGAATTTTCTCCAAAAGGAGGCCCCTTTCCCAAGGGCGCTTTTGTACGTAATCAAGGAGTAGGAGGATGAATGGGAGGAGGAGAATGGTTCCTTTGGAAAGGAGCCCGAGCGCAAAGAGTACGATACTCGCGATGTAACGGAGGACTCTCGAGCGAGAGCCCATGGGTTTTCGGGTATAGTGGAGATAGTTAAAAAGCGAGATGAAAAAAAAGAACGACGAAAGCAGATCCTTCCGCGCAGCAGCCCATGCGACTGTTTCAACGTGGAGTGGATGGAGAGCGAAGAGGACCGCGACGATGAGCGCTGGCCACTTTCTCTGGAGGAAGAGGGACGCAAAAAAGAACACGAGGAGCGCATTTGCAGTATGCAGGAGTAAATTAGTGACGTGGTAGATCACGGGATTGAAACCACCCAAGAGATGATCAATTTGGTAGCTGAGAAGCGCGAGAGGAATGTAGAGCTCCGGGTCGTAACTCGTGAAAATCGCTTTGAGCGTCGCGGGCGTCATCTCCCGCACCGCATTATTTTCATAAATGAGAAGCCCGTCATCGAGCAGCGCAAAGCCGTTCCCGAGACTCGGGGCATATGTAAGAAAGGTGAGCACGACAATCGCAATGCCCCCAAGAATGTTGAACCAATGACGACGGAGGTCAGAAATGTCCATCCTCGCAATATTACCCCAGTGCATCTTGCCCAGCATGGAGGGAGGAATCGATCATCCTCCGCAATTCCAAAAAGCTCATGGGAATGAGTAAATATGCAAGGGGCACCATTTGACGTACCTCTGCAATGACGCCTGTCAGAAAATGAATGATGATAAATGGCGGAATGATGATGGATGCGCGACGCAAAAAATCATCCTGCTTTTTCCACTGCAAAAATGGATAGATCCAGAACACACCGAAGATAAAGAAAATGTACAAATAGAATGCCGTATGAAACTCAAACGGAGAAAGGAGGAAATCCCTCCCCATGCGCTCCATGTTTTCGGACAGCAAGAAAAGATTGCCTAAGTGTTCATTACTGCGCGTGAGGTATCGGATGAAGAGGAAGGTGCATATAGCCGGCGCACTCACAGCGAGAGTCTGCAGGCCTGTGCGCAGGCACGCTCGAAAACTCCACTCTCTGCAATGGAAGGCAAAGTATGCGAGTGGAAGGATAAGCATGGTTTCATTGTTGATCGTCCCTACGAAGAGAATGATGGCGAAGGCGATCTGTGCTTTCTCACGAGTTGCCCAAAGGCCCAGGAGGAACGTAAGAAGGAGAAGGGGAGCACTCTCCTGCAAGTGATTGAAATATGCGAGCGGCATGATCGCGGAGAGGAATGCAACGCCCGCAAAACTCTCGAGAGCGGAGAACCATTTTCGCAGGTAGAAGTGAAAGAGCATGAACGCAAGGAAGATGAAGGTAAAGCGTTGAAGAATGTATGCATGTTCAATGGTCATTCCAAAAATCCTATGGAAAGCTTCGGGAATGTAAAACTGCAGCAGGCGGGATTGTTCATTATTGGTGTAGTCAAAGGCTGTGAGAAGATAGTGGTTTTTTTCTAGCGTGCCGTTGAACCAGTCTTTCGTGAAAAATAGTTTTACTCGGAGATTGATGAACGTAAGACAAAAAAACACGGGCGCAAAAATGGCCCATTCATTGCCGTGACGGAGCATCCATTTCATTCGCATGCATGAGGATATTACATGAATGACCGCCATGGTTAGAGGATGTTGTACCTTGCCATAACATCGTCTTGGATGCCTCTATATCCACCTTTTTCTTGTTGCTTCTGCGATTGTTTTAACCACTCCCCGATCCAGCGGATCCGGCAGAATCTGCTCTGTAGTCGGTTTTGCAAGGTAGCTCGCGAGTGCGTTTGCGGCCGCGAGTTTCATTGCTTCCGTAATTTTTTTTGCGCGGGCATCGAGTGCGCCGCGGAAGATGCCGGGGAAGGCGAGGAGGTTATTCACCTGGTTCGGAAAATCGCTGCGCCCCGTTGCAACGACGATTGCCCCGGCCTTTTTTGCAACCTCCGGATGGATTTCGGGATCGGGATTTGCGAGCGCGAAGATGATGGGATCTTTCTGCATGGATCGCACCATGTCTTCCGTCACGAGATTCGGTGCGCTCACGCCGATGAAGATATCTGCTCCCTTCATTGCATCCGTAAGATTTCCCTCAAGATTTTCCGGGTTGGTTGCCGCTGCGAGGAAGCCTTTGAACGCATCGAGGTCGCTGCGCTTGCGTGAGATGATGCCCTTGCGGTCGCACACGACGATATTTGAAAACCCCTGCGAAAGGAGAATGCGCGCGATCGCGGTGCCTGCGGCCCCGGCGCCGGAGAGGACGATGGCGACGCCTTGTGGTGCGACGTGCTTCGTCCCTCGATACGCACTTCGCCCCTTCGGGGCTTGTGCTACTCGGGATGACACAAAGGAATCCGGTTGCTCAGCATGACGTAGAGAGGTATCCGAACCCGAATCCCAACCCGAACCCCGAACCTTCAGCGCATTCATGAGTCCCGCAAGAACGACGACCGCAGTTCCGTGCTGATCGTCGTGCATCACGGGAATGTTCATGTGTTCTTTCAGTGCATCCTCGATCAGGAAGCAGCGGGGAGCTGCGATATCTTCGAGGAGAATGCCGGCGACACTGGGCTCGAGTGCCCTGACTGCGGCAACGAATTTCTCCGGATCTCTCTCGGAGAGACACAGAGGAAACGCATCGATATCCGCGAATTCTTTGATGAGTGCTGCCTTCCCTTCCATGACAGGGAGTGCAGCCTCAGGACCAATGTCCCCGAGCCCGAGCACAGCGGAGCCGTCGGTGACGATCGCGATGCGGCGCCCGCGCCCCGTGAGGCGCCAGACTTCCTCAGGATGCTCTGCGACCGCGGCGCTCGCAGCAGCGACGCCGGGGGTATAGGTGAGCGCCAGATCCTTTCGCGTGCGGATTGCCTGCGTGAGCTCCATACGCACTTTTCCCTCTGCCTTTGCATGAAACTCCAGAGCCTCTTTGTCGCTATTGGAAAGTGACATTCCGTGCTATAATACTCAGATGGCTTCCAAAGGAACATCGTGGCTTCTCGCGCAGGTCTTCGATGGCGAAGGACTGCTGCAGGGTTTGCAGAAAGCCAAAGATGAGCTGAGCGGTTCGGGCATCCGCGAAGAGGACGATCTCATCATCGTCATCGTTTCCATCATCAATGCCCTTCTGCCGTGGGCCGCGATCGCCGCGGTTGTCGCATTCATTGTTTCGGGCTTCCTGTTTATCCTTGGCTTTGGATCGGACACCGCAATCCAGCGGGCAAAGAAAATCATGATCTGGTCCGCGATCGGACTTGTCGTCATCATTCTCTCAATCGTCATCATCAGCTTCGTGCTGGAGATCGTCGGAGATTCTTAAACCATGTGATGCTCACATGAACCGCAAACATATCTTCTATACGCTCGGCATCGTCCTCCTCGGAGTAAGCCTTATGCTCATTCTGCAGCGGCAGGGCATGCTCCTCGCAAGCGTCGGCGCAGGGATCAATCTGATTCAGGACGTTGACGTTGCACAGGGGACTCTGCGCGAGAAGATCGTGGACATCATCAATTTTGCCCTTTCGTTCGTCGCGCTCTTTGCAATCGTTGTGATCATCATCGCGGGATTCATGCTGCTCTTCAGTTTCGGGAGTGAGACGACGATCCAGCGCGCGAAGAAAGTCATCATTTATGCGGTCGTCGGCCTCCTCGTGATTTTCTTTGCGGTCGTGATCGTGTCCTTCTTCACGCAGGAATTACCGGCGATTTTCACATGAAGTTTCCGCGGCTCCAATATGGGGCCCTATGGATCACAGCAGGTCTCTTGCTTACCACAAGCATGCCGCTCTTTCTCCATGCGCAGCAAAACGTTTCTCCTCTCGGGAGTTCGGCAAAAGGGGAGGTAGCCATAAGCCCCATTGTCGTCATAAGTGGAGAGCCATTTTCGCTCATCGTCGAGACTGCCTTTCTCCGTCCATCCTTCTCCTGGACATTGAGCCAAGGCACGCAACATCTTCTGAGCCAGGCAGAGCGAGTGTTTCAGTACACCTTTGAGACACCGGGGACCTACGATCTCGTACTCATCATGCGCTCCGAATCCGGTGATGAAATGGGTTCCACTTTTACGATTGTTGTGGAGCCGCGGATCATGACTGGGCCGCAGGGAGAGGAGAGTCTCCATGCCATTCTTCGGAGCAGCCCGCCGGCTGATGTAGAGGGAGTCGTGAGGCTCCCCGCGCAGGGCGGCACGGTGCGTTTCGCTGCCGATGAGTCTCTCGGAGCGATTACGGAATACGCCATCGATCTCGATACTGCGGATGATGCGGATGGGGATGGGAATGCAGGGAACGACATCCAGAACGCCGCTCATGCCTCTCTCCGTACGGGAGAAGTGTGGCAGGTGAGTGTGCGGCTGGCCGAAGGTGAAGTGGAGCGTGGAATTCGTCTGCGCGTGCGTGATGCAAATGGTGTCACCGCCACTTCCGATCTCACGCTGCACTTCGATCCATTGCTCACGCTCACGCCGCGCCTCTCCGTTTTTCCTGTGCAAAGAGATGCGCACATTGAGCTCCCGAGAGCGGGTGGCGTTCTCGCGTTCAATGCAGCGTCCTCCCTCGGCACTATTCGCCGTTTTGCACTTGATCTCGATACACGACGGGATAGCGACGGAGATGGTCACGCGGAGAATGACTCCGACGCGCTCGGAACTCTCTTTGCGCGCGACGGATCCGATTTGCACGTTGCATTCCGTCCTGCGACAGGCTCCCGGGAGCGGACGATTCGTCTGACGGTTTTTGGAGACGACGGGACTTCTGCGTCTCTCGAGCGCACGATCTCCTTTGGGGCTCCCGGCAGCAACTCCCCTGAAACCATTCCGGATGGTGCTCCCGTCCTTGTGAGCGACGAAGCCTCGCTCCACGTGGGGACGCCGTTCACCTTGCGTATTCTTTCCGTTCCTCCGGGCATCGCACGCTTCCAGTGGGATCTCCAGAGTAACGGTGTTGCAGATGTCGAAACGACGGTTCCATTCCTGCTCCTTGAGCCGGATGCGCCCGGCGTCCTTCCGGTTAGAGTCTCCCTCATTGATGCCTCGGGATCGCTCCAACATCTCCTCGTGAAGGAGTTTCAAGTTTTGCGGGAGGGGGAGCAACCGGAAGAGAGCGATGCATTCAGGATCACACAGGAATCAGAGGGACTCACCGTCCAGTTCGGAGTTGCGAGTGGGACGGGAATGGATCTCGCCGAACTTACGCCCACATGGTCCTTTGGCGATGGAGAAACAAGTTACCTCCTTGCGCCCGAGCACACGTACAAGGAAGCGGGGACGTACACGGTAATGTTCACGTTGCAGGAAGGTGAGGGAGGGGGGGAAGTCGCAAGCCTGGAGACTGCCGTTTCGGTGAGTGGCGTCATGGTCCCTCCGGAAGAGTCTGAAGGAGGTAGTCGTATGGGGGACTATGTCCGGGAATTCCTGTCTCTCCTCTCTTCAATTTTCCGCATCGTCATCATCATCTTCCTCATTCTCCTCATCCCTGCGAGCGTCATTCTGATCTTCCTCGTGCTTGGCGGACGAAGGGAAGGAAAATCGCTCTCGGGGATCGTGCAGGAATTATGGTCCCAGTTTTCCGGAGATCGTGAGGAGCCGATCGCCCCCGTGACTTCCGGGAAAGAAGAGCCAAAGGTGCGCAAGGAAGCGCCGCCTCTTGCGCTTCCGAAGACAGTGACGCCACCATCGAAACCTGCAGAATCACCGAAGCCCGCTCCGATCGCACCTGTTCCGCCGCGTCTCACTCCTCCTCCTGCCGCACCTCTGCGCCCGGCGGCGCCCCTGCGCCAGGCTACACCTATTCCACCAGAGCGCGTCGTTCCGCATCCATCGGAGTTGCCCCCGATCCAAAAAGAGCAGGACGTTCTTCCGCCGTGGCTTCAGAAGAAACCCGTGCCACCTCCTCTGACAACAACCACTCCTCCGAAGTCCTCTACTCCAACACCTGCTCCGTCTATTGCACCTCCCACTTCCTCACAAGGAGAGCAGACCGCGAACATTCCACCGTGGCTCATGAAGGCCAGTACTCCAGAGATTCCCTCCCCATCTTCCCCACCCCCGCAGCAAAAGTTAGCTCCTCCTGCATCCACTCCGCCCCCTCCATCACTTCCCACCCCTTCCGCTCCGCTCTCTCCACAACCTCCCGCTCAACCTTCAAAGGTTCCGACTGCTCCGCCTCCTCCAGCGCTCCCGTCGCAGCCCCCTGCTCTGCAATCTCCCAAGGGTGCAGCAGTGCCGCCACCCTCTCCGCCGGCTCCTACTCAGAAGCAACCTGCCGTAACTCCCTCAGTCTCTCCACAACCTCCCACTCCGAAGCCGATTGAATCAGTGCAGGCTTCTCCGAAAGAAGTAGAGAAGCCAGCAAATACACAGAACGACAAGAGCATGCCCTGGGAACTCGGGGATGATGAACCTCTCGCCTTCATTGAGGCGGAGGACATAGAGGAGGAAACTCCCCCGAGTACTCCAGTGCAATAATGTCATGGGGCGAGCGATGAGCAAGGTTACTATTTATTCGGGTTCAAAACGAGGATTCAGTTCCTTGGAAATAACCAGTGGAAGACAGGAATGAACCTCGTGGAGAAATTTCAAGTGGTCGAAGCAGGCGGAGGAGACAAACCAAGTAGATTATAGATTGCATCCTCTCGACGGCTTTCCTCTAAGTATTTAAGATTTTCTTCAAGGAGCGTTGTTTTCTGCGCAAGAATTTCGCTCATCCTCGTGATGAGCGATGAATCCTCTAATGGTAACCTGTCTGCCGCCAACATAACTTGTGCATTAATATCGAATAAACCTTTAATTGTATTCCCAAATTGATGACAGTATTTGTATCCCAGTCGCTCGATCTGCAATGGCAAGATAACAACCGAACCACTTGGCCCTCTAAAACCCTCCTTTTGTAGTCGCAATAGAGGTGCAAACGGTGTCCTCATTTGAGAAAAGACAGCGACGGCATTTTCCATCTCCGTAATGATGCTCTCAAATTCGAGATGGAATTGCCGCACCTGATCACGTGTAGCACTGGAAATTCCAGGGGTCTGAGCAAACGCATCGAGTTTCCTGCGAAATTCAGGAATAGCCTTAATACAATTCTCAAGGTTACTCACGCAATTCACAAAGGAGTGAATAATTCTCTGCACTTCCCTTTTTACCCATTGTTCATCGCTTATCGCTGGAACATTATTGTTTGTGTCTACCTTCTCATTCTGGGGTAAATTCTCCATATTTTGATTATACAACTTTTGTTTTATCTGAGCAATGGGGCGAGCGATGGGTTTTGAACCCACGACCTCCAGGGCCACAACCTGGCGCTCTAACCAGCTGAGCTACGCCC
>CAYIRQ010000043.1:0-11036 GCA_964365905.1 uncultured Candidatus Peribacteria bacterium
GAGCACTGGTCTCCAAAACCAGGGGTCGGGGGTTCGATCCCCTCCGCGCCTGCCACATTGGACGCATGACCGATCGTGACGCCATATGTGGTCAACTGTCGCTTCTCCTCCATCGTCCCATTCCTCAAGAGATACTCAACATACTTCCTCTGATTGATCTTCTGCGCCTTCTGCTTGTCCGTGACACCCAGCACATCTGAAGCAAAGCGGGAGAATCGCTCAAATTCGTCATCGATCTTCCGCTTCACGACTGACGCATTCAGGTCGAGATCATCGAGCAGCTCAATCAGTTGTTCGATCAATGGTCCTTCTTCGGAGAAGAAAGACGTTTCTTCGTCGGCAGATAATTTTCTCCGCTCACTACTTTCTTCCCCGTTTTCTCCTCCAGCTCCCGTCGGGCCTTTTTGGCGATGCCGCCGCCCTTTTTCCCTGCAGTTGCATTTTCGTTGAGACCTTTCGCTTCCATGCTCTCGGCGATCTGTCGAGTGGAAAGCTCTGCAAGCGCGGTAAAAATCAGTTCTGCTTCACTCATATGGTCACGCAGATTCTGTGTTTTGAGCCCCTTGATGGTTTTGTGTTCTTTTACAGAAACCTCGGACCATTCCCGGTGGATGAGGTTGGTTAGTATCGCATACTCCTGACCTTCTTTGACGTCGTGAGTGCTCCAGTAGTCCGTCAGCTTGTTGCGCGTTTCCTGCCCCATCATGCGCTGTTGGATCCATTTATCGCTCCTGCCATGTGCTTTCCAGTATTCCCGGGCACGGTCTACCGAACGTGCGGGGTCAGCCATTTCCTGCATTCTCTCATATCCAACTTTTGCCAACCATAGCTTCATCGGCTCTGCTTTCGGGCTTGGTACCGATTGAATGAGCCGCAGGAGGGTTTCCGCAGTTGCGACGTCCGTGAGGCGCATTTTCCCGTCCTCTGCTCGTAATTTCAACCGGTTACAATTTGTAACCACTTCACTGCCCTCCTTTTTTAAACGGTTTTTCAGAACTTTCCAGTAATTGCGAGCCGCCTGAAAATTCTTTTGCTGTGTCAGTGCCTGAATGATGTCCGTCACGGAAAAATACCAGATATCTTTATCCTCGTCGTAAACACGGCGAATGTTGTAGCCTTCGAACGGGGTGATGTGAGTACCCATAATAATACAGGTTGGGAAGTAGACTCATCTCCAATACCTCAATTCTTACCAAGAGCTTCAAGAAGGTTTTTAGCCAGCGCTGAGACGCGATCCAGCAGGTGCTCGTCGTTCAGGGGGATATGCAGACAGGGTTTCCCACTCTGAGGATCGCGCTGGATACATGAGGAGAGCGGTGATGAGGAATCAGCAGACGGAACATTTGCACTGCGCTTGGCTGCCTCGCTGAGCTTCTCCAAAAAAGCGACACCTGCGGAAAGGAGATCCTCGATCGGGTTTTCACTCTGCGCCTTGGTGCGTTCCAGTAGGGCATTCTTCACGTTTTCTTCTGCTGTCTTCACGACATCTTCTGGGAGTGTAATTGCAGGCGCGCTTCCTCCTTGTGGCGATTCTTCCGTGACTTTCTCCACCGCCTGCATGAAGCTAACGAACTTCTCGCCACTGAGGAGGATGGTGCTTTCACCTTCATCAAGAACCCCGGAGAACAAAGACTGCTTGAAATTCACGAGACGCAGGATGCGCTCCTCAATCGTCCCCTTGGCGATCATGGTGATCACATGAACGGGTTTCTGCTGGCCAAGCCTATGAACGCGGGAAATGCGTTGTTCCAGCACGGCCGGATTCCACGGGAGATCGAGGTTGACCACAATGGAGGCGGACTGCAGATTCAATCCGATGCCTCCCGCATCCGTCGAGAGGAAGACCCGACACTGCGGATCAGTGCGGAAGCGGTCGATGATGTCTTTGCGTTTCTCGCTGGGGATACTGCCATGCAGACTGACAAAATCAGTTTTCCGTTTTTTGAGCTCCTCGGCAACCAGGCGCGTCATGCGCTCCCACTGACTGAAAATCACAATTTTCTCTTCCTTCTGATCCAGCGTATCGCCGATCACGGAGAACAATTCATCAATCTTGGTGTCATGACGGCTGGATTGATCGAGAATGAAGGTGCTGCAACAAGACATGCGCATGCAGCTCATGCTGATCATCAGCCGTTGGCGGTCTTTCTCATGTAAAAACTTCTGCCGTCGCCATTTGGAGACGAGTCGCGCGACGGTGTCCGCATATTCCTGATGCACTTCCCACTGCTCCTTGGTGATGCCGACGAAGAGCGTCCGATCAGTGCGTTCCGGCAGCTGGCGGAGTACCTGCTTCTTCGTACGACGCAGCAGCACTGTGGCCAAGAGCTCTTTGATGCGATGGAGATCGCGGTAGCCTGTCACCTTCCCGGATGCGTCGGTGATCTGGTAGGTGTGCAGGAACCGGAAAAGCGGACCCAAGTGGTACGGATCGACGAATTCTACAAGGGAGTGCAGCTCATCCAGACGGTTCTCCAGAGGCGTGCCTGTCAGCAGAATGCCATAGGGAGACCGAAGCGACTTGATCGTGCGAGCCGTCAACGTCGCACGATTCTTCACTTTCTGACTTTCATCAAGAATGATGAGATCTGGGGCCATTTCAGCGATGATGCGATGGTCATGGATGGCCACGTGATACGAGACGATGGTGAAAAATGCGTCGCCTTTCCATTGCGCTTGTCTGCGCTGCCAATCTCCTTCGATAACCTGTACGGATCGATCGGCGAACGTTTCAATCTCACGTTGCCACTGGTACTTCAGTGATGTCGGGCAGACGACAAGCACGCGGCCGATGCCGAAGTGCTTCGCCATAAGCTCGGTGGCGCCGATGGCTTGCATCGTCTTCCCCAGTCCCATGTCATCCGCGAGCAGACTTCGCCCGGCACGTGCGGCGAAGAGGATTCCTTCTTTCTGGTACGGATAGAGCGTGGTTTTCAGGAGTCCATCAAACGCCGGACTGGCGGGGCCTTGCGGGTATTGTTCATCGAGTATGCGTTGTCTGTTTCGGCGGTCGCGAAGCTCGATGAGGTAATCCATTGCGTCCTCATAACAGCGGAAGTCTGGATCCAACGCCTGCGCCCGCTCGATGAATGTTTCGATACGATCAACGGAATCTGGCAGCAGAGCCCCTGACGAGTCGAAGAATTCGGCAGCGAGCTTTGTGAACTTCGTCCTCTTGTGCGATCCAATACGCAGCAAAATTTCGCGTTGCATTCCATAGCGGAGAGACAGAGACGAGTACGATGACATGTAACCTGCGGCAATGGTTTGTTTGAGACCACGGGTACGGCGCAGTCGTGCCCACACGAACTCGATATGTTCGCACGTACCCAGGGTGTTTACGCGGAAATCCTGGCACGAACAGTAGTTCAAGCCGATATCCTGACTGCGAATCGCCACCTTGTAGCATACATCGTTGAGCGGATCCCTCACGAGAAAATTCGAATACACGGGTGATTCTCCCGTATTCTCGATCGTGAACGCACGTTCGGGGCCATCCTGTCTGCGCAGGCCGATCTGCCATTCCTCCAAAGAGATACCGTCGGGCTTGTATTGGCGTGGAATTCGCCGCGTAGACTTTTTGGCACTGGCTGCTGGCATACGTTGATGGGGAATTCAGGCAAAAAGATCGTTGAAGACATCAGGATACAATCGATGAATGTTCTCAACAAACTCATTCACATAAAACATATCTGGCGAAAAACGCTGAGCACGAACCCGGATCTGAAAATTGGGATTGTCGATATTCGTCTCGAATAGCACCAATCCTATTCCAAAAAGCATGCAAAGGGCTTCGATTCTGCTTTTGTCTTCCTCCGATAGAGAGTCGGGCATCACCACATACGACTTTGCCGAAAACAGGCGGTACGCCACCGCTTGTCCAAACGCGACAACTGGTACTTGCGGATCAACTTTGATTTCGGCTGAGATAATTTCGGGGCTGAATTTGATGCGATCGGAAGCGAGTGGTTTATAGACTCCGACAACATCCGGAGTACCCCATTTCTTCTGAAGCCCAGCTCCGCCGAGAGATATCGCTATCGTCGCCTCATCGAGCTCTCTTTTGAGCCAATCAGCAAACAGTTGGTAGAAGTCCTCCTCTTTCAATTTTGCCCGCAACGTTTCCGTTGGAGCAAGCACAGATGCATCGGAGAGAGGCAGGGGGACAAACAATCCCCTGCTCGGTTTCGATATTTCGCCCGGAAACCTCTTGGCCAAGTCCCAAACCGCGCCGTTGATTGTGTTTAGTGGAGTTTCCGGATTATCCGCCTTGATTTGATTGACCAAAGTGCTGTATCGAATACCGCCCTGATTCTGTGAAACCAGACTTTTCGCTAGTATTCGGATGCCATCTTGGGATAGTTTCGCCATGAGGCTCATCATACGGAAACATCTCAAAAAGACCACTCAATACGCCACTATCGCGCACACTCTTTCAAATACTTGTGGATTGTTTCCTCATCCGGTTCTGCCACGTTGGTGATGAAGTAATGCTCTTGTAAGAGAGGCTGCAATTCATTGCTCAAACGAATGGCATCCATGACCAGATCGTCTGCAGCGGTATCAATATGAATGAGGACCGCGAGTCGTATGTAATCGTCTCCGAAGGTGGCATCTTCCATCTGTGAGTTCCATGTATCGCAAGATCGCAGGAGGGCGCTCCGTACTGTTTTATGGTCGCTCTCTTGCCAATGCTTTGCATCGGCATTTCCAATGACTACGTAGTGCCGTATTCGTTGTTCAATCCCACCTGACGGCCCCATGATCATGCTGCCTTCCTCTTCATCAAGCAGATCCATTTCCAGAAATGTTCGGCATTCCTCCAGACAAAGAACCGCCCAGGTCCGCAAACCCACGTCCGGATTTTTGAGAAACTCACAAATTGTATCGAAGCTCGGCACGGTACCGATGTGAGCGAGCCGAAAAAGAATTTCGCGTTTTTCAGCCAGTGGCGTCTCTTTTCCAAAGAGAGATTTGCTCATATGGAGAACCTCGGTTTCGCCGTACTTTTCCAAGTCTATATCATCGTGAAAACGGATATAGGCGGCATGATCTTCCATTGGGATCTCAATGTCCGATTTGGCCACTGAAAATTTCATGGAGATGTCATCGTTACGGCTCATAATCGCATTATATCGAAAAAACGGAAGGGCATGAAAAAAAGAAAGTCATGCAGGAACCGGCCATCGCCGCAGGGAACCCGGAACCGGATACCCTTCCGGAGGAACAAAAGAGGAATGAGGTCAAAGGCTCCTAAGATGATATGGACAACACACCGACTATGCAGACATTCTTCTCTCGGGCTCCACATCACCGTCTGACTGTTCCTCTGCTCTTGCTCTATTGAGGGTTGGTCCATCAACTTCGAGAAGGCCTGCAGCCAGGCAGTGATACTTCTCTGAACCTCGGGATAATTCAAAATTGCCGCGAACCCTCGACTACGATTGTCAGGGGTTGCATGAGGCACATTCAACCCTTCAAGAATATCGGAAGCAAGGCGACGCAAATCCAGAGTTACGTAAGCAACTTCCCCACCTCCTGCTTAAATTCCTCCACATCTTTGAATTGCCGGTGGACGGACGCGAAGCGAATGTAGGCGACATCGTCAATGCGCTTGAGTTCCCGCATAACGTCCTGCCCGATCTGGGAGCTTCCCACTTCGCCGCTCTTCTTCGTCCCCCACTTCTCCTCGAGCCGAGCGAGCACAGATTCGATCCGCTCCTTGCTCACGGGGCGCTTCGTGCACGCAAGCCAGATGCCCCGCTCGAGCTTCGTGCGGCTATACGGCTCGCTCGTCCCATCGCGCTTCACAACGATGAGATTGCTGAGTTCCTGCCGCTCGAAGGTCGTGAACCGGTGATCGCACTTCGGGCATTCGCGGCGCCTGCGCACAGCCCTCCCATCTTCCGTCAGACGGGAATCCACGACGGATGTATCGTCGGATTTGCAGCGCGGACAAAACATCTTCGAGGATCATCATATCACCGTCCCGCCCTGCCGCAGAATTTTCGCAGTGTTTTCCGTGAGATCGACGATGGTCGAAGGAAGGGTCGGAGGGAGCATTCCGGAATCAAGGATGAGGTCGGGCTGTAGGGGCGCAGCGCGCTGCGCCCCTACCATAGACGAGAATTGTTCTAGGATCTCTTCGACGCTATAGGGTTCTTTCTTCCCATGAATATTCGCCGAAGTCGTGCTCAGGGGGACCTGCGCAAGCTCTGCAAGCTTCCGTGCAACGGGATGGGAGGAAATGCGAATGCCAATCGAGTGAGTAGTGGGTAGTGGGTAGTGGGTAGAGCAAAAAATCTTTTGAGATTTGAGCTGAAGAATCAGAGTCAGCGGTCCCGGCAAATGTTTTCTTGCCAACTCCTCTGCAACTTCATTCCATTCAACAAATCTCCGCGCATCCTCAACGGAGGCAAAGAGCGCGCTCACGGGTTGATCCCCGGGTCTCTGCTTGAGCGCAAAAAGTTTCCGCACGGCTTCGATATTCGTGAGATCGCAGGCAAAGCCGTAACAGGTTTCCGTCGCGTGCGCGACGACTCCTCCGTGTTGCAGAATTTGCAAAGCCTCATCCAGGCTTTTGCTCTCATGTGCCGGAAGAATGCGCACACGCCCACTGTCCATTGTCCACTGTCAATTGTCAATTGTAGCGCCACTATAGCGGCGCATGACTTCCTCAATCTTTTTCTCGAGAATCGTCGACATCGTGACCGTCATCGGAAGTGGAATGTCCTGTTCCCCGATGCGCAACTGGATGCGCTCCTTCCCCGGGAAACGATCGAAGACGGTCTTGAGTTCGAGGAGGAGTTGCTTCGGTGCCCGCGCGGGGAGCTGGATCGTATGGATGCGAATCGCGTGCGAATGACTTGGGACATCGGACGGAGAACTTGAGTTCTTATCCTGTCCTTTGTCCGGAGCTTGTCCTGAGCTCTGCCGAAGGGTCCTTTGTCCTTTCTTCGAGTCTGCACCGGGCGAATCCCAACCCAACTCTGAAAGAGCTTCCTCCACCGGCATTCCCTTGCCTAGGAATCGCGCAAGGCTTCCCACGAGCACCTTTGCTTCGCTCTGATCACCATTCTCTGACACAAGAATCTTTTCTCCCGCAACGACGTTCCCCTCCGCATCCACGGCTTCCAGCTCATCCTTCGCATCCGGAAGAATCACACGCCCGATGCGCACGCCTTGCTTCGCCTCCTCTTCATCGAAAAATCCCTCCTCTTTGGCCCGTTCGATCATCTTGGGGAGGGACGCCTTCTTCACGGCGTCCGCGCGGATTTGCAATTGCCCCGCGCGCTCATCGAGCGTGCCGCCGGCAACGAGGACCGTGTCGGGCGCCGCAAGGAATTCCGAGGCCTGTGCGAATACTCGCGGGAACAGGGTGATCTCGATTTTTCCCGTTGGGTCCTCGAGGAAAACAATCGCCATCGTATCTCCTTTCTTCGTCGTGATCTTTTTCACCCCTTCGACGATGCCGGCAACCGTCACCTTCTTTCCAATGTGCTCGCGGGTGAAACTTGTAATAAGCATGGCTTTCTTCCCGATGTATTTGCGGAGCCCTGCGAGGGGATGGCTGCTGACATAGAGACCGAGCGTTTCTTTTTCCCACTGCAGCTTCTGGGTCGTCGGTACTGGCTCTGTCTTCGGGAATTCGATTGCGCCAGCCCCTGACTCATCTCCAGAAACCGCGAAGAGATCGCTCTGTCCTGCTGCGACATCCCCGCTTGCGCGGCTGAAGTCCGCAATCCGTTCGTAATGCGCGATGAAGACGCCGCGGTCGCCGAGAGAATCGAGTGCGCCGGATTTTGCGAGCGCCTCGATGAATTTTTTATTGAGCAACTTGCCGGGGAGCCGTCGCGCAAAATCCTCGATGGTGGTGAATTTTCCCTCTTTCTGCCGTAGCGCAATGATGTGTGCAACAGAGCTATCCCCGACTCCCTTCACGGCCGTGAGACCAAAGCGAATCTGTCGCTTGTCTCCTGCACTTTGAAACGGTGTAAATTGCGCAAAGGACTCATTGATATCCGGCGGCAGTACTTCAATCCCCATTGCGCGGCATTCCCCGATAATGAATGCGATGCGTTCCGCATCCCCCGACTCCGAGGAAAGCATGGCCGCCATGAATTCCGTGGGGTAGTGCGCTTTCAAATACGCCGTCTCATACGCGATGCGCGCATAACTTGCAGCGTGTGCCTTGGGGAATCCGTAGTTCGCAAATGGCGTCACGACATCCTCAAAAATCCGCTCTGCAAGTTCTTTTTTGTATTTCTTCCTAATTGCTCCCTGGATGAATTGCTCCCGCTGCGCATCAAGCTCCTTCTTGATCTTCTTTGCAATGGCCTTGCGGAGAATATCCGCCTCCCCGAGCGTATATCCCGCAAACGCTCGCGCAAGCTCCAGAATCTGCTCTTGGTAAACACCGATGCCGTATGTCGGCTCAAGGATGGGCCGAAGATCAGGATGAAGATACGCGACCTGCTCTTTCCTGTGCTTGCGTCGGATATAACTTGGAATCCATTCCATCGGACCGGGACGGAAGAGCGCGACCATCGCCGTAATATCGCCAAACTCCGTTGGTTTCAGCTGCTTCAGATACCTCCGCATACCTTCGGACTCGAGCTGGAAGACCCCGGTCGTATCCGCGCGGGAGAGAAGCGCAAACGTCCCCCGGTCGTCGAGAGAAATTTTCGGGAGATCGAGTTTCGATCCTCGCTGGCGTTCGATATGTTCAAGTGTCGTCTGGATGATCGTCAGGTTCTTGAGACCGAGGAAATCCATCTTGATGAGCCCGAGATCCTCGATCGGTTTCGCTGCGTATTGCGTGATGATGGTTTCGTCGTCCTTGGGAGCGCGCTGGAGCGCGGTGTACCGCACCGTCGGTTCCTTCGTGATGATGACGCCGCATGCATGGACGGAAACGTGACGTGCCTTCCCCTCGAGCTTGAGCGCGGTATCGATGATCTTCCGGTAGAGCGCATTGCTTTCGTACGCAACCTTGAGCTCCGAGGACTGCTTCAGGGCTTCCTGCAGCTGCGTGCCGGAACGCTCGGGAATGAGTTTCGCGAGTTCGTTCATTTCGACGAAGGGAATGCCGTACGCGCGCCCCACATCCTTCACTGCCGCACGCGCAGCGAGCGTCCCGAAGGTACAAATCTGTACGACGTGATCACGACCGTACTTCTGCGCGACGTAACTCAGGACTTCATCGCGACGGGCGTCCGCGAAGTCGAGATCGATATCCGGCATGGAGATTCTCTCGGGATTCAGGAAACGCTCGAAGAGGAGTCCATGCTCCAGAGGGTCGAGTGTGGTGATGTCGAGGCAGTAACTGACAATGGATCCTGCGGCGGATCCGCGTCCCGGCCCTACCGTGATCTTCTGCTCCTTCGCGAAACGCACGAAATCCCAGACGATGAGAAAGTAACTCGCAAATCCCATCTGCTCGATGATCTTGAGTTCGTACTCAAGCCGGTCACGCACTACTTTGGATGGCTTGTTACCGTAGCGCTTCTTCATTCCTTCTTCACACATCGCTCTGAGATATGTAGCTTCCGTCGTTCCCTCTGGAATAGGAAATGCGGGAATCTGATACTTTCCGAATTCGAAGGAGACGTTGCAGCGATCCGCGATCTCGGCTGTCGCCTGAAGCGCTTCCGGAACATGGCCGAATGCCTTTTCGAGCTCCTCGAAGGGACGCATCGAGTAATCACTTTCGAGCATCGAGAAGCGATGCGTATCCTCGACATTCGCATTCTTCTGGATGCAGAGGAGCACATCGTGCGCTTCGGCATCTTCCCTTCGCGCGTAGTGCACGTTGCAGGTCGCGACGGTCGGAACATCAAACTCCTTTCCAAAGCGGATGAGTTGCTGATTCACCTCTGCTTGTCCCGTCACTTCGGGAAGGTCCATGAGTTCGAAGTAGAGATTCTTCTCACCAAAGAAACTACGGTATTGCTCGACGAGCGCAGCTACTCTTGCTCGGTCCTCGATGAGTGCGGCCTGCGGGATCGCGCCGCCGATGGGGCCCGAGAGTGCAATGAGTCCCTTTCCGTACTGCGCGAGGAGCTCGCTATCCACGCGCGGTTTGTAATACATCCCTTCGAGCGCCGCCTTCGTCGCAAGTTCGAGAAGATTCTGGTATCCCTCCTGCGTTTCCGCAAAAAGCGTGAGTGGATATCTCTTCGCGTCGGTCTTCGGATCCTTGTCCTTCCGACTCCGCACGGCAACATACACTTCGCATCCCAGAATCGGTTTGAGGCCATGCTCCTTCGCAGCTTTGTAAAACTCAATGAGTCCGTACGTGTATCCCTTGTCTGCGAGTCCGATGGCGGTCTGGCCAAGTTCTTTTGCGCGTAAAACAAGCTCTTCCGGGCTGGGAAGAGCCTCGAGAAGGGAATAGGTGGAATGACAGTGGAGATGGACGTAGTCGGAGGCTTTCACAGAGCTTATGATAGCGGAAAGAGATCCTTCCCCTACGCAGCATTCGATGGCATTTGCCCAACCAAAATAATGTACCTGTCCCCTTTTCTTATCAGATGGCCAGCGGCACTCCCATCATCGGACTCAAAGACCTTCGCGCGATAGACGTTCGCAGGAACATCCAGCGTTTCCTCGACGGCGAGGGGAAAAACAAGGGACGACATCCAATGGAGCGCTACGCATCGTTCGATTACTGCTACAACTACTTCCAATCCTTCCGCGAGCAGGGGAACATCGAAGATATTTGCAATTCCGCGTACATGCAGCGCGGGTGTTTGGAGCTTGGCTTCTATCTTGCGAGTTGGGGGATGTTGCGCGGCTCGTCTTTCCTGCTGGAAAAGAGTGTGAAGTTCTACGAGCGCCTGTTGCAGACCATTGCAAGCCTCGATAAGCGAGTATGGGAGGTGGATGTGGACTCGTATACCGATGAGAACATAGATCTGCTTCTGCATGTTCGTGGCAGCATCTGCGAGGCGCTGGGAAGAGACAACAAGCCGTCGGACACTCTCGTCACAAAAATAATGTTGGGCGTCTTCGGCAATGTTCCGGCCTTCGATAGC
>CAYIRQ010000044.1:0-238 GCA_964365905.1 uncultured Candidatus Peribacteria bacterium
ATAGAAGAGGAGAAGATAGAGAGGAGGGAGACTTGCCTGCCCTGAAGCGATGCGAAGCATCTGCTTCGGGGGCGACCCCCCATTACCTCGACAAATCCTACCAGAGAATTTGTTCCCCGGATGGTCGGCATGACGTAGCGGAATAACCTCTGTTGCAAAACTGAGTAGTTCCATCGATACTCCTCTCATCGTACCCCGCTGTCGGTGGGGTCGGCGGGCGGGGGGGTGGGGTGGCGGG
>CAYIRQ010000044.1:248-11002 GCA_964365905.1 uncultured Candidatus Peribacteria bacterium
GTCTGTATGGGTTTCTTGCATTGTAACGTTGTCCTTTCTGATTATATCGTTTTGAGTTTGAAATGATATTTTTCTGTCATTCCTTCGTCCCGATCTCTGATCGGGGGACAAGTTCTGGCAATCCGTGTTCTCATCTTCCCCCCCTTTCCCATGTGTCAGAAATCCCCCTACTGCTGTATCGGGTACATTCTCATCATCGTCGGCGCTCTCAACTGGGGACTCGTCGGCGCATTCAATGTGAATGTCGTCGAGATGCTTCTCGGGAGCTGGCCGATGCTCCTCCGCATCGTTTACGTCCTCGTCGGTCTCGCCGGACTCGGAGGGCTGGTCGCCATGGCGAAACACGCCGGGAAGTGCGGATACTGCAGTCCCCATGCGGGTCAGTGAGAATTTCACCGTGCAGCAGGTCATCGTGATGCTCAGCATCACGATTGTGATCGTCATCGTGACGCTCTTCTCCCTCGATCCGCTCGTGCAGCTTCGTTCCGCGCGCAATCAGCTGCGCTTTGCGGGATTGCAAACACTGGGAAGCGCCCTGCGTACATACGAGGAAGAGAACGGAAGTCTCCCGGCGATGATCGATGCCATGCGCGACACTGTGCAGATCATTGGAGAGGGGAGGGGAGCGACCTTTGAAGAGTGCGCGGCAGTCGAATGTCGTGGAGAGAGAGTAACTCCTTTTGGATGTCTCACTCCTGGACTCACTGCTTCTCTGCAGCCATTTCTTGGTGCTCTTCCCAAGGATCCTATTCGTGGATCGAGTCTGAATGCACGCTACTTCATCAATACCTCGGATCACGGAGCAATCATCCTCGGCGCGTGTGATGAGGAGTCGGAAGATTTGGAGGGGAGTGCGTTGCCGCCGAGGATCCAGGTTGCTTGGTGAACAAAGTGTGTCATGCCGAGTGATCAGCTGACACGGCTGATTGTATCGAGGCACCTTCTTAATTTTCACTCGGATCCTGCGTCGAGGTGCACCCCGAGTCCTGCATATCAATGTTCCTGTCTCCATCGTTATCCACCGTGTCTTCGCAGCGCGCCTTGGGTCGCGCCTCCCCGTCATAGGGTGTGCGGCATCCGAAATCCCTCCTGTCGATGAAGCCGTCCCGATCGTTATCGAACCCATCGAAGCATTCTCCGTCTTTCCATTCTCTTGGGTCAGTGCCGCTCACGCATCCCACATCTCCCGGGTAATCAAACGTGTCATCATTCTCCGGGTCGCTATTCACGCTGTCACTGCACTCCGGTTGCTCCGAGATCGCCTGCCCCAGGAGATTCACGGTGTTTGCGATCATCGAGAGAAGAATCGTGAGGAGCACGAGGAACGTTCCGACGAGGAGTTGCAGGTGATACTTGAGCAGAAACACCTGGAATCGGAGGAAGAGGAGATGTGTTTGCATTGTGTATTCTTCCCATTATACACCCGTTTTCAGCTTTTCCTCCAGTGCCGCTTTGCTGAGAGAATCGACAATGTCTGCGAGATTCCCTTCGAGGATGGATGGCAGATTACTGAAGTTCTCCTTAATCCTGTGATCCGTCACCCGATCCTGCGGAAAGTTGTAGGTGCGGATTTTTTCGCTCCGGTCCCCTGAGCCGATCTGCCCCGCGCGCAGGTCTCCCCGTTCCTTCGCGATGCGTTCCTGTTCCGCGGCATAGAGGCGGCTCCGGAGGAGCGAGAGCGCGAGTGCGCGGTTTTGGATCTGGCTGCGTTCGGATTGACATGCGACGACCACCATTGTGGGAATGTGGGTAATCCGCACGGCGCTCTCCGTTTTATTCACATGCTGCCCGCCCGCGCCGCCCGCGCGGAACGTATCGATGCGCAGATCTTCGTTCCGGATCGTGAGATCGACTTCCTCGGCTTCGGGAAGAATCGCGACCGTCGCCGCGGACGTATGGACTCTTCCCTTCGCTTCCGTTTCCGGAATGCGCTGCACGCGATGAACGCCGCTCTCGAACTTGAGTTTGCCGTAGACGCCTTCCCCTCCGATACGCGCCGCGACTTCCTTGATGCCGCCGGTATCACTGAGGGAGGAACTCAGGATTTCCGTGCGCCACCCTTCGCGCTCTGCGAACCGGAGATACATCCGGAGGAGCTCCGAAGCAAAGAGCGCCGCTTCCTCTCCCCCCGTTCCCGCGCGCACCTCAAGGATGACGGAACGATCGTCATCTTTGTCTTTGGGAACAAGCGCACGCTTGAGTTTCTCCTCGAGAGCGGGGAGACGCTCGCGTGCTTTTGCCGCCTCCTCCTCCGCGATCGCGCGAAGTTCCTTGTCCTCACTAGCGAGCGCAGGTTCTTCGATCGCGGCGAGGAGAGAAAGATACTCGCGCGCAGTAGGGAGAATCCCTTGAAGCTCCGCCACCCGCTTCCCGATGCGCTTGAGCTCGGCCGGATTGCTGTGCACCGCCCGCTCGAGGAGCTTCTTTCCAAGGTCATCGTATTCCCGGAGGATGGCAGTGACGCGATCGCGCATGCATCTTAGGATACCTACGTGCGACGCATCTTGCATCAGTGTTTAGGCAAGCAAGTATTCCTCTTTGCCCTCTTTGCCTTTCTCCCTTTGGAACATGCTTCTTTAGAAGCTCGTTCTTTCCCCGATATCCCGACCGAAGCCTGGTACCGCGAAGAGGTGGAGAGTTTCCTTGTACAAGGATACCTCGATCCCTCGCAACCCACGTTTCGAGGGAATGATCGTGCGACACGGGCGGAGTTTGTGAAGCTGATCGTGGAACTGAGTGGCGGCATCCTCGATGATCCGCCCGCGAAACCCAGCTTCAGCGATGTTGCAACCGCCGATTGGTTCTTTCCGTACATGGAGGAGGCGGTGCGGGAGAAGTGGCTGAAGGGAGACCGAGATTGTTATCAAGACTCCAAGACTCCAAGATTCCAAGATTCCAAATGCTTCGTGAGACCTCATGCCCCCATCCTCCGTGCGGAAGCGGCGACGCTCCTTAGTCGTGCTTACGGCATGAAGCCCCTCTCGCGTGCGCCTGCGTTCTCCGATAATCCGCCGGGCTCATGGTTTTCCGATGCGATTCAGGCGACCGCCGATCACTGTATTCTGCGCGGGGACGATAACACGCGTTCCGTCCGACCCGCCGCTTTCCTCAATCGCGCGGAGATGGTCGTGATGCTTGCGCGTGTTGATGAGGGGAGGAAATATCCGGAGTGCTGATGGGAGGAAACCGAGGAGTCCGAGGATTCGGACTCGTCGGTTTCTTCGGACTCTTTTCTTTGCTACGTTGTCCGCATGTTCGAGGCCTACCAAATCGGTCCTTTCCTCTTCCGCAGCCATCTCCTCATTCTCGCATTGGGAGTCTGGTTGTCGACGGAACTCTTTCTCCGACTTGCGCTGAGTGAGGGATTGCAGGTGACGCACTTCTGGCGCCTGAGCCCCGCATACCTCGCAGGATTTTTCCTCGGCGGACGCCTGCTCGCCGTCCTCGTGCTGTACCGCGTCTATCTCCAAGATCCGGGACGCTACTTTATCTTTTGGGATGGAACGTTCAGTTTTCTTGGTGGTTGCATTGGTGTCGCAGTCGTCCTTTTTGTTGCGACGATCCATGATCGCACGACGTTTCTGCAGTGGCTGGATGCGCTGATTCCTGCCGCGATGCTCGGGCACGCACTCGACTGGTTGGGGCGTTTCTTCGGAAATCTTTCGTACGGGAAGCCCACCGATGTGCTGTGGGGAATCGAGGTGAATTCGATGGCCGTGCGTTACACCGTACCCATTCATCCCGTGCAGCTGTATGCCGCTTTTTTCTTTGCATTCCTTACGCTCCTTCTCCTCAAAATTCGGAAATCTCCCCGTTGCCGCGCCGGGCTCGTTACGCTCCTTGGCATCGTGCTCGGAGCACTCGGGACGCTCTTCCTTGAGTTTTTTCGCGGAGACTTCGCGGTCACGATCTTTGCAAAGCTCAGTGATTTCCTCTTCCTCGGGTTCCTCTTTGCGAGCCTTGGGACGATTGCTGTCTTTGAACGACGCATCTCTCCGCGATACTCCCTCTGGAACAGTATTATCGTGGGTCTGGCGACTGCTCTCTACATTTTTGCCCGTCCCTGGATCGATGTCGCGACCGTGGAGTGGCGTTTCAGTCAGTTCCTCGCCATCCTTGCGATCCTCGGGACCGTTGTGTACGTTACCGTCCACCGATGGAAATATCCGCACCTCTAGCGTCGTTTCAGGCCTTCCTCGACTCCGCATTCACCTTCGTGAGTGAGGATCCGGTACTGCGCGGAATTCAGGCGCTCCTTGCCTTCGGTGCGTTCACGCTCGTATTCCTCATCTTCTATGCGACGCGGGACATTCTCCTGCGGACCCGCTCACTCACTGCGCAGCTTGGCTGCGTCCTCCTTGTGGCCCTGTTTCCCGTCGTCGGATTTCTTCTCTACCTCCTCCTGCGTCCCGCGAGGACCGTTGCCGAACGCGCGATGGAAGAGAGTTTGCAGCGTATCGAGGCGATGTTAGAGGAAACACGTCATGCTGAGCCTCTTGGCTCCGCTCAGGGTCAACTCTGCCCTCAATGTCATGGTGAGCTATGTCATGCTGACCCTTCGGCAAGCTCCCGTTCAGGGCCTGAGGGCCCCTCAGGGCCTCGAACGGCAGGATCACTCGGGGAAAAGTTACCCGGGGTTTCTGGGTGTCACACTGAGCACCGTCGAAGTGTGAGCGTCGAAGCACGAACCACGAAGCATCTCGCAAGTGTTCATCAGAACTCCACGGGCTTCGTTGCTCCTCTCTCTGCGTCTCCACCAAAACCTGAAAGCAGCTTTGAGAAACGTCCTATGAAAGAAGAGGAGAAAGAACTCGCGTTTTCTCTCACCTCATAGTAATCATGCAAACAATCCTCTCGTATCTCTTTTGGCCCAATCTCGGAACTGCCGGATATGCATCACCCAAGGTGCTCGCAGCTCTCCTGCTCTGTGCCGCATTCTTTCTTTTTTCCTTCGCAGTTTCCTATTGGCGAAGGCGTGAAGGTCGCAACCCCGTGACGAAGCGACTCTCGAAAGGGTGGCCCGCTGCCATGCGATGGTTCAGCGGCATCGGCATCGTCCTTTCGATCTCGCGCGCGGAAGGCATTCAATTTTTCTCGATGCGCATCCTCTGGGTGCTCTGGGCACTTGGAATGCTCGCCTACAGCATCATTCAAATATGGAAGTTCCGCCTGAAGCACTACACGGTGATGCCCAAGGCATACACGGAGGATCCCCGGGAGAAATATTTGCCGGGGAAGAACTGAGTTTTATGAGAAACTCTTCATTATCTCCGATTTCGATGTCGTCGACGCTGATGTCGAAGAGGGATCAATTCAATGGCTGAGAGATCATTTCCCAGCGAACGAGTAGTCCTTTTGTTCCTATTGGTGGACTGGAGAACGAAAATTGGTGTTCGAGTCCCATCGTGTCGCGTTTTTCCAAGAGGACTACAAGCAAGCGTTGCTGCTTCCTGCTTTTCGGCAAATTTGAAACGAAGACCAAAGGATGAAAGATGTTCGTTGATGATCCTTGCTTTTCTTTGACCACGAGCAAGAGAGATTTTTTCAGACAGTGTTTGTACTCTGAGGATCCCTTGAAGAAACTCTCGTATGAGATCTTGGACAGGTCGAATGGAATTGCAGGCTTCGTGCAGATCCTCATGCTTTCCTTTTTGTTGCACACCGGCAATAAATTGGATTGCCACTATTGCTTCGGATACGAGTTCGTCGAGATGTGCGCGATCAAGCTTTTCTTGCTTCATATATCTCTATCATCTCACAGAAAGCCCTGTGTGCTCTTCCAGGCGTGTAATGCGTTTCTCGTGCTGAGCGATGCCGCCAGTCAGTCGCTTATCCATGTTCACAAGTACCGCGAGGACTTGATCAACTCTCTCGTAGAGAGAGCCTGTCTGCTTATCGATATGTCGCATCAAGCGTACAAACCCTGCCTGCATACGATTTTCCAAAGCTGTAAGATCTGTTTTCAATGCCACTTCATTTCTGAGGGCCGCGATATCCGCCTTTGTTGCAGGTTCTTGTGTCATGCGTGAAGGAGAGCAAGTGTAGCACAGTCTGGAAAGGAAAGGTATACGATCATACACCCAAGAAATTTCGCAAGTTGATCTGCTTGCGGGGTTTTCCCCTCGGGGGTACAGTGGTGAATGTTCGTCCACTTGGCTCCTTCTCCAATCGTCCGTTACTCTCCCTTTCTCTCTGGAGCTCTCGGGCAAAGGGAGAGGGAGCCCAAGGGAAGAACGACTTTCTCACTTTCCTCATTCTATTCCACACCACTACCATGGCACAGAAACGATCACCCACTGTCTCCTTGGATCCCTCCGCGTCTTCCTCTTCCGCAAAGGCCTCTTCCTCTCCTTCTTCACGCGGGAAGCTCGATGCGATGAAGGCGGCGCTCGCGGATATCGAGAAACAGTATGGCGCTGGCGCCATCATGAAGATGGGCGAGATGCCGCATATCACGATCGAACGGGTTCCCTCGGGTTCCCTCTCGCTCGATATCGCACTTGGGGGCGGCGTTCCCAAAGGAAGAATTATTGAAATCTACGGTCCGGAATCCTCCGGAAAAACCACGCTCGCGCTCCACATGATCGCAGAGATACAGAAGCGTAACGGGCAAGCTGCCTTCATCGATGCGGAGCACGCGCTCGATGTGCAGTACGCGAAGCGCATCGGGGTGAACATTGATAACCTTCTCGTTTCCCAGCCGGATGACGGCGAATCGGCGCTCGAGATCACGGAGCGTCTGGTGCGTTCGGGAGGAGTTGATCTCATCGTCATCGACTCCGTTGCGGCTCTCACGCCGCGCGCGGAAATCGAAGGCATGATGGGAGACAGCCACATGGGTCTGCAGGCGCGCCTCATGAGTCAGGCGCTCCGCAAGCTCACCGCCATCGTCTCGAAGACCAATTGCTCCATTATTTTCATCAATCAGCTCCGCATGAAAATTGGCGTCATGTTCGGCAATCCCGAAACGACGTCCGGAGGGAACGCGCTTAAGTTCTATGCCTCGATCCGCCTCGACGTTCGCCGCATCGATAAGATTGTAGAGAAGTCGAGCGACCCTTCGACGGGCTCAGGGCAAGCTGGCCAGGAGATCGTCGGCAACCGCGTTCGCGTGAAGGTGGTAAAGAACAAGGTGGCGCCTCCCTTCCGTCAGGCGGAATTCGACATCCTCTACAATCACGGGATCAGCTGGGAAGGAGATCTCATTGATTCTGGCCTCCGTTTCAACATTCTCACGAAGTCCGGCACACACTTTAGCTATGGTGATGAAAAGCTTGGGCAGGGGAGAGAGCAGGCAAAGAGCTACCTCCGGGAGCACGGCAAGGTTGCGGAGAAGCTCGAGAAAGAAATCCGGGCGAAGGGGGAGGTTTCAAGCGTATGACAGTGTGTCATCCCGCCTGCCAGCCGAAGCCTTGCCCGCCCGGCCGAGCCGGTCGGACGGGGCGAAGGCTGGAGTGGCCGCAGCGCAGACTCGTGAGTCTGCGCTGCGGATGTATCGAGGGATGAGGGGATAGAGTATGCTTTTCGCATGCCTCGCACGCTCTACGACAATAATGGATGGAAGATCTTGCTTGAGGAATCACTTCTTCCCGATGGGAGAAAAGCGCAATGCACGCGTGTGCACCGCTCCGATGCTGTGCATGTTCTTGCGTTTCCCTCGAGCGAAACCATTTTGCTTCTCCGCGAGTATCGCGCTTTCCATCGTGAGTGGCGCTGGATGCTACCGAGTGGGCTTGCGGATAAGGAGCATGATATTGCGGTTGCTGCGCAGCGTGAGTTGCAAGAGGAAACGGGATACCGGGCAAAAATGCTGCGACATTATTTCTCAACGCAGAATTCTGAGCATATTGTCATGACAAATCACATATTCATTGCGAGCGATCTCGAGAGTGATCCCTTGGAACAAGATGAACATGAACTCATTGAGGTTCATGAAGTTCCCATAAAAGAAGCTGTGCACTGGGTATCGGAAAATCGCTACGAAAAACATACCCCGTCTGCCTATGCACTCCTTCGCTATGGGGCTGAACATGGGCTTCTAGCGTAAGGGCGCAGCATGCTGCGCCCCTACAGTATTGTTCTGTCATGATTCCCGGAAGTTTCCATTCCCCATTTTCAATTTTCCATTTCCCGGTTAGCATCTTCTCCCCATGCCTTCGAAAGACCTCCAGGTCCCCCCCCATAGCACGGAAGTGGAGCAGAGCGTTCTCGGATCGCTCCTCATTGATGGGGAAGCGATTCTGCGTGTTGCGGACGTGCTGCAGCCCGAGGACTTCTACGATCCGGCGCACAGGGAGATTTATGCCGCGATGCACATGCTTTTTCATAAGCATCAACCCATTGATCTTCTCACCGTGACATCCGCACTTTCCGATTCCGACAAGATCAATGCGGCGGGCGGGAGTGCGTACATCGCGGAGCTCACGACGAGAGTGCCGACGTCGGCGAACGTCGTCCAGTACGCGCTCATCGTGAAGCACAAGGCGACTCTCCGGAAGGTGATTCAGGCGGGGCAGTCGATTACGGCACTCGGCTATAACGAGGAAGCGCCCATCGAGGAACTCCTTGAGCAATCGGAGAAGCAGGTCTTCACGATTTCGCAGACCTTCCTCAAGGATTCCTTCGTGCACATCAAGGACATCCTGAACGCGCGCTACGAGAAATTTGCGGAACTGCATGAAGCGAAGGATGACGAGAAGATGAAGGGAGTGCCGACGGGATTCCACGCGCTCGACGGCCGGCTCTCCGGACTCCAGCCGAGCGACCTCGTGGTCATCGCCGCGCGCCCCGGCATGGGGAAGACGAGCCTCGCGCTCAATATTGCGCAGAATGCCGCGATCAAGCACGGAAAAGTCATCGGGATTTTTTCTCTCGAAATGAGCAAAGAGCAACTCGTCGATCGGCTCTTTGCGTCGATGCTCGGAGTCGACAGCTGGAAACTGCAGCGCGGCAAACTCGATGACAGCGACTTTCAGCGCATGGGACCGATCATGGATGAAATGAACCGGGCGAAAATCTTCATCGACGACACGGTTTCTTCATCCATCCACGAACTTCGCGCAAAGGCGCGGAGACTCCAGCTCGAGCACGGTCTCGATCTTCTCATCGTCGATTACCTCCAACTCATGAGTACGGGATCGAAAGCCTACATCGGCAATCGCGTGCAGGAGATTGCAGAAATTACACGCTCCCTCAAAGCACTCGGCCGCGAGCTGCATGTGCCGATTCTTGCAATTTCCCAACTCTCCCGTGCCGTGGAGAGTCGTCCCGGCAATATCCCGCAGCTTTCGGATCTCCGGGAATCGGGATCGATTGAACAAGATGCCGACGTCGTGCTCATGATGTACCGCGAAGATATGTATGAGGAGGATAGTGATCGTCCCGGCATCACCGATATTTACATTCGCAAGCACCGAAATGGTCCGACCGGAAGAATCGAGCTCATGTATAAGAAGGAGCAGATGAAGTTTTTTGACGTGGATAAAGTCCATGTACAAGTCTAAAACCTAACACCGAACACCTAAAACCTCATCTGCTATGCTCTCCTCATGCTCCCGCCTGAGCCTTTCCTTCCGTCGCGTCCCGAACTTTCTCTGCAGGCGATTCTTCTCTATTCCCTCTTTACATTCCTTGTCGGCATTATCGCGACACCATGGTTTGTTTCCTTCCTGCGGGAGAATCGCATCGGGAAACAACTGAGAGTGGAGGCAGTGGATGGAGCTCAAGCCACCATCTTCCGTCATTTTCATCAGAAAAAATCAGGGACACCGACGATGGGAGGTATTCTCATCTGGGGATCTATCCTTGTGACCATCCTCTTCTCGCGCAGCCTTGCGTATGTTGGGTACGTCGAGAATTCTCTCCTGCAACGCGGACAAGTCTATCTCCCGCTCGCGACGCTCGTTGCCTTCGGGGTCCTCGGTGCCGTTGATGATTACTGGAACATCGCGGGGATCGGAAAAAAGCGCGGCCTCGATGTGCTTCCGAAGGTTCTGACACTTCTCTTCTTAAGCTTCATTGCCGCTCTCTGGTTTCACTTCCGTCTCGGTTACGAAGCGATTCACATCCCATTTTATGGAGATCTGTCCCTCGGAGTGTGGTATGTCCCGTTTTTCATGTTTGTGATTATCGGAACTGCGAATGCGGTGAATGTTACGGATGGGCTTGATGGGCTCGCAGGGGGACTCCTTGTGATCGCCTTCCTCTCCTTCGGTGTTCTTGCATATCTCGAAGGGTTATTCGTGCTCGCAGGCTTTTGCGGAGTCGCCGCCGCCGCGATAGCGGCGTTTCTCTGGAACAACGTCCCGCCGGCGCTCTTCTTCATGGGGGATACGGGCTCACTCGCGCTTGGCGGCACGCTCGCGGTGATTGCGATGATGATCGATCAGGTGTTTGTCCTGCCACTCGTCGGGGCCATCTTCGTCCTCGAGATGCTTTCGGTCATTGTACAACTCACGAGTAAGAAACTCCGGGGTGGAAAGAAAATATTTTTGGCAGCTCCCATCCATCATCACTTCGAGGCGCTCGGGTGGGGGGAGAGCAAGGTCACGATGCGACTCTGGATTCTCGGTGCGTTCAGTGCGTTTCTCGGAGTGGTCATTGGGGTTGCAGGATAGAGATGTTCTGTATAAACTACACACAATGTGGAATCGTTTGATGTTTGGCTTGCGACTCCTGCTTGTGATTTCTGTTTTGATTCTCGTTCTGTTACTGGTCCTGCAAAAAAGATCTCTTATCGGAGCTTTCATATTAGA
>CAYIRQ010000045.1:0-10741 GCA_964365905.1 uncultured Candidatus Peribacteria bacterium
CTTGTGCAGAAGTTCCGTGGGCGCCTTTCCGGAAAGGACGACTACGACGAGGGAACATCCGTTGAGTTCTCACTCAACCTGCCAAGCACACTTCTGGATCAGAAAGAGATAAAACCACTGGTACAGCAAATGCTCAGCAATGCCCGAAAGGAGGTCATCATTGAAATGGCATACTTCGGGGATGCAGACATCACCAAAACAATTATTGAAACGGCGAACAGGGGCATTGCTGTGACAATCATCGTTCCCGAAAAGGCAAACATTCAGGATGCGCTCAATAGAAGTATCATTCGTGAGATCCTCCAGAAAACAAACAACAAGGTGAAGGTCTATCTCTTCCCGAAGATGCTTCATGCGAAGCTGATTCATGTCGATGGTCGGCTGACGATGCTGGGATCAGCAAATTTGAATGAGGAAGGCACCAAAAAACTTGCTGAGACGAATGTGCTGATCAATGATGCCAATGCTCCATTCACAAAAGAAGTACACCAGCAACTTCTTGCTGATATTGCAGCGAGCAGACAAGCACGAACAGCGGGAGATATCCGGTGGAATGCTATGGATGCCGCATATGCTTTCGGAGAGAGACAGGCCGGAAAAGTAACTTCTGCGGCTTCCTCTGTGAAGAATGTGCAGAGTGCGAACGCCACTCCAGATCGTAGATCTTCTGCGGGAAAGGAAGACATGAACAAGGAATCCAGTGAAGAAAAATCATCACTCGATCTTCTTGCTGGGAAACAGACGATTGAGGTCGGTGAACAGAGGTATGCAATAGCGATTCAACCCCCTGCAACCATCACTGTGAATGAAAAGACGTGGCATCTCACTGGTGTGAGTGGTGGCTCCAAAGGAGCAACACTGGAAATACTCAAAGCTGTTTGGAACAATGGAAAGCTGGATTTCACCATCAAGGGATCAAAACGTATTGGCATCGGGAGTCTTTCCAAGGAGTTCAGCCAAGAGAAACAGGCATCGTTGAGTGAGTCGCAAACAGAAAAATTATTGGCACATCTCTCGACATCCAGTCAGCCCTTCTCCGTGCCTGACAGCAATAAGCAGCCTACGGGAGTCGAGATTGTACCCTCGTAGTGTCTCTTGGAGACCCGCTACGTTCAAACGCGAGGAACAGGAAGTTCAATCGCAACATCAACTGCTCTATAATGGAGTCATGTTGCAGGTATCCTATCCAGCCCGGCTCGTTCCTGCTAAGGAAGGTGGCTTCATTGTCACATTTCCAGGGTTGCCAGTCTTCACGGAGGGTGAAACCGAAGGGGAAGCCCTCAAGAATGCAGAGGAGGCGCTGCTTTGTCATTTTGAGGGCATCGCGAAGGAACATGGTGACTTGGAGCCCGGCGCTCGCGCAGTCGTGGTGCATGTGAAGGTTCCTGAAGACCTCGAGGAGTTGGAGATGCATCAGAATGCCGACATACTGAGAAAACGACTAGAGGAATCGGCGCAGAGCGGCGTGTCGAATCTTGTCATCTGACTTTTGTTATGTCCGTTCTTGTCCTCATCCGCCACGGCCAGTCACAATGGAATCTGGAGAACAGATTCACGGGATGGACGGATGTTCCTTTGAGTGAGCGCGGAGAGGCGGACTGCGAGAAAACGGGAAAGGTTCTTCTCGAACGCGGGTATAAATTCGATTGTGCCTACACAGCGCGGCTCATACGCGCGAGCGATACGTTAAAAATCATTCTGAAGGTGCTGGAGCAGGAGCATATTCCGGTGGAGTTTGATTCGGCACTCAATGAAAGACACTACGGGGATCTGCAGGGTCTCAATAAAGCCGAGACAGCGGAGAAATATGGTCAGGAACAAACGAAGCTTTGGAGGCGGGATTACTTCGTGCGTCCACCGAACGGGGAGAGTGTTGAAGACTGCGGGCACCGTGTGACTCCGTACTTCAAGTACTCCATTCTTCCGCGGGTGTATGAAGGAAAGAATGTCGTCGTGACAGCCTCCGGCAACAGCATGCGACCGATGGTGAAATATCTGGAAAACCTGACGCCGGAACAAACGGCTGCGTTGGAACTTGGTCTCTGCATACCGTACGTCTATGAATTTAAGGAGGACAAAATGGTGCGTAAGGAAACGATCGAAGTTCCGGGAATCCTCACATTGGGAGCTTCGCAGACGCAAAAGGAGATCAAGGAGGGAAGGGTTTGATAGTGCCCCGCTCGTGCTCCGGATGATGGGGATTCCGGTGCCTAGGGAAATGAAGTGACCCGCAACTTTCTCTCTTGGTAATGATGTTAACGACACACATCAATGTTTTAAAACGTTAAAACAGCAAGGGGAGAGATTCAATCAACGACGTTCCCATCATCATCGAGTTCAGGAATGATTTTCATTTTCACGCGTTCGCGCACCCACTGACAGCGAACACAATTCTGTACATGCCGTGCAAAGAGAGTTCGCAAAAAATCCGGTCTTGGCTCTCCATTGGATGATTTCATGAGAGCGTCAAAGTCCGAGGCATCAATGATTGCCGCTAGTTTGTCGAGCTCCTGATCGCAATCTCTTAGGCGGGGATCAGATTGATTGGGTTGCTTAGACTGATTGGACGGCATGGTCGCGGCATTCTTGTCCTCGAAGCCACTTTTGTCGAGCAATGCGGTGGCGGAAATGCGCGTATTCTCGTAGTCTCTTCCTTCGATGCAGGAAATCACGTACCGCTCCAAAGGCTTCTATGATGAACTTGCCGATCACGGCGACCATCATGTCCACCTCATCCTCATCGCGACGAAGCCGGATATCATTAAGCAAGTTCCTCTCTATCATGAACTCAAGAAGAGGAAGCAGCTTGTGATCCTCGGTCACACCGGACAGCACTACGATGAGAATTTGAGCGGAGGGATGCTCCGGGAGTTTGGGGTTGAACCCGATTTCAATCTGAATGTGCGCGGGGAGATGTACGAGGTTGTCTCGCAGATCATTGGGCGACTTGGTTTTGTCATTGCAGAGCTGAAGAAAAGAGGAAAGATCGTGATCCCGTACGTGCATGGCGATACGACGACCGCAATGGCGGCGGCGAACGCCGGCTATTGCCATGGATTCGCAAGTGTTCATGTCGAAGCTGGCTTACGCACACTTACGCCGTCGTTCGACAGTTGGCCATTAACAATGAACAATTGGCCACGTCAAAAGCCAATTGTCAAAAGCCAATTGCCGGCTGCCGCGCATTTTGATTTTGAAGCATGGAGAAGATTTCTCATGGACAGAAATAACTGGCAGCGCGGCAGCCTGGAGCCGTATCCGGAGCAATTTAATACGCGATGCAGTGAAGCTGGTTCCGGTGTGCACCTCGCGCCCGTCGAGCTCAATCGAGAATTTATGCTTGGAGAGGGATTCCCCGAGGACCGCATTTTCGTCACAGGGAACTCGGTAGCTGATGCCACGCATGAGGTCTTGAAGGCAGCCGTTCGAGGCCCTGAAATGCCCTCAGGCCTTGAACGGGAAAAGGCAGGAGGGGCAGGAAGGTCGAAGATTTTTGAAAGATACCCCGTTCTTGCGGATGGCGATTTTGTCCGCTTCTGCATTCATCGGAGAGAAAACTGTGTTTCAAAGTTGCGTTTCCTTGCAATCTACGAAGCGATGAAGATGCTCCTTGAGAAAGGAAGAAAGGTACTCCTCATCTCCATGATCCAGACCGAGAAGGCCTTCGAGCGTTTTGGACTCAGAGACGAAGTGATGTCCCTTGCAAAAAAGCATCCGAACTTCGTGCTCTCTCCCGTCTGGCCGGAGTACCGCGACGTCATCGCCGCGATGAGCCGCGCCGCAGTCTGCGCGACGGACTCAGGCTCGATGCAGGAAGAAATGAATATTCTCGGTGTCCCCTGCGTCACGCTCCGTTTCGGATCCGATCGCTCCGAATCCATCATTGGGGGCGGCAACGTGCTTGCGCCCCCTGTTGCTGCGGATGCCATCGCAAATATTATTGAGGGCGCGTGGAACCATCGCGAGATGCGCACAGTGAAAAATATTTATGGAGAACATGTCAGTAAAAAAAGCATCGATGCGATCCTTGGAATTCTCGGGAAGGGGCAGGAGGTGTTTCGGACGGAGGAGGGGAGGTTGGGACTTGGGACATAGGACAAGGGACTAAGGACAAAGGTAAAAACATCCCCTCATCCTACCCTTCTCCCCTTGGGAGAAGGAATGTATGTTGTTTTTGTTTGTGTCATGCTCCAGCGCCTTCGCCAAACTCTGGTTCTTCTCCTCTTCCTTCTCCTCCCGTTCCACGCATTCTTCGTGACGGTCGGAACGAAGCTCATCTTGGGGCCCGGGCATCCGCCGCTTCCGTATCTTGCTGTGTGGAAGGAACTTCTCATGGTGGTGATTTTTGTGATTGGGATTCTTGAGATAGCCACCTACAAGGTTTTTCCACGTTACTTTCAATATATGAACATATTGAACGTTGGTCAGAGAGAGACAATGCGGATGCGCTGGAAGGCAGATACGTCGACGATTCTCATCATTACACTTTTTGTTCTGGCACTTGTCATACAAATTCCCAATTCCCATTTCCCAATTCCCATTTCCCAGCTTGTCTTCGGCTTCAAATACCTCTTCCTCCCGCTCATCTTCTTCCTGCTCCTTAAGAATCTTTCGTGGGACGAGGATTTTTTGGAGAGGAAAGTGTTTCCGGGATTGCTGTTCGTCTCCGGCATCGTTGCGGCCTGTGGCATCCTCACATACTTCCTGCCTCAGAGTTTCTTCACAGCTCTCGGCTACTCCGATGCACACTCGCTCTATTCACCCGATGCTCCCCTGAGCGCTTTCCAGCAGATTGCGGGAATCGGGATTCGACGCATTCAGGGGACCTTTGCGGGGCCGAATCAACTTGGGCTTTGGTTACTTCTGCCTTGGAGTATCTCTCTGGTCTTTCTTCTCCGAGGGAAGAATCAAGAATTAAGAATTAGGAATCAAGAATATCTTAATTCTTACTTCTTTATTCATAATTCTTTTCTGAGATTCGTTTGCCTCCTCTTTCTTGCCATTGTTCTCTTCCTCACCTTCTCCCGTGCCGCATGGATCGGGGCGGGCGTCATTTTGATTCTCGCGTGCTTTCTGCTTTTGCAGAGACGAACTCGAATCATCGTTTGTTCGTTTTTCGTTTGTTCGTTTTTCGTTGCCATCGTTGCACTTGCTCTCACTGCTCCACAACTTCTTCTCAAGGGGATCTCATCGGGACAACATCTGCAGCGGATGCAGGAGGGTGTCGCAGCGATCCTCGAGCAACCTCTGGGGCGCGGCCTCGGAAGTGCGGGGCCTGCAAGCAATCGGTTACAGGATGCCTGCGTGTACTTCCCCGATGGAGCCGATACGAGCTGGGCGCGATCCCGCAACGATCTTTGTATCTTTGTCGGCGATGCGCAGGTCCAGCCTCTGCTCACGGAGAGGACATGCGCGTGTGCCTTCCTCCCGGAAAACTGGTACGTGCAAGTGGGGGTGGAGTTGGGAATTCTTGGGTTAGTGTTATTCGTAGCATTGGTGGTTTTCATACTGCGATCTCTTCTCCTACAACCTACCACCTATAACCTACAACCTTTCCTCGCCTTTCTCGGCATCTCCATCGCTGCTCTCTTCCTTCATGCATGGGAGGATAGCGCGGTTGCGTATACTGTTTGGGCGTTAGCGGGGATTACGTTGGGGAATAAAGGAGTAAAGGAATAAAGGGAGTGCTAGGATGATTTCCTTTTATTTTTCTCCATAATTCTCATGGATTCTTACACTCAACTGGAAGCATGGAAGGTCGGGCTTGACCTTGTTGCGGAAATACACTTGCTCACAAAAAAATTTCCCAGGGAAGAACTCTATGCTTTAACGTCACAGGCAAGACGTGCAGCAACAAGCATTCTTCTCAATATTGCGGAAGGCTTTGGGCGCTATACGTATCCTGATAAAGCCGCCAAGTACACGATTTCTCGGGGAGAATGCCATGAAATTGAAGCGAGTCTCTTCATTGCCATCCGTTTGCAGTACATTACTTCCGAGGAGTCCCAGAAGGCTTTCCAGCTTATCGAGCGCGAGCAAAGACTTCTCTCGGGTCTTATCTCTTCTTGCAGGAGACGTGCCAAATAGCCCTTTATTCCAATCCCCTTTATTCCTTTACTCCCGTTATGCAGCGCATTCGTCTCCTCACGATCGGCGCTCTCAAGACTCCCTGGATCCGGGAGGGGTGCGGTGAATACCGGAAGCGCCTGACGCCGCTCACATTCTTCGATATCGAGGAATTTCCAGCGAGCAAGGAGAATCGCCCCGAGCGACAAGTTCGCGATGAGTCCGATCGGTTGCTTGAAGCATTCGGCGGCGAAGATACGCTTGTCATCCTCGATGAGCGAGGCAAAGAGATGACGACTGAGAAATTTTCGGAGTTTCTCGCAGAGCAAAAGGATCACGGGCTCTCCGTCACCTTCGCAATCGGCGGCGCCTACGGATTCGATGATCGCGTGCGGGAACGTGCGAACGTTCTCATGAAATTGAGTTCCATGACGCTCCCGCACGAACTCTGTCGCCTCTTCTTCCTCGAGCAGCTCTATCGGGCACTCGACCTTGCTCGCGGCGGGAAATACCATCATGGGTAGATAGTGTGCTATACTGATCGCATGCAAACCGTGCAGGGTATCACCATTGAATTTATCTTCGATCCTGAGCTCGGGATATACACAGCGCGCGTACCACACATTCCCGCATACGGTGAGGGAGAAACGAAAGAAGAGGCGGTTGCCGATCTCAAGGAGGCCATCGCCGGTTATATCGAAACGTTCGGTCTGGAAGACGCAATGCAGCGAGTGAGCACTCCCATCAGCATCCAGCACATCAACGTGGATCTTGCGGAATTCGCAGGCTCGCAGTGAGCCTTCCGTCATGAGCCGTCTTCCACGTCCCACCGGCAAGGAGGTTGTGCGTTTTCTTGAGCGCCGAGGTTTTTCCATTGTGCGTGTGCGCGGGAGTCATCATTACTTGGGAAAAGGAAACATCCATGTCGCTGTTCCCGTGCATGGAAATCGGACGCTCCCCATTGGTACGCTTCTCGGCATCTTGGAGGATATTGGCATGAGTCGGGAGGAGTTCATGAAGCTTTGGCAGGAGCGGTAGTGCACAACTCTCCTCCACGAGCTTTGCCGCCTCTTCTTCCTCGAACAGCTCTATCGGGCACTTGATCTCGGAAGGGGAGGAAAATATCATCATGGGTAAAATCAGGGTGTCACACTGAGCGCAGTCGAAGTGTGAGCATGTTGCGACATAATAATGGCTAAATAAAGCCAATTTTCTGAATATGGCATAAATTCTAAATTTGTGGCATAATATAAACATGACAAACCTCAATATAAATATCAATCCTACAGTGCCGGAGGGTCCTGAGCAGAGTTCTGATCAGAAGCTCCCGGAAATCGTCCGGGGAAACTTGGATGCGTACGGGCAGAGAGTTATCAAGCTTGCGGGTCCGGAGATGAGTCAGGTACCGACGCTTGCAGAATCGGTGCAGCGTCTCCATCAATCTTTGCCGTCACCGCAGCGCGTGTATGTTGTGCCGCAGCCTGCGATTTCTGCGCAGCCAGCAAATCCTCAAAGCATCGCACCGAGCATGCATGCTGCTACTCCAGCGATCGGGAGCTTCGGAAAGCATGTTGCCGGAGGTGCTGCAGTTCTGCTTGGTGTTCCGCAGGCAGCAGGTGTTGCAGTTTCGCTCCCGGCTACAGCAGCGATGGCAGCAACCGGCGCTCCACTTTCCGCGTGGGCTGTTCCTCTTGCAATGAGTGCCGGTATTCCTCTCGCTGGAGCATACATTGGGCGCACCATCGGAAAGAGATTTGGTCGTCCCACAACAGGGATGCTCACGGGAATTGCTGCTGGAGTTACAGGAGCCGGTGTTACAACTGGTGCGGTTTTTGGAAGTTTCACTGGCCTTGGTGCTTATGGTACAGCTGCGGCTCTCGGCCTTAGTCTCGGTATCCCCCTTGCTATAGGAGTGACTGCAGGAGCAGGAATTTATGGCCTGAGAAAGCTGATGAGAGGGAAGTAGTCATGCGGGAACGAGATTACGGCACTTTTTCACTGGCACTCTCAAAACCAAATACGTCGTAGAACTTCTCCTTGTACTTTTGCAGAGTTACCCTGTCCACTCTGCCGAGCTTCCCCCGGATGATGGACGAATGTACGGTGACGATTTTATCGAATCGTACGATCGAGGTCGCTTTCAATCCGTTTTCCTTTGTCGGCTCGATGGTCATGCCGCACGGATGTTGTTTTTGCGTCGATGTGATGCAACACACGATGATGTCGTCTCCCGCATGATTGGTCCTCGACACGACGAGCGCGGGACGCATTTTTGCATGTGAGAGATCCGTGAACGGAAACGGCACGAGGATGATGGCGCCGAATTCAAGCATACACTTCGCGGCAGTCGTCGAGGGAGTAGAGATCCGATTCCTCTTTCAGAAAATCAAAGCTCCCGGATTCCTGCGCGAGTTCCGCGAGGTTGACGATTTCCTCTCCTGCCTCGGGCAGTGCAACGAGAAAGACTTCGGCCTTACCATGCTGCCCGAGCGCGATGGTCTTCCTGCCATACTTGACCTGCTTCACGAGCTCGCCGAGCTTCTTGCGCGCATCGGTGATGGAATAGATATCCATGGATGGAATAAGAAAAGTGTTACAACTGTTACAAGTATATACATTTTATTGAAACAATGCAAGCGATGCTTTAGGACAATTTTGAGGCTGGCATTCGCTAAAAATGGGTGTTTTGTTGTATAATAGAAATACAAATAACACATACCCCAAAAACAATCATGAAAACCTTCAATCATTCACTTCGGTGTCATCCCTATGCTGAAGGTCGTCTCCTCTTTTATGAAGGGGGAGAAAAGATGGAAAACGTTGCCGCGGGAGAAAAATCCGACAGAGGCAAAACATGGGAACTCCTCAGGAAAGAAATGGACGATCTCTCGGATGACTACAGAGCGTATGAAAAAGAATATAAAAATCTTCAGGAACCTGCGGACATCGCGCGTTTTCTCCTGTTCCCTAAAGAAGAATTGGCCTTCGCATCCATGCAGGAAAGAGCGAATCGCCTGCGGCAGGAATGTCCTCTGGCGCAAAACATCAGGACGGACACTGCGGATGTTCTCAGGCAAGATCTCGAAGCGCTCGTGTCGCGTGAATCGCTTACGGGAAGTAAATTGATTCAACTAGAGGAGCGGGAAAGCGAACTCCAGAAAGCGCTGGATCTCAATAATCCGGACATCAAGAGAATGATCGATGCGCTGGAGCCGCCGACGAAGTCCAAGCTGGAATCCCTCAAACGCATGGTGCAATCCAAGGTGACGCCGAGTAATAACCCCAAGGGCAGTGTGAAGGTCCTGGAGCTCAGGAATGCTGTTCTCGAGACATGGCCCAGGTCAGACGAAGAACGAACGCTGCAGATTGTTCTTCAGAGTTTTCCTGCGGATGTGGCAGACGAATTTCGTCGATGGATTGTGCCACAGCTTTCGCCTCAACAACTGCGGCAGTGGGATTTGGCAGAGCGTGCGGGGAAGATTCCACATGAAGAGGTTATTGCTCTTGCATACATCGCGGAACGATGCCTCGCTCACCTGAGTGAAGACGCTCTCGCGAAGCTCGCGGAAATGCCTCCCGGCGCAGGGGTGGAGAAAGTATGCCTCAAAGCTCTCGAATCCTTTTCTGTGTCGCTCCGTCAAAGAAAGAAGGATGCGATGGCGCAGCACGTGGAAAAAGTGATACGGAAACTGAAATCCTGAATTATCCATATTCTGCAACGCACATATGCCACACAAGATCGTCAATGAGATTATTGATCACAAGGGTCGTGCGATTGAAATGAAAGACAAAATCTCTTCATTGCATACAGCGATGGAGAAAGAGCGTGATGCCCTGAAGAAGGCAGTTCGCGAACTTGCTTCTGACAAGCGTACAGAGCTCAAGGCCCGTGTGGGCGCCTTCAAAATCGAGGCATTCGAGAATGAGGGGCCGTATCTCGAGGCAACAGAGCGGCCAAAGGCCATGGAAAAAGCTGATGCGCTCGAGAAATTTTTTGAGGAAGTGGAGAAGGAGGCTATGAATCCTACCCCTAGGGAAGCGTCCGCAGTTTCCGACATTGCTCCCGCGAAGGCTTCGGGGGAGAGCGGAGTGAAGGAGTCCATCAAAGAGTTCTTCAAGGGTATCGGTGTCTCGTCTCTGGGCATGATCGTGAAGGCCTATGTCTCCTTCCGCCGTACCCTCCTAGACTTCTTCCCGCCAAAAGATGATGCTGCTGCCACAAAGCAAAAGAAGCAACTTGATGGGATCGAGCAGCTCTACAGGCGATGGTTCGGCGCAATGGAACTGCGGGAAACCATCGGCTCATATCTGAAGGAGAGTGGCAGTCCTCTCACACTCGTCGAAGGCACGAACGATGCCGTCACCTATGCAGATCTGAAGGTGAAGTATCAGGCCGATCTTGATCAGAAACTCCGTGGGGCTCTGAGTGCGGAAGGGAGGGATGCCATTCAATCCACCGCTCCTTCCTTTGAAGATACGGTGAAACGGCAGGCGGATGCATATCTGAGGAATCCGCTGGTGCAAGGCGCACTCGGGAATGCCGGAGAGAAGCAGTTTGCGGCGACCCTCACGGGCATTGTAAAAGGGGAACTGCCTGTGGAAGCGAGCGCCGTTCCCGCGAAGAGTGACACATCCAATAAGAAGTCTGAGGGATTTTTTAGTGGTCTCTTTTCCT
>CAYIRQ010000046.1:0-10722 GCA_964365905.1 uncultured Candidatus Peribacteria bacterium
ACAGAGCCACGAACGCATTTGCTGAGTCGTTCAATGCGAAGATCAAAGGCTTCCGTGGAATGCTCCGAGGCATCCGAGACCTCAAATTCTTCCTCTTCCGTTGCCAGGTGTACTTCTCGTGATTCCCATGGTCTGGCTAGACTTTATGATTTTCTCCCCACAATTCCGGGTTGATCCCCCACAATTCCGGGTTGATCCGTATTCAAAGACTATGTCAGTCTTGCCTGCGGTGACCGTGGGAGCTACGATGCCCTCCCATGCCGAAGAAGGACGATGCGGCCCCTGCGACGAAGAAAGACGTCTCGCTCCTCATGCGGGCAATCGGGAGGTCGTACGATGCCAATGAGAAATGGAAGGATGAGATCCTTGGGGCGAATGAGAAATGGAAGGATGAGATCATCGGAGAATTCCATATCATCGTCGGCCAACTGCGCCACGACTTCAAGGGTGCGTTTGCTGACAAACTGCAACAGCACGAGAATCGCATTGTCCGCGTGGAGCGCCATCTCAGACTCGCTGCATAGCGAAGATATGGAATGATATCGGATACGTTGGTTCAGTTTCTTGCAAGGCCAAGAATCTGCCTTTCCAGCATCGCCTGAAGCTCGATCGGCTCCTGTGCCGTCGCGCGGATGCCGCCGGTTTTGAGAGCAATGTCGGCTTCGACGGCGGATTCCACGATCGTGAGGAGTTTTTCAGAACTGAGCTCCCGGATGAGTGGGAGGAGCGCATGGACGGAGAGGGGATTTACGCCTGCCGCTTTCGCGAGTGCTGCGGGCGATGCGCGTGGATTTTCCTGGAAATGGAGGAAGAGTGTTGCAAGGGTACGAATGGAATAGAGGAAGATATTCCAGAGGGAGAATGCGTCTTCGCCGCTTGAGGCAAGTCGTTCCGCGTGTTTAACAGCGTCGACGAGCTTCCCTTTTCCAATGAGATCATTCATGACCCAGATCGCGTGCGTTTCGCTGGGGAGGCAGATGAGGTCCACATCGGAAACTGTTGGAGATTTCTCGCTTGCTCCACGACGTGCTTCGACGCTCACACTTCGACTGTGCTCAGTGTGACACCCAGAATCCCAAGACAACTTTTCCCCAAGTGATCCTGAGCCTGCCGAAGGGTCAGCATGACGTGAAGAACAAAATGCAATGAGCTTCAGTAACTCATTCCTGAGGTGCCACTGATCCGAGCCGACGCGCGCGACGAGGTGGGCGGCGACTGCGGGCGCGATCGCAACACCCTTGCTGTTCGAAAGTTCGGAAATCCAGGGCACAAGCTGCTTCGGGGAGAGCACCGGGAAGGTCCGCACCTGCGCCTCTTTTTCGAGCAGCTTCACCGCGCCTTTCCTGCGATCGGGTTTTGGATCAATGAACACGAGGATGGTTGCTTCATGGCGCGAATGGATGAGCTCTTCCATGTCTTCCTTCTCGACTGCAGGAATTCCATCGATGAGAATGAGACGTTTCTCGGAGATGAACGGTGCCGTCTGCACGTCGCTCCTCAGTGCGCTGAAGTCGAGCAGCCGACTTTCGAGGGTGAGCAGATTTGCTTCCCGGTGTTTCGCGAGTAACGCGCTCTTCCAGCGCCGCAGTTCCTCCGCAAGCGCAAAGGTGTTCTCCCCGGTGAAGAGGAGGTCGCCGGGGGAGGGAGGCACGAGGGAAGTATAGCGATGCAACACCATGAGGGACGGAAAGGCAGGAAAGGCAAAGAAGGCAGAAAAGGCAGGAAGGTTCTGAGAAGTTGAACTTTTCTGCCATTCCTGCCCTTTCTCCCCTTTCTGCCTTCACTCTCCGTCTCTCACATCTTTCCCTCTTGTCAAATCTCCTGCATTGAGGAAAAAGGGAAAACGCGGTAAAATGTCCTGAATGACACAAAATACAAAGAGAACAAAAAAATCGACTCTCTCGAAGCTCCTCCAGGCGCTTCCGAAGGCGACGCTCACAGGGATCATCTTCATGACTGCCGGGAGCTTTTCATTCCTGCTCGGCATTCGCACAGCGGGCGATGTGGATACGATCGCATCGATTGATGCGCAGACGACGCAGACAACGCGTGTGAATGTCATCCTGCAGTACCAGCCCCTTGCCGGCGGACCAATGCAGCCTGTCGTCGTGACACCGTTCATGAACTCATCACAGACATCGATTGTGAATCTTCAGGAGATTCACACGGGTGCCATTGCCCCGGGGAATCCGGCAGATCGGTGCAAAACGACGAATACCGCCGGTCGATGCAACATCAACGCGGTGCCGGTCGGAGGAATTCCCGAGGCGCAGTACGACGTGGTGGTGAACAGGGACTTCCTGGAGTCCCTCACAGGAATTCCGTTGGAGACACAGGGGGCGTTTGTGCGTTTTGACCGGGCGGCATGCGGAACACAGGTTTCGTTTACGGGAAATACCTGGTGCATCGCAAAACAGGGCGGAAATTATGCTCCTGAATATTTCGTCACGATCACGCTTCGGGAGCGCGATGGATGCAGTGGCACGACTCCGCCTGCCGCATTCTGCGACACCGATCCGCATCGCATCGTACGCTTTGCCTGTAAGCCTTCGACCACTGCTTCCACGAGACCATGGGAGCCGCGTCCGGAAGCCTGCGGCCCTTTCACATGTCCGGATGGCAATGTCGTCACAGGAACGTGCGGAGAAGTGAATAGTGGCAGCGAGGAGTGCACGCAGGCATTCTCCTGTACCAATAACCAGATGTGCGTCGTGCAGAATTTCAATTCGGTCGTTACCTACGCCGCTGGACTTGATACCATCGTCATCTCCGGGCGCAACTTCGGACCATCGGGCGGAACGGTGAGTTTCCCTCTGAAGGGCGGTGGGCGGGAAACCGTCCAGGTGTTTCCGGGCCCGGATTGGACGAATCAAATCATCCGCGTCCGGGTTCCGCTCTTCGCGGTCGGGGGCACGCTCGAGATTCACCCGAACACCCATGGTTCTATCACGGTGAATGGGGTGCCGACGCCTGTCGTCTGCGCGACTCCTCCTGCTTCCATCCGTGCGTTCGATGATCAGTTTGCCATCCTCTTCGTCGCGGGCAATGCCGCCGAAGGCGTGCAGCTCGTCTCCCCCGGCTTCACGACGAAACTCTTCATCACGGCGCGTCATAATGACAGAGTCAGCAGGTTTCGGGATATTGACGTGGAACTCCTGCAAGGGGCGTACCTGGATCCCTCTCTTGTCCCGCTCCAGCGAACGCTCGTCACGCGTGTGCATTGTCCCGCGACGGTGACGGGAAATACAGCCGCGCGGGAGACGGTGTTCACCTGCGATATCCCTGTTCCCGCGTCCGCCTCTTCTTTCCGGGGACCATTCACCTTCGTCGTCTCGCTTGGAGATGATACCGGAGGGAGCGACGCTGCGACGCTCGTCGATGGCGGGATGTCCTCCCTCATCGGAGATTTCGATCTGGACCGGGTCATCAGCATCCAGGATGCAGTCGTTGCACATCGCATTGTCCGTGGAGTTCAGGCGGCACAGCCCGCGCAGCTCGAGCGGGACACCAATCGCGACGGCCGTATCACGCTCGATGACGTCCTCTTCGATCTTCATTCCCTCACGCGCTAGTGGCTTCCCTTGCGACGTTCACCGTGCGGAGATCGAGTGTTCTCTTCGCATGCTTTCTTGGCGTTTTGCTCCTTCTGGTGTTTGTCACAGAGCAGAGGACGGACCTTCGTGGCGCGCTCTTCACGCAAACGCCGGTGCCTCCTCCTGCAACGGGAATCTGCATCAGCCGGGGATACGAGGCGCTCCCCAATGAGCGCGGGTCGTTTACGGTGGATGCCTGCGAGCGACTGGCATCGTTTGAAGGTCTTTCCGTCACGCTCGCGGTCGATGCTCAAAAAGCCTCATTCCTGAGGGTGCGACGGACAGCCGTCACCGATACATACGAGATTTCTCTGCGTTTCCCCGCTCCCGGCGTTGTTCACATCGCTCTCGTCGGGGCTCCGCGGGATATTGCCGCGGGTTCACCGCTCCTCGAAGTCGAAACGCAACTTGCGGGAAACGTCTCGAATACCGCGGGAAGCCGCATCGAACTTCGCACCTTGGATCCACAGGTGCTTGTCGAAGGAAGTCGTCTCATTGAAACCGGTCATAACGGACTCATCACGATCATCGGGACGCAGAATGCGCTCCTCCCTCCCTTCTCCACGTTCATTCAGGATATCGAGCCGGGGGTCCTCGAGCACGTGCAGAATCGTCCGCTCATCATCCGCGGTCGGGCGCTCCCACCCTCTCCCACGGTTCTCTTGGGAACGCGGCCGCTTCCCGTCATTTCGGCAAGCTCTACCGAGATTCTTGTGCAGATTCCATCAGACTTCGCGCAAGGGACGTATCCTCTCTCCGTCGAGAGTGTCCTCGCGGATGAAAAAGTCGTTGTCAGCGTTTCGCCCGGCGTCACGGGAAGCGTTGACGTTCTGGAAGATCTTCTTGTCATCAGCCCGAATCCCGTGCTCTATAACGCACAACAGACGAATGCAAGCATCGTGCTCTGGATTCCTGTTTTTAACCCTCTGGGATCTGATGATGCCATGATCGGATCCGTCGATCTTTCCCAGATTGGCGGCGATCCCAATGTGATCTTTAGCGGCATCGGCACGCCCGCCGTGGGGCCGGGCGGCGTGACGATCAATTGGTTCCGGATCCCTCTGCAGCAGGGATTCCGTCTTCCCCAAACCCTCCAGACGAATGTGGACTACCCCATCACGATTCGTGTTGAGAATCGTTCTCTCACTCGTGATGAAGCTGTTGTCCTTGTTCGGCTTCGATCGCAGCTTGGAAATGGAAGTGCCCCCGCGTTCACACGCATCGAGACGGTTCCCGCTGCAACGGTCCCCGGGGACCGGGTGACGTTCTTTGTGGATGTCTCCGATCCTGAAGGCATTTCGACACTGCAGATCGTTGCTCTCAGGCTCACGCCTCTGCGGGGCGGCGTTCAGAGTCTGCAGCCTGTGCTCACCGTGCCTCAGGGAAATGCACCGCTCACCAGCATGGTGTTTTCGACCAACTACACGATTCCGGAGTCTCTTCCGCCGGGAACCTTCCAGCTTCAGCTCACGGCGCGCGACGAGGACGGGAATGAAACGGTCGTGAATGTTCCATTCGTTGTGCATCCGCCGGGGGGGCTTGCGCTCGGAAGTCCGCCCGTCTTTGTAGGACAGCCGGAAGCACGGCCGCAAACAGTGCGCCCCGGGGAGGATCTCACCCTCTTTGCGACCGCGCAGGATCCCGACGGCACAAACACCATTGAGTTCGTGGAAGTCGATCTCCGTCGCATTGGAGGAGGCTCCGCCGTACGTATGACGCCGGCAACAGAATCTCCGAATATCGGCACTCTCTCTGTCACATTCGAGGTGAAATTCACTCTTCCTTCGGATGCCTTTAGCGGAGACTTCGATCTTCCCGTGAGAGTGGTGGACAGAAACGGACTCGCTGCGCAGACGACCATTCCCCTTACCGTGGATGCGTCGGGTGGGGGAGGCAGTGGCGGTTCCGCTCCCGTCTTCTCGGGACGTCTCGAGGCCGTTCCTTCCATTGCGGCCATCGGAGGCAAGGTATCGTTCTTCGTCGGCGTCCGGGATCCGGATGGGACGTCGACGATCCGACAGGTGGTCCTCGACGCCATTGATCTCGGTCTGTCTGTGGCGGAGATGGAGCCGGTCGTCTCTCCGGTTTCCGGGAGCACGCAGCCTGTGATCTATAGCGTGGAGCTCGCGCTTCCGCAGAATGTTCTTCCCGGGGTGTACTCCCTCGAAGTGCGTGCGACGGATGAGGATGGGAATCTCTCGCGCACGACCGTGCCGCTCACCGTGAGCGTCCTTGGGGAGAGCGGGGGATCGCCGGTGCTCATCCGGGCGACGGCAACGCCGAATACCGTTCCTGCGGATAATACCGCGGAGATCTTCTTCACGGTGGAAGCGGAGGACACGGATGGAGCACGGGACATCGACGTCGTCAGTCTCAATCTTGCGCCGATCAACCTGGAAACGGAGTTTCTGAAACTGGAGAGCGGGAGTATAGCGGAGGATGGAACGAGAGGAATCTTCACGTCCCGCAAGATCAAGATTCCGACGTCCGTGCGGAATGCCGGCTACGATCTCACGATCGAGCTGCAGGATAGGAGCGGGCATCGCACACGCGGGAACGTCCGCATCACGGTGGGAAAGGCGCTCGGGGGATCACCCCCCTTGTTCCGCGAGTCTCGCTTTGTCCCCGAGATCGTGCGCCCCGGGGAAGACACCCGTCTCTTCCTCGAGGTGCAGGACCCGAATGGCACGGACACGGTCACGGTGATTGCGGACCTCACGGATATCCGCTCTGAAGTGGAAGAACTCGACGAACTCATTACTTTCCCGCAGGGAACGGTCACCACGAAGAACACGTTTGCAACAAACGACATCGAGGTTCCCGATGATCTCACGCCGGGCGTCTATGACATTCCGATCACCGTCATCGACGATACCGGGAACGAAGTCACCGGCGCGGCCCGTCTCAGAGTCGAAAAGGGCGGAGCCGAAGATGGACATCCCCCGTCGATCGATGCCGGGCGCACCTTCCAGACGCCGCGCGTCTTCAGTAACGACGGATCTGCGGACGGCGAACTCCATGTCTTCGTTGCAGACGCCGAGGATGACGTCGTCACGCTGATCGCGAATATCGGCGCCATCGGCACGGCGAGCAGCGCTTCCGGGCGCGAGAGCAGGGGCGACATCGATCTCCTGTGCAACGAATCGCATGCGCTGGCCTGCATGGAAGCGGGTCCTCCGGAGGGAACGTCCGGTCGCTGGTTCCTTCTCGATGGTATCGATGTTCCCGCGACGACGCTGCCGAGCGCCGATCCCTACCTTATAGAGGTGACGGCGATCGACGCGCAGGGACACACGGACAAAGCGGAAATTCCCGTGCGCGTCGGAGGGCCGGAAAGTGAGGAATCCCTGAAAGTCCCGCCGCGGTTTGTCACACTGGTTTCGGTGGATGAGGACGAGATGGAACTGCTCCTGAGCGCCCCGATTGCCGTTTCCTCGCTCGAGCGCGCGGGAGGACAGTTCCTCATCCAGTCCACGCTCAATGCGGCGCAAACCGCCCGCGTCCGCAGGGTCTCCTTCGACGCCTCTGCGCGCCTCCTCTACCTCCAGACGGATCCTCTCACGGCGGGCACGCCGTATACCTTCAGTATTGCGCCGCCGACGACGGGGATCATTCCTCTCACGGATATCCATGGGAATCGGTTCAGCCGCGATACCGGCGCAACCATCGCGTTTACCGGGTATCGGGGGAAGAGCGATCCGCCGCGCATCGAGAGCATCGCCGTGATCGAAAACGGCGCCCTCGACGTCCGTTTCCGGTCGCCCGTGCTCCCGAGCAGCGTGCATCCGGACATCCTTCCCGCGCGCGCCGATCTTCGCTCGATGACCTCGGGCGAGAGCATCGCGATCGGAAAGGGGATCCTGAGTCCCGACGCGCGGACGCTGCGGCTCGCGACCGGAAAGATGCGTGAAGGCGATCGCTACCGTTTGCGCATCGCGGGAGTCCTCGGCCCGGGCCTCAGTGAAGCGCCGGCGCCGGGAGTGGAGCAGACGTTCATCATGGCGCTTCCTTCCGCCGGAGACGCTCTCTGCCCGCTCAAGCTCCCGACCGCCGATCTCAACGGAGATGGGGGGGTGAACTTCGAGGATTTTGCGCTCTTTGCCGCCGTCTATAACACGACCTACGATTTGCAGAGAGCCGATAGCTGTGAACTTCCGGAGGAGACGGACAGCGGTCGCAGCGGTTCCTCCCGCCCCGCTGCTTCTGTTGATCGGACGACTCCGCGTGCTCCCCGGGAGAATGTATTTGGCGGCGAGATGCCCGATTTTCAATATTGATCTCATGAAACGCTTCCTTCTCCTGACCGGCCTCCTCCTGCTCTCTTCCTGTCGTGTCGGGGAGAGTGGAAAGGATCTTGCGCATGGGGTTGCCGGAGACGTACGTACTGCGCGGCTTTCCCTCGAACTCCTTGGAGAAGAGGAGGGAGAGTGGAGGGTGGGCATCGCCCTCGAGAATCCCGCAGAAGTGCCCGTGCAATCCATTCGTTCCTGGATTCAATTTGATGCGGCCCGTCTCGGGATTTCCGATCTCCACATCGAGGATGGGCGCTTCATACTCTTTGCGCCCGGTGAAAAGGTCATTGAGGATGAGGGATTCATCCGGCTTGGAGGCGCGGTGCGAGAAGTGATCACAGACAAGAATCTTCTCTTTGCTTCCTTCCGTGTTCGCGAGAGGAGCGGGAGAAAGAGTGGTACCCCAACGTTCCTCTCCTTCTACGACTGGCGCGCGGAAGGGAATGGACACACTGCCGTCCTCTCGTTAGGTTCCCATGGCGCTGTGAACATCATCGAAGCTCCTTCTGCATTCATGCTCCCATGAAGCACACTCTTCGTTTCCTCCTGGCATTTATTTTTCTCTCTGTGACTCTGCTTTCGCAGAGGGCAGAGGCAGCGCAGACGGACGTCAAGATTCGTCTCCGCCCGCATTGCGAGGAGGGATCGCAGACTCCATGCAGGGAATTCCCGCTCTATGACAGCGAGCGCGCAATCACAACCGGACTTACTGCCGGATCATTCCTCGATCTCGATATCGTCGTCACAAATCCGGGCAGGCAGCGTTTGCAATCGATTCAGAGCTGGCTCGAGTATGATTCTGCGGTCCTGCGAGGAAGAGAGATCAGGATTGCAGATACCTTCCCTCTCGTTGCTCCTGGAGAACAAGCCTTTGATGCCTCGGCCCTTCGACAGAGCTCAGGACAGGCTCCACTCGGCACAAGTTCTGGTGGAGATGGTCTCGTGAAACTCGGTGCAAGCAACGTAAGCGGCGGGGCGCGGGAGGAGGAGATCCTCTTTGCGCGCGTGACTTTTGAGGTGATCGCAAGAGGGGAGGACCTGAGCCACGCTGTGAAGTTTCACGAATTCAGTCTCCTCGGACAGGAGGGAAAGACGAAGGTGCTGCTCGTGGAGGACGGGAAGACCGTGAACGTCCTTCGCACGCGGCCGCTCGATCTGCTGCTCTACTTCGGCGAGGGAGCACCTCCGACGACGGTGCCTCAACCCGGTACGCTTCCGCTTCCCGGAACCACGATCCCCCCCGGAAATCAGCCTCCCGCGCATCAGCCTCCCATCGTCATCCCGCTCCCCGGCGGCACCGTACCTCCGATCGTCACGGATCCCGATTTCGCGCGGCTTCAGGTGCAGGGATTGCAGGTGACGACGGATTCGGGGAATGCAGGAAACAATGTCTACCTGCGGTGGCAGGAGCTACTCGATCCCAGAGTTTCCGGCTACAACCTGTACTATGGCACGGTTTCCGGGCAGTACATACAACGTCGAACGGTGTCGGCGCAAACGACGGGTATTACGGTGCGGGGGCTTCCTGCCGGGAAGCGCTATTTCTTTGCAGTCACGGCGTTTAATACCTCGGAGCAGGAATCGGACTTTAGCTATGAAGTCGCCGTCGTCGTTTCTGATCCAGGCAGCTCAACGGCGCCGTTCACGATTGTCGCCACTCCCGATGAGGCCGGAGGAAGGGATGGCGGGACGCTCCCCGGTTCCGTGACGCCCGGCAAGGGTGTTCCGGGCCAAACGGGAATGCCGCTTCTCCTCATCCCCATTCTCCTCATTCTTGCATCTCTCTCTGCCGTTTTCTTCCGACGCAAAAAGTCCGCATGACATCGGATCTCCATCCTCACTGGAAAAGCACGGATCGCACGCAGCAGGAATCTTCAGATTCTCCCGCTTCTGAACCCGCGCTCTTCCATGTTGCGGACGAGGCGCCCCCTGAACCGAGTGGGGGCCATGTGTCTGTGGCGAGAGACGGGAGCGCCTGGCCGGCGTCACTTTCTCTCATGCTGGCCGCTCTTTCCCTCGCTGCGCTTAGCGCGCTCTTTTTCTACGGCATCCACCGTATTCGCGGCGATCTGCTTGCGGAGATGCAGGCGCCGCTCACGCTCGAGATTACGGATGCCGGCATCTCCCGTTCCGAGGGGACGTTTGAAGCGGGTAAAAAGATCCTGATCAAAAATGTTTCTTCTTCTGCACAGCAATTGCAGAGCGATCAGCGGTCACCCGATGGATCTCCGCTCCTCTCCACATCTTCTCTGCCTGCAGGGGAAGAAACTGAGGTCACGATTCCTGATGAAGCTGTAGGCATGACGCTGACACTTCGAAGCACCATTCTCCCCACGCTCGCGGTGTCGCTTTCGATTGCACCTTTGGAGGAAATCCCAGCGCAGCCGTCCCCGGCTGCGATGGAAGACGCAGAAGACATCGATATCCCCCTTCCCGTCTTGCCCGTTGTCGCCCCAGCCCCAACCCCAACTCAAACTCCAACCCCGGTTTCTACTGCCTCACCCTTTGCACCGATTACATCTCCCGTTGTCACGATTGCAGAAGTTCCGCATCCATCTCCCGGAACTTCTTTCCCTGCAATTCTCCGCATCAATCGTTACACCGTGGGGAGTCCGTACGTTCCCCCCGTGCACGCGGTGCGATACGCAGAGGAAGCCGTTCGTGAAGCCTTGCATCCTGCAGCACCCCGGCAGCAACCGGAAACAGGACCGGGACTCTGGATCTCTGTTCTTGCGGCGGTTGGCGCAATGCCGTTCCTTTTCCGCAAACGGAGGAAACCGTAGGGCGGACGCTTGCGCGCCGCGCAGCGCCTCTCTATGCTTCCGCTCTCACGCTCA
>CAYIRQ010000047.1:0-10720 GCA_964365905.1 uncultured Candidatus Peribacteria bacterium
CAACCATCTACTTTTTCTTCGGGCTGGAGAATCGCGCGGCGATTTTTGCCGTGCAGGCGCTGCTCACGCTTGCTTCCGCCATCGTTCTCACTTCTGAACTCCGTCGCATCGCTCCGCAGAGCGCCCCGGACATGGCGCTGCTTTTACTGCTGCTCCTCCCCTCCGTGCTCCACACGGTCTTCAGCGCGTACCGCGAGAATTTCGCACTCACCCTTGCAATGCTCTTTGCGGCCATCATGCTGCGCTTGCAGCGCGCGCCATCCCTGCCGCTTGCGATCGGTGCCGGGGCGCTCCTTGGCGCGCTCGTCCTGACTTACATTCCGTTTCTCTTCTTTCCTCTCTTTCTTCTCCTCGGCATTCTTTTCCTGAAACCATGGAGATTCTTTCGCTTACATACATTCATACTCGTTCTCTCCGCGTACAGCGTGATCTCGCTCTGGGGAATTCGCAATCTGCTGCAGACCGGCACGTTTCAGATCGCTGGCTCTGAACGATCTGCGATCGTTTTCCACGTGCGCGGGGAACAGGCGAAACATCTCCGGGGAATCACTCCGCTCCGATGTTTGCTTGCGGAGTACATCACGCGCGACTGGACCGGTCTCCCGCGGGAGTGCTCGTATAATGCCGTGATGCATGCGCTCGAAGAGCGGGCGGACTATCCCGCGGAAAGAAAAGCGATTGCCCGCGCGGGAGCAGAGAATATCCTCCGGAATTTTCCCCACTATCTCTGGTTTTCCCTGTTTGAGATTCTCGAGCTCCATTTGCCCTTCGTGAATGGGTGGGGGTTTGCCTATAACGCCCTTGCGGCGCTCTCCATGGTGATCCTGTACGGGGGATCGCTTTTTTCCCTTCCTCACATCTTCCGCCGCGAATATGGAATCTTCATTGCGTTCATTCTCTACTCAACGCTCATCTATACGGCAACGGACGCGACCCCCCGCTACCTCCTGCCCATTGTTTTTTGCTATAGCGTGTTTGCCGCGGTCGGGTATGCCCGGCTGCTTCCGCGCTCATCTGCTTCTCTGTGAAGTCACTCATGATGTTCATGCCCGGCATCGTCGCTAATGTGCGCAGGGGTTTCCATGGGATGTATGGGGTCATGCCGGGTGTTCTTGCAGCATTTCTCTTCACGCTCGTTTTGAATGGCCCAACACTCTTCGACGCCGTTCGCGGGCAGGCAACGATCATGCATGTCGCGTCATCCGTTGACGAGCAGTACTACGCAGCGCTCATTCGCGATGTTGCGGATGGGTATCCGAATCTCGGGCATGCGTCGCTCTTCGAGCATCGATGGAGCCATGCATCCGGCAGTTCTGCGCCGCTCGTACAGGGCGCGCTGATGAAGATGTTCTCCTGGGATATTGTGACAACCGTGATTGTTGGAGACCTTCTTTTTCCTTTCGTCGGAGTGTTTCTCCTTTTCTTGATTTTTCGATGTCTTCTTCCTTCTGTTTGGCTTGCGGCTTTCATGTCCATCATCGTCGCAACGTTCACCGATCTTGGATGGATGAGAAGTGTGACGCCGCAGGTCACGCTGCCTTTCGAGCTCCTCTTTCTTTTCCTGCTTCTTGCGCCTGGAAGGAGGCCCTGCAGGACGTCTCTTTTCCGGGGACTGCTGCTTGGCTGCATGTTTTTTACCCATATCGTGCACGCGGTATTTTTTGCGATTGTCGAGAGCTGCGACATTCTTCGTCGTTTCCTGCAGCGTGAACATCGGTGGATCCTCCGGCAGGGGATACTTTTCATCGGCGGCGCTTTGCCCTTTTTTCTTCTCCGCATCATGCTGCGCGCGGCAAGCAACGACCCCGTCGCGCAAATGGATACAGAGCGGCGTCTCGGCATGATTGCAAGTCACCTTCCGGCTGCGCCCTTGCTGCAGGGAGCGGTTCTCGCGATGCTCCTGCTCCTTCTCTTTTTGCGCCGCACGGGAAGGATGCATGCTCTCACCGCCGATATACATTGCACGCTTCTTTTCGGAAGTCTGCTTGCGCTCAATCAGTCGCTCGTGCACGGGTTCGATATCATCTTCGGACTGTATTATCGCCCCCTCATCACATTGATTCTGTGGCTGACGGGCACCTCCATCCTCGTAGCACTCCTGTCGCGGAAAATACTGACGGCGCTTCTCAGTGTCCTCATGATGATTTCTTTTGCGGCGCTCATTCGTGACGCCCTTCTTCAGGGGAAGGAGCATCGCCGCGTGACAGCGGCGTTTCAGGATTCACGCATTCCGGATGTTCTTTCGGTTCTCTCGGCGCTTCCGGGAGAGCGTGTTCTCCTTGCGCCTCTTGCCGTTGCGAATCTTGTGCCGGTGTTGACGCCGCATTATGTGCTCTTCAACAAATATGCGTCCTACCAGCATGTGCGGGATGAAGAGATTGCGAGGCGCTATGCGCTTCAGGAAGCGATCTTTCCGACATCCGCCGAAGCGCGGGGGGAAGGATACAATTCCGTCTTCGGCTTGGGAGCGGGAAACAGCGCTGCGCGGAGGAAAAGCTTCTGCCGCATCATGCATGCGTTGCTCCTGAGGAACAGTGCATGCGAGTACTCGATTGTTTCCATGATCGAGCATCAGGAAGTTTTTGCGTGGCTCGATGCGGCACTTCGGGATCCCTCACAACTCGATCTTGCCGCGCTCCTCAGAGAATTTCGCGTGGATATTCTCCTGACAACGCCGGAGACGTCCGTGCCAAACGCTGTTGTCATGATTTGCAGGCCACAGCGAAAGGTTGGGACTTTTACCATTCACGTCTGCGGAAGATAGCCGGCGTGTGCTACACTGCTCCGCACGCATGCGACGCATTTTTTTCCGCGGTGTTCTTCTCCCATGACGCTTTTCCGGTGGGTGCTCCTCATGAGCGCGTGTGCCTTCGCGGGAGCGGTGCTTCTGCCGCACGGATTGCAGCGTCTTGATCGCGAGTATCCGTTCCAGGGCATCGAAATCATGCCCGGAGATCAGGAACACTACTACGCCGTGCGCGTGCGCGAAGTCATCGACGGATTTCCCGAAGTTGCCAACGCATACTTCGCGTCGCCGAAAGATCAGCCCCCTCTGCAACCCGCGCTTCCGGAGTTCCTCATTGCGCGAGTCATACAGCTTCTCGGGTTGGACGTCGTTCCGGGGTTTGTGTTCATGAAAGGACTTTCCTCCATGCTGCTCTTCGCTGCATTCACCGCGTTCTTCTGCACCCTCTCGGGGCGACCGTGGGAATCGCTGCTTGCGGTCGCCGGTCTTCTCTTCGCGGGATCCGCCCTCCATGCGCCGTGGGACATCATCCCGTTTCTCACCGATACGAATTTTTCCATCGATTTCCTCCGCTTCGCGCGGCCCGTGAATCCTCAATGGTCCGCTCTGCTTTTCTTGCTCGCGCTTACTTCCCTTGCGTCCTGGATGAAGGAACGCCGCGCATGGAAGACGATTCTTGCGGGGGGGCTGACGGCGGCGCTGCTTTATTCCTATGTCTATGCATGGACGTATCTCGGTGTGACCGTCGCGCTCCTTTTTCTGTGGTATGTTTTAAGAAGAGACTGGATGCGCGTGCGGGACCTTCTGTTTTTCGGATGCGCGTTTCTGCTTCTCGGCATTCCCTATCTTCTCAATTTCCGGGAGCTCCTCCAACATCCATGGTATGCGGCGACGGCGGCGCGACAGGGTCTCGCGGAGAAGCGGGGTCTCGTCTTCGGAGTGTGGAGCCTCCTTTTTCCTTTACTTGCGTTTCTCTCGCGACGATGGTGGCCGCAATGCTTTCCACTTCTCATCGCTCTCGCCGCCTCCGGTCTGCTTGCACTCAATCAGCAAGTCATCACCGGTTTGTATCTCGTTCCGCATCACTATCACTGGTACTTCGTGCAGCCTCTTGCAGGCATCACGGCCCTTCTTCTTTTCTATGAGTGGGGAGGGCGACTGCTTCCGAGCGGGAAGCGACGCATTGGATTTTCCATCGTTCTCCTTCTCACGATCAGCTTTGGGTTACTGCAGCAATGGAAAGCCTATCCCACCGTTCGGGCCGCATGGGGGGAGAGGCAGCACCTCGCGCCGCTCTTTGCGTTCCTGCAAGGGCAGACACAGCCCGGCGTGAGTGTCTTTGCGACGGAAGCTGCCGGAGGTGTTCGGGATTTCACGCCCATCTACACCGCCGCGGATGTCACCTTTGCGGGACATGCGCCGCTCTTCCTCACTTCTTTTGAGCGCACGCGGGACGCATTCTTTCTTGATCTTTGGTTACAGGGACTTGCCCCGGAGGATGCGGAAGAGCGCTTCCTCACGGATCTCCGGCTCGACGTGAGCAGTCGTCTCCATGCGATCTACTATCGGGAGGCGCTTGGAGGATTCGAACGGATTCCCGACGATCTGCTGATGGAACATGCCGCTGCGTATCGCGCGTATGTCCCGCTCTCTCTCGAGGAGAAGCTCCAAAGATCTCCGATGGATTTCGCAGTATTTTCCTCCGATGACCCGGAGACCGAAGCGCTGAAGCTTCTGCGTGAGGCAGGATCCACCGTTTATACGGACCAAAAATATTCCGTGAGTCGCTACAGTGTTTTGCCACAGAAAAACTAAGATTGGGACTTTCGGCGCGGCCCGGATGTGATGAGGTATGGAGGTTTCCCCATGACGATCGCGAGAGCAATTGCGAGATATTCGGCGACGACTCCGAGAGAGAGGAGCGTGGCTCCGAAGAAGAGCGAATTTACAATGGTCGTTGATGTCCAACCGGCGATGGGGACGTGCGATGTGAATTTTGCCCAGAGGGCATATCCGGTGAGCGCAATACACAGGAGGAGTGAAAGTGCACCGAGGAATGAGATGAAGCGGAGCGGTTTGGTGCCCGATGTGACGAGGAGTCGCCAGAAATGTTTCACGAGCGATCGCAATGAGTAGCCGGAGCGATGGTCACTTTCCTTCCGCACGGTCACCGGGCAGTGTTCCGCTCTGGCGACAACCCATGCGAGTGCGGCATCGAGGAACACGCCGTGCCCGCAGTAGGCTGCGAGGCCGCGCGCTATTTCGCCGCGGAGGAGCCGAAAGCTGTTGAATTCTCCGATGTGATGATTGCCGAGAAGGCGTACGAACACCCATTTGGAAAGATAGCTCAGGATGTTGCGCAGCACGCCATGCGGCGGCGCGTTTATGGGGTTGCCGTAGACAAGCTGCGCGTCTTTTTCGAGCGCGCAATCGAGGAGTGCGGCAATATCGTCGGGTCGTTGCTGGCCGTCTTCATCCATGGTGACGACCCAGGGAGCGACGGTGCTCGCGATGCCCGCGAGCGTCGCAGGATGCTGCCCGAAGTTGCGCGAGAGCCATACGGGCTTCACGAACGGATAGTTCGCCGCGAGTTCCTGTATCACCTGATCCGAACGGTCGATCGCTCCGTCGTGCACGAGGACGACTTCCTCGATGCGGTATGCATGCCCTTTGGACGTTTGCTTCTCCTGCGAGAAGGCTGCGAGTTCTTTGATCAGAGGAGGCAGGGTTCGTTCCCCCTGGTAGACAGGGATGACGATTGCAAGAGCATGAATGGCGTTTTCTTGTGGCATGCGAGAAGACTAACGGAGGGCAGAGAAGGCAGGAAGGGCAGAAAAGGCAGAAAAGTTGCCAGACCTTCCTGCCTTTCCTCACTTTTCTTCCTTTCCTTCCTTTCGAAGAACGGCATAGAACGCCTCTGTTCCGTGCATGGCTGTCGGGAAGCGCCCGAGAACGCAATCAAGGAACTTCAGTGGAAAGAAGGGGATGAGGAAGAGCATCGAGAGAATGTGATAGAGCGTCTGCGATCCGAAGGAGAAGAAAATGGCGAAGTAGGTGACGAGGATGGAGACGAGGGCGGATGTTGGACCCGACCGCGACTTGATTTCTACAATTTCGCCTGCGTCACAGAGATCTTTCATGCCGGTGAGAGTCCATCGGTAGAAGTCGTTCGGGCATCCGTGGAATGGGTAGATGAATGGCACTGAAAGGAAGATCGTTCCTCCCGGCTTCAGTACCCGTACCATCTCCTTCACAACCTTCTTGGGCTCCGGCACATGTTCGAGCAGACATTCGCAAATGGCGCCTTCAAAGGTATCATCGGGAAAGGGGAGCGCGGTGGCGTCCGCGACGACGTCCACGCCGCGGTATGGGTAGATGTCGAGATTCACCATGGAGCTCCGGTAGCGATGCACGCCGGATCCCACGTTGAGGATGCGCGCATCAGCCGGGAATCGTCGAACAAATTTCCGCGCAGTCAGACCGACGGTGCAGACGGGGCTGATGACATAGATGAGCGCGATGTAGAGACGCGGCCAGCGGCGCAACATCGTTTTCACTGCGTTGATAAAATCCCCGCGTTCTTCCTTTGCGTGGCGGCGCATTCCTTCGGGGAGAAAGCACGGCAGACATTCTTGCAACGCAAAGAATTCCCCGGTTTTGCCTTCGCGATACCCCTGCGGCTCTTTCGTGAGCGGCGCATGGGAAACGGGGTGTACGAAGCGAAGTTCGTTCATGCGGGCGGTATCATACAGAGCGTTGCAATGCCGAGCCACGCAAAGGAACAGGATGCAGTGCGCCTTGCTCAAACAGGCGGCGCTGATGCTCATGGAGGCGGTGGATGCCTTCCAGCAGCGATGTGCGCCGGAGGAGCGGAAGAAGCTCTTTCGCAACAGTGGAATGAAAGCGCACGCATCGGGGGTGCTCTTTCGCATTCTCCGCGCGTCCGCAGACGATGTGGGGCGGCGTTTTCGCGATGCGGGTGAATATTCCCAGGATTTCCGCGAGAGTCGTCGTTCGCTCGGACGCGAAAATTTTCAGGATGCGCCGGGGATGCGAAGCTCTTTGCGTCGCGAGCAGCAATGCGAGAATGGCTCGCGCGCAATCCTCGCTATAGACGTAGTCGCGGATCGTATCCAGAGGAACGTACACATGAATGGGGGCGCGGCGGAGGATGCGCCCGGAGCAATGTGAAATGACGCCCTGATGCTTTGCAAGATTCTGCCGCTCGCCGTAGAGATTGCTGATTCTGCCGGTGACACAGGAAATCGAAGGATGTTGCTCCGCCCAGGAAGTGAGGAGTTTCTCCTGAGCGATCTTTGTCCGACCGTATGCGGAGAGAGGGTGCGGGGGAGTGTCCTCCGTGATGAGCGCACTCCCCACGCCACTGTAGATCGCTCCTGCGGAACTGCTGAAGAAGAGGGTGCCGCAAGGATGCGCGGGGAGGAGATATTCGGAGGCAATCTGCAGAAGCATTTCCCATGCATGGGTTTCTTCGGCCAAAGCAGACTCTGCGCTTCCCACCGTTCCGATTCCCGCAGCCCACAGGACAATCCATGGTTGCCCTTTTTGTATCTGCCCCGCAAATGCACGGACCGCATTCGTGCATGCACGTTGAAGGGCCGCTCGTTCATTCCAGGGAAAAGCGGGACTCTTCCAGAGAGCGACTCCACTCTCTTCACATGCGCGCGCCAGCGAACCCCCGAGCAAACCTCCCTGCCCCACGATCCACGCGATCGGCATCATGATGAGCGCGCGAAGCGGATGCGAAGCATCGTGAGCAGCCCCTTCCAGGCATCCTTCGCGCGGATTTTCTTGCCTTCTTCGTGGCTGCGCGGAGCATACCGAATGGGCACTTCGCGAATGGGGATGCCGCGCTTGAGGGGCCATGCGCTGAGCTCCGCTTCGAGCTCAAAACTTTGTGCCGTGAGAGGGAAACTCCGGAGAATTGCCGTCGGGAAGAGCTTGTAGCAGGTGTAGGAATCGGTGAGAGTTCCCAGAAAGAGGATATCGAGGATAGCCGTGATCAATCTATTGCCGATGTAGTTGCGTTTATAGATGTTCGGATTCTTCTGCAGGAACCGCGATCCGAAGACAATCGTGCCGGGATGTTCTTCTGCAGAGCGGAGGAGTGTCCGGATTTCCGCAGGATCATATTCAAGATCGGCGTCCTGTATCACGGTGAAGGGCGCGGATGTCTTCGTGAGTCCGAGGCGGACTGCAGATCCTTTGCCGCCGTTCTCTTTGGTGAGGACGATGTCGCTTGGGCGCGCTTTCTCCTCTACGATCGCAAGCGAGCGATCGGCCGATCCGTCGTCGACGAAAATGATCTCCGTATCGGTCGAAAATATTTCATGAAGCTTATCGATAACGACAGCAATCGTTCGCTCTTCATTATAGATCGGCACGATGATGCTGAGGCGGGGTACGCTCACGGTGCGATCGTGAATGGATGCGGTGAGAGTGCGATGCCGATGGCTACCGTCGTGCTTACAAGAATGAGTGCTGCGGAGAGCGACCGAGTTTTCCGGGAATCATGTTCGAGCGCCCACAGCGCATAGATGGGATACAGCGCAGGAATGACGCGACCGACGCTCGTGAGCACATTCCAGATGTGAGCATCGAGGAAGAGGAAGAAAGCAAGAATCGTTCCCAGAATCATCGTCGTAGGGGCGCCCCTTTGGGGCGCCCGCAAGCATTCACTGACGAGTGCAGCAATGAGGGGGAGAAAGAAGAGGAGAAAAAATGCAGCACTGGAAAGAACATACGCATTGGGCGATGCTGCAGTATGCTGCAGAAGAGAAAGAATTCCGGAGAAGGGGAGAGCAAGCATCCCTTCATTCGTTTCCCAAGGGAACGTGTCGAAGTGGTTGGTGAGGAAAAGCATCCAGAGAGCGAATGGGAGGAAGGAAAGACATAACAAAAAAATATTGCGAAACCTCTTATTCCAATATTCTGCAGAATATTGGAATGGCAAGAAGAGCAGGGGAATCGTGAGGAGCACGGTGGTTTCCCGCGCGAGGAGCGCGAGCGCCAGAGCGGGCGCGCCACCCCATGTCACGCGCTCACCGGACTTTTTCCAAAAAAACAGAAAAAGCATCGTGAAGAAAAGGGCGAGTGGTTCCGTGAGGGAAAAGAGAATGCCGACGAGAGCGGCGGGATTCCCCACGAGCGTGAAGGCATGAATATTGGGTTTTCCCGCGAGTGCGAGGAAGAGAAACAGCGCGCCGAGAACGGATGCAACATTGACTCCAAGGATCACGAATGGGAGAGCGGAGTCATTCCCCATGGAAAGAAGAGATGCAAGCGCCGGGAGCAGGATGCGCTGCCAGCGGTAGGCGTGATCGTACGTCGGTGCGCCCAGAAATATTTCCGGAATATCCCGTGCGATTTGCATGTAGAGCATTCCGTCGTAGCCGCCATCTTCATAGAGCACTGTACCTTCCGGAACGCTGTACGCTTCGCCGAACTCGCGACTCACGTGGAGGAGGGCGCTCGCATTCCAGTCGAAGCGGCTGATGTTCAGAAGCATGAGTCCGACGAGACCGAGCGCCACAATGCCAAATGAAAGGACATACGAGCGATTCATTCTCTAAAGCGCAAGGTAGGTCATTCCTGTTTTTTCAAAGTCTTTCGGCAAAAAGACCGACTTGAGATCGTAGAAAATGCAACCGGGTTTCCCAATAACAGCAAAGGCCTCCGGTTTCATGGAGCGATATTCTCTGTGCGACACAAGGAGAAGGATCGCATCCCAATGGCCCTTCTTTTCTTCGAATGCAAAATGATTGTGATAGGGATCGTGCGTTGTCACGTCGCACCCTGCGCTTTTCAGCGCGGCAACAACATCCTCCACTTTGGAATTGCGCATGTCGGGAATGTCTTCTTTGAACGTAAGGCCGAGGACGAGGATCTGTGCCCCATTGGAAGCGCTGCCCCTTTTTTTGAGGGTATCGAGCACTTGTCCTGCGACGGAGCGCGCCATGCTATCATTGAGCTCCCGCGCGCTGCGCATCATCGTCGTATCCATCCCAAGCTCACGCGCCTTCGTGATGAGGTAATACGGATCCACGCCGATACAGTGGCCGCCGACGAGGCCGGGGGAGAAGGGGAGGAAATTCCACTTCGTGCGCGCGGCGGCGAGCACGTCGCGCGTTGCGATCCCCAGCTTCCCGCACATGAGCGCGATTTCATTGACATAAGCGATATTGAGATCGCGCTGCGCGTTCTCGATCGCTTTCGCCATCTCCGCAACTTTGATGGAAGGAGCTCTGTGGATACCTGCAGGGATGATTCGACCGTAAATCTTTGCAAGCATTTCGGTAGTTTCCGGAATGTCTCCCGCAACCACTTTCACGATTTTATCGATTGTATGATCCCTGTCTCCGGGATTGATGCGCTCGGGTGAGTAGCCAAGGTGGAAGTCTTTTCCCTGCGTGAGACCCGATTCCTCTTCGAGGATGGGGCCACAGAGTTCCTCCGTCACGCCCGGGTAGACCGTTGACTCATAAACAACGGTTGTACCCGGCTTCAAATGTTTCCCGACGGTTTCCGTTGCAGCGACGACCAGACTGAGATCGGGCTCGTTTTTTTCATCGACCGGTGTCGGGATCGCAAGAATGATGACTGTTGCTTCCGACATCACTGCGGGATCCGCACTCCATGTGATCTTTGTTTCCTTGAGCGCCGCCTGTGAGAGCTCTCTGGTTCTATCGCTTCCGGCCTTCAGTTCTTCAATTCTCTTCACATCGATGTCATAGCCTATGGTTCTCCATTCGGTTTTTCCGAACGCGTGCGCGAGGGGAAGCCCGACGTAGCCAAGGCCTACAATGCAGATAACAGGGTCTTGCTTCATGTCCGGAGCAGTATAACAAAACACAAACATCCTCTCTCCCTTCGGGAGAGAGTGAGAGTGAGGGGTAAGAACCCCTATCCCTCTCCCAGCCTTCGCTTGTGGAGGAAAACTGTATCTCAAGCATT
>CAYIRQ010000048.1:0-10677 GCA_964365905.1 uncultured Candidatus Peribacteria bacterium
TAGCTGCCACATCATGCGTCCGGATAATGCTCGCGCCATGGGCGAGCGCGATCTTCGTCGCGCGGAGGGTTCCCGGCAAGCGTTCCGATGGCAGCTGCTTCGGATGTTCCGCCGTGAAGGATTTCCGCGAAGGACTCACGAGGATGGGGCAGCCGAGGTCAGAGAGTTCCTCGAGGCGTTCCAGAATTTCCCAGGAATATCTGGGATCGCTCGAGATGAAGTGACCGAGGCCGGGATCGAGGATCAGTTGCTCTTTGCGAACCCCGGCTTTCAGAGCTGCCGCAAGGCGCTCCTCGAAAAATTGATGAATCGTTTGGATGACGTCGTCGTAGTGAACTTCTTTCGTCGTTGTTCTCGCTGTCGGATCCTTCGCGTGCATCATGACGTAGCGGCAGCCCGTTTTTGCAATGAGTGGGAACATGGCCGAATCTCCCCTTCCCGCTGTCACATCGTTCACAATCATTGCACCAGCCTCGAGCGCCTGTCTCGCAACTTCCATCTTGTAAGTATCTACGCTGAGTCTGACACCTGACACCTGACACCTGACACCTTTTATCACCGGTATCACCCTCCTCACCTCCTCCTCGACACTTATTTCCCCCGATCCAGGTCCCGTCGATTCCCCACCGATATCGATGATATCCGCGCCTTCTTCAATCATTTCTAGTGCGTGTTCGACAGCTTTCTCTGCTTCAGAGAATTCTCCTCCATCGTAAAAAGAGTCGGGAGTGATGTTAAGAATACCCATGATAGAGGCTGCAATCACAAGGGCCAGTATGCCTTAATCTTTCAAGTCGCCAACGTGGCTGGAGAAGATGTGACGTTCGGTAGACCGGAGGATTGCGCATTGGCACCTTCCGAATCATCTTCGGTATCTGGAAAGCATTTTCGCTCGAATTCTGCGTGTATCACACTGTGCCCATGTTCCGGTTCATCAAGCCATTTCCATGAGCGTGGTACTCTGGTGACTATAGTTGGAACACCCTCACTTTGGAGCTCTGCAGGAGGATGGGAAAGTTCCCGTGAGAGGTCGTCTAGGGAGAGCTCAGTCAATGCTCCGAAGGGAGGATCTTCATACACCGTGGAGACGTCCGTGAGTGCGAGGATTTTGACGTCGTTATTATCCTCCAAGATTTTGCGGATGGATCGCACGGCGATGGTGGTGCTGAATCTCGAAAGCAACCTGTGCATGCGCTGAAACATCTCCAGTCGGGCGTGTTCCGTTGCCTTGCCAATGCGGGTTTCCCGGGAAGTCACGTCCACGAAGCGATCCCGGAATGCCTGCATGCTATGAGCGAGCGTCCCTGCGAGCACCATCTGATATGACACGATGTCGAGCGGGAGCGGTTCGCCACTACATGTGAGTTTCCATGTTCGGCTCTTATTCAATCCTCCCTCCAAAAGATACTCTCTTCTCTGATTCTGTACTTTTTCTATCTCGTTGATGAGGCGACTGTCCAATTCTCCGATTTCCAGCGTCTCAAATTGCTCCGTGTGGCGACTGAGCTCCTCCTCGGTGCAGATACCACGCAATTCACCTTCGATAAAATGATGACAAACGGTGCTCAGGCCGTTCGTGATGTCGTACTGGATCGCGTGTATTTTGTGAGGTTTCACTCCTGCATGAATAAATGCCCCGCGTGCGTTCTTGACAACTTCTTGCGAGATATCAACGAGAATGATGGTCTCCATCGTATTCAGAATGGGGACGTCCTCCTCCTCAAAGTCATAGCCAATGGGTTCGAAGCCGGGTCCGATAATGGCGAAATTTCTCCTTGCGGCGGTATTCAACAGAAATTGGCGCAATCCTCCGCGCATTTTATTGTAATGGGATTCCCATCCGTCTTTGATCGACCATCGTTCCCGCCTGTTCGTCGCATATTCTCCCCTGAGGTACTGTTTGTATTCCTCCGCTGTCGGATGGATGAGGTTCGCAAGCGGGTCGATCACTTGGTCGATTGGAGCGGGATTGTTCATGATGACGGGAGGGGCCGGACAGAAAGGGCAGAAGAGTTACACAGTCTCACCGCTTCCGCAAGACATTTTTCACGTTTGGAACCTGCAGGAGCGCATCGAAGAGATCGCTGAATTCATCAAAGGAACCGGTTTCCAGACGAATCTTGTAGAGTGCGTCTTTGGGAGGGATGGCGAAGACGCCAAAGCGCGCAATGTTGATGTTGCGCTCTACGAAGCATTCCGTGATGTCGTGAATGAGCCCCTGCCTGTCTTCCGCATACACTTCGATATCCATCAGTGTCGCTTCTTTGTTGAGCACCCGTGATCTGGGGAGCAGATGGAGGAATTTCATGCACTGGATGGTCCAATTCGGCGTTAGCGTCAGCATCCTCTTATATGCGTCGATCACGGTGCTTACGGGAAGCAGGCCTCCCCCCAGCCGGACAAGTAGCTCCTCGAAAGTGGACTCTCCGAGAGCAGTGGTCAATTGTTTTTGCATCGTCGGGAGATGAAAGAGGAACCAGAGAGGCAATCGCCGCTTTCTACACTCACGCTGAAGAATATTCTTTCCTTCCTCCATCTGTTGCTCACGCGGTGATTGCTGGAGGGATTTCTCTAGGTGTTGCCGTGTTGCAATGGATTTCACCTTCTCCACCCACATAGTCTGCTTTCCATTGCCTCTTTGAAGCAACACAAGCTCCACGGTGTCCCCGTCCTGCAGTGTGTGCGATGCCTCACGAAGATGACCATTCACGCGAATGCCTGCGAGATATGAGAGATGATCAGGATTGACCGCAAAGACAAAATCCACGCCGGTTGCTCCCTCCGGCAGACTGACGATTTCCCCCGACGTTGTGAAAATATTGATGCGTTCCGTGAGGATGGAGTCTTTCAAATGTCGCAAATAATGTTCCTCGCCGATAACATCCCCATGCACAGCGCGCAGAGCTGCATAAAGATCAGTGTCCTTCTTGCCGATCCAGGACGAGATTTTGCGCTGAGCGGCGTACTCATACATGGCTGCAGTCTGGATGCGCAGGCGCAGTCGATGATGGTGCGAAAGAAAAATGGTTGTGTGCAACGCTCTGTAACCATTCGGTTGCGGAGAACCGATGTAATCTCGAAATGATCCGAGATGCACGGTATGGAGGCCATGTATTCTCCCGAGGACCCGGTAGCAGTCCAAAGGAGAGGAGTGTCCCCCTTTGAGGAGAACCAGTGCCGAATCCACGTGTTGCACGTCCTGCAGACGCTGAAGATTTCCCTGCAGTTTCCGAAAAATCTCATAGTCCGTCATCCTCTGCAATTGTGGCTCGACATTCTCGCCCGTTTCTTCATTGAGCTGTTGGATGAAGTGCAGTCGCTCCGTATCCACGGTTGCTCTTACTCTTGCGATAGCCTCATGCCACAGGCGATGCTCCTCCGGCATGGCAAGAGGAAAGCAGGTGTCCTCCAACTGCGTCTTGAGTTCCCAGAGTCCCACGAGACGCGCAAACGGAACGTAGATATCGAGCGTCTCATTTGCGATGCGCTCGCGTTTGTCTTTCCGCAGAGCATCGATCGTCTCGATGTTGTGCCAGCGGTCAGCAAGCTTGATCAGAATGACACGAAGGTCTTTGCTTGCGATGAGGAGCATTTTCCGGAGAGATGCCACCTGCCACTCCGATCGTCGTCCCTCATAACGCAGTCTGGAGAGCTTCGTCACGCCGTCCACAAGGGTGGCGATGGTTTTCCCAAACTTCTGTTCCAGAGTTTCCATCGATGTGTGACCATCTTCCACGACATCGTGCAGGAGAGCGGCAATCAGGGTGTCCTCGTCCGCTTCGAGTCTCGCGAGGTAGCCTGCAACGGCGAGGGGGTGATGGATGTATGGCTCTCCGGATTCCCGCAACTGCCCGTGATGCCATTTCTCAGCATGGAATAAAGTGGCAGCAATTCTCTCGCGCTCCGGTGGAGGCAAATACTGAAGCAGCGCGGTGAACTGCTGCATAGCATCTTTCATTGAAAAGCAAGTGTACCATACTTGCCATTCTTGGAGTTACCGAACTTGCGAGTGAAGAGTGAACAAGAAATCACTGAGATGCTCCGATGGAGTGGGCTATTGTTGAGCCCGTAGTACAGGAGCGTGTCCGTTGTTAGTTCCAAATCTTGAAAGTAATGCTTTTGCTGTTTCCACAGTCGCAGCCATCCCATTCACCAGCATGAAGTTTGCAATTTTCTTTATAAGCGCTTCTTCAGTTTCAGCATGCGGGTCAAGGGCTTCATAAGGGAGTCCCGCTCTGCAGGTCTCGGCAACTGCTTGGGTTGCGAGAGGCATGTAGTCTTCAACTGATTCTACTCTATTGCTGTTGCCAGTGGGGGCTTCATTGAGTGACATGTTGACCACTTAATACCTGAGTTTTATCACTTCCATCAATAATAATCCAGAGGTTTCTTGTACACTTTCTTCGATGTTCGACCCCGTTGATCCAAGGCAGTCATTTCCCGGGCTGGAGAGGGGCATCCTTGAGTATTGGAGGTATGAGGATACGTTCAAGCGGAGTATCCGTTTAAGGACAAAGGACAGGGGACAAGGGACTAAGGAACACCCCAATTCCCAATTCTTCCCACAGGGACCTTCGGCAATTCCCAATTCCTATTCCTTCTACGATGGCCCCCCCTTCGCAACCGGCCTCCCACACTACGGGCACCTGCTTGCAGGGACGATCAAAGACGTGATCCCGCGGTATCAGACGATGCGGGGAAAGAGAGTGGAGCGCCGGTTCGGGTGGGATTGTCACGGACTCCCAATCGAAAATCTCGTCGAGAAAGAGCATGGTATTAAAAGTAAAAAGGAGATCGATGCGAAAGGGGTGAAATGGTTTAACGATTTATGCAGAGGATCGGTCCTCCGATATACAGAGGAGTGGCGAAAGACCGTCGAGCGTACGGGGCGCTGGGTCGATATGGACTGGGATTACCGGACGATGGATCCCGATTACATGGAGAGCATCTGGTGGGTGTTTCAGCAGCTGCATGAGAAGGGACTCATTTACGAAGGGCACAAACCGATGCATATTTGTCCGCGGTGCGCGACCCCCTTGAGTAATTTCGAAGTCAGTTCAAGTTATGCCGATCGTACCGATCAATCCGTCATCGCGACATTTCCACTGAAGGATAATCCGAGCACAGTACTCCTCGCGTGGACGACGACACCGTGGTCTCTTCCCGGGAACTTTTGGTTGGCAGTCGGACCGAATATTGCATATGCAAAGGTTCGCAGTGCTTCGTCTACGTCCCTCGACGCGGCTCGGGACTCCGCTCCCACCTTCGCCAAGGCTACGGTGGGCAGGCAGCATGACAAAGTCACCTATGTTCTCGCAGAGAAACTCGTAGAAAAAGTATTTCAAGGAAAAGAGTACGAAATCCTCGGCTCCCTCAAAGCTTCAGATCTCCTCGGGAAGCGCTACAGCCCGCTTTTTCCGTACTTCGTAGAGACCGTCATCCCGAGCACTGCAAAGGCCGAGAAGCCCGAGACATACGGGGACCGCGTCTTTAAGGTCGTGATGAATGAAAAAGTGGAGGTGAGTGATGAAGAGGGGACCGGAATCGTCCACCTTACGTCGAGTACGGGTGAAGACAGTAATGCGGTTGCGACTGCAGAAGGGGTTGATGTGCTGCCCCACATCCGCATCGATGGCAGTTTCATCGAGGCAGTCACGGACTTCGTCGGACTCAATGCAAAACCGGAGGGCAAAGATCCGATGGCAACTGATAAGAGAATCATTGAATATCTGAAGAAAGCAGGACGTTGCTTCTCTTCGTATACGATTACCCACAGCTACCCGCACTGCTGGCGGTGTGAAACGCCACTGCTTCCGTACACGACGAGTTCCTGGTTCGTCGCCGTCGAAAAAATCAAGGAACAGCTACTCAAGGCGAACAGTGAGACATACTGGGTGCCGGAGCACCTTCGGGACGGAAGATTCGGAAAGTGGCTTGCAGGAGCGCGAGATTGGGCGATCAGTCGGAACAGGTATTGGGGAACACCGCTCCCCATCTGGCGGAGCCAGAATGGGGAGAAATCCGAAATCCGAAATCCGAAATCCGAAAACATTGTGGTCATTGGCAGTCGGGATGAACTGATGGAGAGAGTGCCGGGGAGAATCACAAAGGTGACCGTGCTCCGGCATGGGCAGAGCACCGGGAATATCGATCAGATTTATCAGGGAGCGGAGCCGGGGACGGATCTCACGGAGGAGGGGAGAGCGCAAGCGGAGGAAACTGCGGGGTCGTTAGCCGGCGGTTTAAACCGCCGGCTAACCGTGAGGGCCATCTACACATCCCCACTCTCACGCACGCAGCAAACTGCCGGCATTCTTGCAAAGAAACTCGGTGCAAAGGTCAGCACGGACGATCGTCTCCGCGAGGTGGGCTTTGGAACGTATGAGGGGAAGCACGTGGATTTCTCGGATCTTGCGTACGTGAAGGCGCGACGCGAACACAAATTCGCCTCCGGTCGTCCGGAAAGCATCTATCATCTCGCTGGGATGGAAACATGGGAGAACGTCGGTGAACGCATCAATGAGTTTCTCCGCGAGACGCTCCCGAAGCACAAAGGAGAGCACATCGTCATCGTCACGCATGCGGATCCTCTTCAGAACATTCGCCACTTCTTCACGGAAGAGGATCCTTTCAAGCTCAGTCACCAACCGTATCCTGCGTTCGCGAAACCGTACACGTTTTACTTTGATCACGAGACGGGCCATCAGCTCGATCTGCATAAGGAGACAGTCGATACGATCAGCTGGGGTTCGGATTCGGGTTCGGGTTCGGACAAGAGAGCGTTCAAACGAATTCCCGAAGTACTCGATTGCTGGTTTGAGAGCGGATCGATGCCGTATGCGCAAAACCATTTTCCCTTCGAAGGGGAAAATGGTTTTGGACAATTAACAATTAACAATTCACAGTTAGCCACGGAGTCAATTGTCAAATGTCAACTGTCAACTGTCGGAACCCCTTCGGGGTTCCCCGCTGACTTTATTGCAGAAGGCTTGGACCAAACCCGCGGCTGGTTCTACACGCTCATGGTGCTTTCCACTGCGCTCTTCGGAAAGCCCGCATTCAAAAACTGCATCGTGAATGGGATCGTGCTTGCGCCGGACGGGAAGAAAATGAGCAAGCGCCTCAAGAACTATCCGGAGCCGGATAGCGTCATGGAAAAATATGGGGCCGATGCGATGCGTTTCACGCTCATGGCATCCCCAGCCGTGCGCGGGGAGGATCTGCGCTTCAGTGAGCGGGCCGTCGAAGAAACACTCCGCCGCGTGCTTCTCCCCCTCTGGAATGCCTACTGCTTCTTCGTGACCTATGCGAATGCGGCGGGATGGTCTCTCGATACGCCCCGCGTGCGCGGGGCTACTCCAGCCTTCGCCAAGGCTTCGGCCGGCAGGCGGGATGACACAAAAAAGCATCCTCTGGATGTCTGGATCCTCGCCGAAGTGCAGGACCTCGTGAACCGCATGACAGCCGAGCTCAATCGCTATGATCTCTCCGCAACCTGCGCGGAGCTCCATGAAACGATCGATCATCTCACGGATTGGTATGTGAGGCGATCACGGAGGCGGTTTGCGGGGAAGGAGGACAGCGGCACGTTAGCCGGCGATTTAAATCGCCGGCTAACGCCGGATCGTCAGAGCGCCTTCGCCACCCTCCACTCCGTCCTCATCACCATTTCCAAGCTCCTCGCTCCCTTCTGCCCCTTCATCACCGAAGCGATCTATCTCAATCTCACAGGGAGCGACCACGATTCCGTTCACCTCTCGGATTGGCCGGCGGTGCGCAACCTCACGAAGGAAGAGGAAGCATTCATGCAGAAAACCCGTCTTCTCCGCCGCATTGTTTCGCTCGGGATGCGTTTGCGAGCGGAAGCGAACATCAAAGTACGGCAACCACTTGCGCTCTGCACGATTGCGCTTCCACCGAAGTTAGCCGGCGGTTTAAACCGCCGGCTCACTGAAGAAGACCTCGAGATCCTGCAGGAGGAACTCAACATCAAGGAATGTCGGATGATCGCGGACGCGTCGCTCCTTGCGGAGCGCCGTGTCACGGTGAATGCACGCGCTCTTGGCCCGCGTGTGGGGGCGAAAGTGCAGGATATCATTCTCGCGGCAAAGGCAGGGGAGTTTGCCGAAGGCTCAGACGGGATGATCACGATTCTCGGGGAGAAACTCTCCCGCGAGGAAGCGGAAATCACCTGGCAGAGCATGGCAGGGAAGCACGTTGCGGCGGATCGGGGACTCGTGGTTGCTCTCGACGTCACCGTAAGCGCCGACCTCGCGCTCGAAGGTCAGGCGCGCGATCTCATCCGCGCGATTCAGAAATTACGCAAAGACGCGGGGATGACGGTGGATCAGCTTGCGACGATTCAGATCGAAGGCGCGGATAGCGTCCTCAAAGCCCACGGCGACCGCATTCTCAGAGAAACGAAGGCTCAAGTCGGGACGGGGAAGCAGAAGCACGGAGGTATTGTGATCGAACTTGCGGGGAAGACGGTGAAAGTGGACCTATTCTGATTTCTTCTTCACCGGTCGCACGATACTATGTGCGCCATGCGCTCGTAGCTTCCACCTTCGCTCCGCATGTGCGGGGGCTACGGTGGACAAGCGGTGGGAGTCATAGATAGTCTTGCGATCTCTGTCAGCATCAGCGCCCGTAGCTCAGCCCGGATAGAGCATCAGCTTGCGGAGCTGGGGGTCGCAGGTTCGAATCCTGCCGGGCGCACCATTCGACTCGCCCCGCTGCGTGGGGCTCGCTCATGGCAAGCCATTGCTCCTTCGTTATCATCGTTGACACTCTTATGCCGCCGTAGCTCAGCGGTAGAGCAACGGTATCGTAAACCGTGGGTCACCGGTTCAAATCCGGTCGGCGGCTCCACAATTGAATTCGAGCTGAGCGCAAGCCTTTCAGGCACAGCGCGAAGCCGAAGATATTGTGTCCTCCGAAGCCCCGCGCATGCGGGGCGAAGGAGGACAGAACGACCTGAGATCCGACAGTACCATCAACTGCCACCCGAACGAACATCCGATGCTTGCAGCGTTCTCTTCGTGCTACGATGGCTCCAATGCCATCCCGGAAGCTCCCGAAGCGAACGAAGAAGACGAATGCGCGTCGTCGGTTAGCCGGCGATTTAAATCGCCGGCTAACTTTTGGACCTTCCGCCGTTGCCGTCCTCTTTCTCGTGGCTGTCAGCATGGGAACGATCGCGGGGTGGATGTTGGGGAAGGAGGGAATTCCGCTCGTCCCGCAGGCATACCTCCAGTCTCCTCCTGTCTTTGATATCTGCGGCTTCGCGACAAAAGCGGCTTGCCAAGCCGATCCGGCGTGTGCTCCCCCTCCCCCCAATGGTTACCCGGACAGCTGCTACTTTCATGCTCAAACATCGGAGTGGTGTTGCCCGGTGGGATGCACGCTCGAGGAGATCTGCGGAAACATGCTCGTGGAGCGGAATGGAACGCTGCCGGATGAAGAGTGTGACAATGGCGGCGTATGCACGAGCGGAGGCGTCCCCAATTGCGATACGGTCGAGAATGCGAAGCGCTGCGTCGCGACGAATGGAACGTGTACCGCCCAGGATACCGGCGGCGCAGATAACTGCGATGCATCCTGCCAAAGCAAGATTGCCCAGTGCGGTAATGGTGCGTGCGAATCAGTGCTCGGGGAGACCTGCCTCAGCTGCGCTTCCGATTGCGCCTGCGGTTCCGGTCAGGCGTGCAATGCATCCGGACAGTGCGTTGCAGGCGGTGGTGGCGGTGGAGGAGCTGCCTGCGGCAATGGCACGGTGAATTCCGGCGAGCAGTGCGATGACGGGAATACTGCGAATCTCGATGGATGTTCCTCAACGTGCGTCTGCGAAGCCTGCGGTGACGGGTACAAATGCGCAACGGAGCAGTGCGATGATGGCTGCATTTCCGCCGGCAACCCGCCGGGATGTGATGCTCTCCCTCTGAATAATTTGGATGGCTGCGACAGCGCATGCAAAAAGGAGGGGACATGCACGGATGGTCTCAAAACGCACGAGGAAAAAGGGATTGACTGTGGCGGTTCCCCGTGGCCCGGGGTTTCCTCCTGCATCCCGTGCGGTTGTTCCTCCAATGCCGACTGCAACGATGGTGCGTACTGCACCGTGGACACGTGCGAGAGCGGCATTGTCGGTTGCACAAGTTCCAACGGAAAATGCTGCAAGTACACGCTCTTCAACGCGGATACGGGAGGATCGAATACAGGTCCCTGCAACACCGATTACAAGAAGATCTGCGTCACCATCGGCAACTGCTCGTGCAACGAACTCACCGACCGCTGCGAACTCTGCAAAAATTCTTCGGGAACGCCGTTCCCCTCGGATACCTTGTGCAAGACGACCAGTAATGCACTCTGCCAGGACCACGGCAATCCCACGGGCTGTTATGAAAAGATTCCCCCAGGGGCGCAATGGTGCTGCCCGGGAAGGGAGTAGCCTCTTTCACTTCCATGTTTTTGTTTACATACGATTGTTCCAAAAGGCTGCGTCAGATATCAGGAACTGATTGCCAGAATTCCACTGTCCACTGCCTGCCCCTCGAAGCCCGACCTGTCCGCCGAAGCTCGACGAGCGAAGGGGGAAGGGCGAAGTGGGGTCCATTGTCCATTGTCCATTGCAACCGTCCCGGCACGAGCCTTATTGAACTTCTGCTCTTCTCCGGA
>CAYIRQ010000049.1:0-10582 GCA_964365905.1 uncultured Candidatus Peribacteria bacterium
AATTCGTTCTCGGCGGAAGGTGTAACAGTCAAGTTATTTTTGCGAGTTTCCTTAGCTTAGATACTTCCCATTTGAAAGTGAAATTTGCCGCACGGGAAGAACTCGAAATCGTGCCGAGTCGGCGGAAGCGCGGACGGGGCTGGTCTTCCGGAGCGCGTACTTCGTCAGGCTCAGCACAGGCTCCGCCCCGGCCGCCATCATTTTTGCTAAGCTCCGTTCGGATAGCTTCCAGCAAGCTTGGGGCACCACTTATTCGTCACATTTCCTTGAGGGATGATCAGAGGTGTGCTTCACTAGATCGCCATGTCCCGCAGAGCGACGAACCATAACGGCAAGGGCATCACGATGGGCACGAAGCGCCCGAAGAGCAGCCTCTCTAAGCGCGCTGTCAAGGCGCGAGCGCGCGTGAAGCAGACGGCGAGGCATGCGGAAGTGTTGAAGGCAATGGCGAAGGTGCCGATGTTTGTGTAGGGGGCACTTAGAATCCACCCTCATACGCGATCTTCGTCGCATCCCATGCAATGCTCCCGTTCCATCCTGCGCCGAGCGCGAGGCCCTTTCCTTCCGGGAAAACATAGGTTTCGATCCATCGCAATTTTGCGGCGAGCACCGGGTTTCCTGCCGCGCGCTCACGGAAGGCCTGCTCCTGGAGCGCAAAGTAGGTGATGGATTCTGCGATGTCCTCGAAAGGATCGTGCATCGCGTATCCCGTGACGAAGTGATCTTTTCGTGCCTCAGAGAATTTCTCCTCGGAGTTCTTCCAGGAGATTGCGTAAAAGGCGGCGCTCGGGTCATCGTTGAAGGTTGCAATGTGACCGTCAGGGTACGCGCTCTCCCCGCTCTCGCGCGTTCCCCGGAGCATGCCGAGATCCACTCCGTGACCACACAGTTCATGCACGATGACTGCCGCCATCTCCTTCTTCTCGTTCTCCGGGAGCGAAGCAAGAGGGCCGCGCAGAATCATGGTCGTTGCTGTTGCTTGTCCGCGCTCTGCATTTTCTGTGTAACGAACGACGACCTGCTCCAAGTTCTGTGTGCAGAGCGGAGGAAGACTTCGAAGAATTCGATCGAGGAAGATCTGGTCCTCGGGGAGAATGTCGCTTTGCGCAACAACGGGGAGGAGGGGAGGGCGAGAACTAATTCCAACTACCTTCACTCTCGCCATCCCACCCGTATGGACAGCGCCTTTCTCCATCCCCCCTCTTGCGAGCGCGGCGCTCTGTGCTACAGTAAGAGCGATGAGGAGAAGGATGCCGGCGAGGATGGCGAATTTCCGCATGGCTGAAGGTAAAGGATAGTTTTATAACATCTATCATAGTAGATGTCAAGTACCCCTCCTGCTGCCCCTGGGCAGCTCATAGAGCTCCAAATCGAGCGTATTGCGGCTACCGGGCAAGGCATTGCTCTTCTGCAGGGTATTCCTGTGTTCATCCCGCGGGGGATCCCCGGGCAGCGCCTGCAGGTTACGATCACGAAGGTGAAGGATCGCTACATGGAAGCCAAAGTGCTGAAGGTACTCGGAACGGCGCCGGGCGAAGTGAAACCGCGCTGTAAGCATTTTGCATCCTGCGGGGGGTGCGTCTGGCAGCACCTTCCGTACGAGAAGCAGATCGTCGCGAAGGAAGACATTGTGCGCGAGACACTGGAACACGTGACTCCCGTCGATGAAAAAATCCGCAAAAGCCTTCCCGGTCGCGTGCTCTCGATTATCCCGAGTCCGCAGGTCTACTACTACCGTAATAAATTGGAACTAAGTTTTGGAGTCGCAGGATCGGCGCAAAAAGTGGGAGAGGAGACGGTCGCAGCGAACACTCTCCACAAAAAATTTGAAGTGGTGTCGGCGGGCATGAGCGGCAATGGCGCAGGCAAACGTATTCCGCTCGAAGGACAGCCCTCCATCGGATTCCATCAACCGAACGAGTGGGCGACGATTCTCCCGATCACGGAATGCCATCTCTACGACGAACGAATTCCCACACTCCTCGAAGACGTGCGTCGCTTCATGGAGGAGACGCGGCTTCCGGTCTATAACCCGCGCAATCATAAGGGTGTACTCCGCACGCTTCTCCTGCGTCGTGGCATTCACACGGGAGAGCACATGATCTGCTTCATCGTGCAGGCGCGGAAGCGCGAACTCGAGCCGCTTTTTCAGCATTTCATACGCTTCGGGCAGCGGCCGGAGGTGACATCTCTTCTCGTCGTCGAACATTTCGGCCTGAACGATAAGCCCGAGACGCCTGTTCTTGCGTCATCGGCGCCGGCCATCGCCCCGCACAAGAAGAGCGCGGTGATGCACGTGCTCAAGGGGGAATCCTTCATTCGCGAGCGACTCATCGATCTCACGTTCGAGCTCTCGCCTTTCTCCTTCTTCCAGACGAATACTCTTGCTGCGGAAAAGATGTATCAAATCATTGCAAAGTTTGCCGATCTCTCCGGAAAGGAAATGGTGCTCGACTGCTACTGTGGCATCGGCTCCATCGGGCAGTTCCTCAGCCGCTTCGCGCAGAAAGTGGTGGGTATCGAGAGCAACGCTTCTGCGGTGGAAGATGCGCTGCGCAGCGCCGGGAAGAATAAGATCGGGAATATCAGCTTTTATAAAGGCCTCGCGGAGGATGTGCTCAGTAAACAGCTCGCTCCGGGAGGGAAATACAAATTCGATGTCATCGTCCTCGATCCGCCCCGTGCGGGGCTCCACAAAAAAGTCATTACTGCCGTCCTCGGACATCAACCACGACGCATTGTCTATGTTTCCTGCAACATCGCGACCTTCGCCCGCGATCTCGCGGAATTTCTCGCGGGCGGCTACGACCTCCGGATGGTGCAGCCGGTCGACCTCTTCCCGCACACGGCGCATGTCGAAACGGTAGCTTTGTTAGAGAGAAATGGATAATCGAGCGTTGTGTTCAGCTCTATTGTTCAATTGTTATATTGTTCCATTGTTTGCAAGCGAAGCACGTGATCATTCAGCAATTTAACAATTGAGCACTTTAACAATGTCCAACATTCTTTCTTTGCTACAGTAATGTCATGACACCTCTTGATGAACAGAAGCGCGCACTGCTCCTCAAATGGCACGAGGAAGGGTTTCCGGAGCCGCTCATCAACGCATTTGCCGAGGTGCCACGGGAACTTTTCCTTCCGGAGGAGCAGCGGGCAAATGCGTACCGTGATCAGCCGCTTCCGATTGGTTTTGATCAAACCATCTCGCAGCCAACGACCATCATGCTCATGCTTCAACTGCTCGAAGTAGTTTCTCTCAAATCTCCCGGTCGCGCTTCCAAAGGCTCTGTTTCCCCTGCGCGGGAAACACACATGAAGGTGCTTGAGATTGGCGCGGGCTCAGGGTACGTGTGCGCGCTGCTTGCGGAACTGGGATGTGCTGTCACGGGGATTGAGATTGTGCCCGAACTTGCCATCCAGGCATCTCGGATACTCACAAAGCTTGGCTATGCGGATCGCGTGAGCATTCATGCGGGGGATGGGAGCGGGGGATGGGAGGAGGATGCGCCGTACGATCGCATTCTTATTTCCGCAGGAGCGCCTGATGTGCCCCGCCACCTCTTCTGGCAGATGAAGCCCCGCGGGATTCTGGTTGTCCCTGTTGGCCGTGTGGAACAGCGCATGCTTGTCTGCCGAAAGAAGAACGGGGAAGTGACGGAAGAGGATCACGGCGCGTTCCTCTTCGTCCCGCTCACGGGGAAATGGGGGGTGGAGGATGCGGATGATGTGCCGAATCTTCCTTTCGTTTAATCATGGGCGGAACTGTCACCAAAGACTGGCCCGTCGCGCACATCGTCGAGAAATATCCGCAGGCGGCGGAAGTGCTTGTGGAGTACGGACTGCACTGCTTTGGGTGCTCGGCGAGTGAATATGAAACCCTCGAAGAGGGGTGGCTTGGGCATGGGTTTGCCGCCGAGGATCTGGAGAATTTAGTTTCCGATCTCAATGACTTCATTGCGAGCAATCCTTCTCGACCTCTGGAACTCACAATCACAAAGGAAGCAGCACTCGCGGTGAAGGAAGTAGGCATGCAAGAGCAGCCGTCCCTGGCTGCGATGTCGGGAACCTTTGGTCTCGCCGTCCTCTCCGATCCCTCGGGCAATTTCTTCATGGAATTTCGGGAAGGACCCGGAGAAGGAGATCACATCTTCCGGAATAATGATATTCCCGAAGTCGCTGTCTACGCCTCACCTGCCACTCTCCAGAGCATCGGAGGCGCGACAATCGGCTTTGCAGATGGGAAGTTTAAGTTGGATGTTGGATCTGCGTGCGATTGCACACAGAAGCAATGCAATTGCAGTGGCCTCGGCACTGCCGTACCATCAGCGGCATGAGTGACGAATTTCTCACGCCTCCACGATTGAGAGTCCTCTCCTCTGTGTGCTGTGATCTTGCGGTCATTTGGCTTGCTGCAATTCTTGCTGCGGAGGGATGGTTGGCATTGACGGCGGATATTGCCCTCTCTATATTGTTTCTGTTCGTCGCATTGCGTGCGGAAGAAGCTCTCGAAGGAAACTTGTTATGAATCTCACCGATGCCATCACCATGGGCCAGCTCGTTTCCGTTCTGCTCGTCATAGCGATCCTTCTCGCGTTCATCGTGCACTACCTCGGAAAGAAACACCGGCACGATCGGCAGTGACGGAACACGTCGGCGGGGCGACGATTGACGTTCGGGACGGGAAGTTTAAGTTGGATGTGCAGCAGAGTTGTTGCAAGGATGAGAAGGTGGATTGCAGATGCAAGTGATTTCGGGGTCGATCAGAAGTTCATTGGACGTCTTTAGCAGCGCAGGGAAAACCGCAGGGGCTTGCCCCCGCGTAGTTCAGTGAATGCCCAAAACCCAAAACATCTTATTATGCGCGAAAAAAGAAAGCTCCTAACACTACGGTGAATAAAAGCGTTGAAACAAAAATGCGCTTTATGTTTTTTTGTACCAAACTTTCATGTTTTTCGCTTTCATTTTCGTGTTTTATAGAGTGCCAGCCAAGCAATATCCCAATTGCGATTACAATAGTCCACAATATATTTGCACCAGTTACTCCATTTATAAAAAAGGCGACTAAGCCGACACCAAGCAAAGTGAGCAAAATAATTGAGAATGTATTTGCAATAGATTTACTTTGAGTTGGTGCAAGTATTGAAAGCATATAAATTAGAGCAGAACCCGTGAGAAGTCCTGTTGCGGCAACAGTTAATGTTTCGATACTGTCGAGACCAACTAAAAAATTAGTCACGCTATCCATGATCCTACTAATTGGTCCAGAGCCAACTCCAAATATTTTTTCAAATAAAATTATTAGCAGTCGATTGAACCAAAAGATAAATCTTACAATCCAGTCCGACAGCACGATGATTGTAAATGCTGCAGGTAATAGCGATAGCCAACGGAGCGTTTTTGTGTGCTTATAATTAGTCACTAAGAATTATTTTGGAACGAAGTGGAGAATGCTTCGTGAAGGCTCTACTTCCTATTTGTATTTGTCAATCTGCCCCCTCCCTCCTCAAAACCACCCCCAGCGTCCTCCATAAAATAAAGAGATCGAGCCATGGGGACCATTCCTCGATGTACTGGAGATCGAGGCGCACTTCGTCCTCGAATTTGAGATCGGAGCGGCCGGAGATTTGACTCAGGCCCGTCATCCCCGGCTTCACCGCGAAGACGCGCTTCTGAAAGTCCGTGTACTTCGCGACTTCCTCGGGGAGGTGTGGACGGGGGCCCACGAGGGACAGGTCTCCCCTGAGCACATTCCAGAGTTGCGGCAGCTCATCGAGCGTCCATCCGCGGAGGAACCGCCCGACGCGCGTCACGCGCGGATCATCTTTTACTTTAAAAAGTGGGCCATCATTGCGATGACTCCTCAGCTCCAGGCTCCCTTTGAGCGCATCCGCGTTCTCCACCATGGATCTCATTTTCAATATGTTAACATATTGAAAGTTGGAACCTGCTCGTCCTTGTCCCACGCGCTTGCTGCGATAGAGCACAGGACCGTGCGAGTCGAATTTGATGATGATTGCAAAGAGAAGGAAGAGGGGGGCAAGAAGAATGAGAAAAAGGAGAGCGAGGAGGATATCTGTGGCGCGCTTGTAGATCGCTCCCCAACCGTCGAGGGGAGTCGGATGGAACCGGAGGACCGGCACCGACCCAAAGCGGTAGACTGATAAGAGGTGCGGAACATCCGTGAGGATGGGCGGGAGAAAAGCGTACCCGATGTGGTGCGAGCGGCAGAAATCGATGATGCGGTTCGTTTCGTCGCTGGAGCTTGGGTCAGTGTGGAGAAGCAGATCCACAGTGTCATGGTTCGGCGAGCTCACCATGACACCATCGAAGGCATGTATGTGACCCAAATACTTGTATCTGGGGTCTTTTTTTAAAAAGTGCTCCACATGTTCAGGGAGAGGCTGTGCTCCAAGGGAAAGAACAGTGCGCGTGCCAATCCCGGAGCGCAGGAGTTTTCTCTGGAGGAGTGTGAGGAGGATGCGACCGATGCCCGTAAAGAGCGCGAGGAATGCGGTTGCATGGAGGAGGAGAATGCGGGAATAGAAAAGTTGATGGCGCACGAAGAAGTACCACCCCATGATGCACCCGACCCATACGACAACCGCGAGCACGATGCGGGAAAGTTCCCGGAAGACTCCGAGGGTGATGCGGATGAGGTAGAGCTTGAGGAGTGTTGCGAGAATAAGGAAGAGGAAGATGCTCGGGAGGACAAAGGTGCGGAGAAACGCTGGGGGGGTGGGGAGCGTCGTTGCGGGATCAAGCAGTTGCACTCCCGGAAGCAAATCTATGTTGCGGATACGCAACGAGTATGCGAGAAAGAGAGCAAGAGCTACTGCCAATGCATCACAGAACACCCGGAGGACGCCGAAGAGCATCTCGATGCGTTTCATGGGCTCATTCTATCGCTTGCCTGATGCTGAAAGCATGGGGATTGCACTGATGGGTTTCTTGGTTTCTCATATCCTTTGCCTGACAATATATCAATATATTGATGGTTTGCAGTGGTGCATGGATCACGAAGACGAGAAATCATCGCGTGCACGAGAAAACGGGCCGTTAGGGCCCGTTTGTCTCATATGCCGCTCCCTTTACGCCGAGTTCTGTCGAAGGATGGTCATCTCTCTAAGCTTCGCGATTGCTCGCGGAGTCATGCGGAGGGGAATGTGGCTGAACGGAACCATTCAGAGATCCACAAACCCAAATCCTCCTTGCACCACCTAGAGTTTACCGAGTGCACCCTTACGGGGACTGCCTCCGGAGAGCCGTTTCACATTGATCGTCTCTGTGGCACTGGTCCTCTCTCACCTTTATGAATCCGGAAGGGCAAGAGGGTGGGCGTTACCCACTAGGCGTTCCATTGGTGCTCGGACGTTCCTCTGCGGCCTGCAAATTGAGGCGCAGCGACCATCAAAGAGCGGACATTCATTATAGCATGTTTTCAGGTGCTCTGATGTAAAATTGTGGTGCGCCGCTGTAGCTCAGTGGTAGAGCAACGCACTTGTAATGCGTAGGTCACCGGTTCAAATCCGGTCAGCGGCTCCACTCAACAATACCGGCCCCTCTCGATTTCTATTCCCCAAAAAGAAACGCACACAGTTCCTTAAAAATCGGAGCCGTTGAAGCAACGCAGCGGACTTTACTCCGGATATCTTTGGGATCCTTCGACTCCCATCGAACCTTGCCTCCCGCCTCCTCGATGAGGAGTGCGGCTGCCGCGAAATCCCAGAGGCCGACGCCGTCATAGAAGACGCCGTCATTTTCTCCGAGCAATATCGCGCCCTGCTCAAATGCCGCACATCCATAGTTATGGAGGGAGCCGCAGTAGGGGACGGCGACTTGGAGCATATCTTTTTCATCTGGTTTCCCGCGTGCGACCATGTTTGTGCAGAGGATGGCATCGAGCATGTTTTTGGTGATGCGAAGCTTGAGAGGATTTTCCACGATGTTCTTAGGCGTTGTGTCATGCCGAGTAACCAGCCGCGATCCCTCGATACATCCCTCGCACTGCGTACTCGGGGTTACTCGCGAGATGACACGGCTGGTGGAACTTGTGCTGAGCAGAGCCGAAGCATCGAGGCACACGAACGCCCCCTTCCCCCTGATCCCCTCGAACCGTCGCTGCTCGAGTGGCTGATGAATGATGCCGAGAAGGGGAGTGGTGTTCTTCAGAGGCTCATCGATATTCGCCGCATTCGGACACTCCCACAGTGCGATCATCGTCCCGAATTCTTTCTTCCCGTGAATGAAGTTCGTCGTTCCATCGAGGGGGTCGATGATCCATTGGTAACGCGATTGTGCGTTCTTTTGTAGCCGCGCAGCATGCTCCGAATCCACCGTTTCTTCCGTGATGAATCCGTGATCGGGAAACTCCTTCAAAATAACTTCGATGATCGCTGCCTGCGCCTCGCGATCCACCTGTGTCACGAGGTCGCGCGGTGAGGATTTCGTGGAAATGTGCAAATCTTTCCGGAAGTGCTTCAGCAAAATTTTCTCGGCTGCTTCTGCAGCGGCGATTGCGATGGAGAGTGCATGAGCGAGGTCGGGCACTGCTGCAGAATACTGCAGTGGTGTTTCGTTGTGGAGCTCAGCTTTCCTCTTCCCTGAATTTCTCCGCATCGTCGAAAATGGCACGCAGCAACCTTTCAGTTTCCTGCTGTGCCAACGCCGGATTTTGCTTTTCGAGCAGGCGGATTCTATCCGTCAGTATTTTCCCTTGTGATGTCCTATCCAGGGAATTGAGCAGTGCTCTCATGCGCTTCCAATTTTCCGGGTTGTTTGACCGTATCAAGCGTATCAGTTCATCATATTGAGCCAATACCTCATCCTCGTGGGGTGTGAGTTCTTCCATACAGTAATACTATATCATATTTTCCAAGAAATAGCTACTATCTCTCCAAACTTCTCGGGATCAAGTGACGCATTCCCCACGAGTCCTCCATCGATATCGGGCTGTTTCAAAAGTTCTTCTGCATTCTCCGGTTTCATGGAGCCGCCATAGATGATGCGACAATGGACAATGGACAATGGACAATGGACAAGAAGGTTGCGGATGAAGGCGTGCATATCCTGTGCGTCGACTGCGGTTGCTGCAGGTTTATTCGGATCTCCGCCGCTGATGGCCCACACTGGCTCATAGGCAAGGGTGAGGGCTGGGGCTCCCGCCTTCGCCAAGGCTTCGGCGGGCAGGCGGGCTGGGGTTGGAAGAATGGTAAGAACTGTTTCCAATTGTTTCTTTACGATCTCCTTACTCTTCCCCGCCTTCCGCTCCTCCCAGGTTTCTCCTATACAGAGGATGGGGTGCAAACCATGTTGCAAGGCTGATACGACTTGAGCCGCGACGAACTCGTTGCTCTCCTGATGATCCCGTCTTCGCTCAGAGTGGCCGCAGAGCACGTAGCTGCAGCCAATCTGCTTCACCATCGCCATGCTGATATCGCCCGTGTGCGCACCGCTCTCCTCGGGATGGCCATACTGCGCGCCTACGGTCAGGCCCGCATCGAGGCACTTCCTGATATCAAGGAAGGTTGGAAAGACGACGACATCCACATTTTCCTGGGATTGATAAGCACATATTTGGGATTTGGTGCTTGGATTTTGGTATTTCCCTGCCCCCGCAGGGGCGGGATACATCTTCCAATTTGCCGCTATCAGCTTCTTCTTTTGCAACATGAGGGATTGTGGTGAACAAATGGGGAGAGGTCATGAGTTCATCGAAGGGCGGCTATGAGAGGTTTTTTCGTGGCCATGACGGCACTAGAATACCAGAGAGATTTTTCTTGCATCCACCCCCTCCCTCTTATAGCATCCTGATCAATGGAAACTCCTGCATACCCGTAGGATCAGATCCCGCAGCTGCGGGATGAATCTGGTTCTGCGGGTGTGCCGAGAGGGACACCTTTTTTGTATGCGCTCCTTGGCAACACCGGCTCGAAATCTCGTCCAATGATAATTCTGTAATTTCATCATCAAGTCGCTGTTCAATACTGACATGTAACAATTGACAGTTAACAATTGACAGTGGGAGTAACTGCGAGCGCTTTCGTTCTCTCAGAATTTCCAAGGTCAAAAGTCAAAAGTAAATGGTTAATTGTCTGAACGTGTCTACGTACTGCTTGCCTTCTATGGCATATGAACAGCGCATAATCCGAGCACTTCCGCGCTCTCCGCGAGGAGAGATGCGGGAAAAGTTTTGAAACGTTACTCATGCGCACCACATGGATGCCTTGACTCTGCATTGCGACGAAGGACGCAGCAAGCTGCGATAAGCTCCGGTCAGCCGCTCGCAGGCGCTATCAGCCGGAGATGTCCGAATGGGGAAACCCACTGAGGGGAATGCCTCAGTACCCCGCACCCTTCTTGTTCTCTTTGGTGAGAGCAGGAAGGATGCGGAGAGCATTACTCTGCGAACTGAAACATCTCAGTAGCAGGGGAAAAGAAAGCAAACGCGATTCCCGGAGTAGTGGCGAGCGAAACGGGAACAGCCCAAACCCCGCACCCTTTGAGTTTTCATGCTATGATAGACAACTATGTTTCATGTGTATCTTCTCAAAAACGAACGAGAAGAAACCTATATTGGATTCAC
>CAYIRQ010000050.1:0-10098 GCA_964365905.1 uncultured Candidatus Peribacteria bacterium
CGAGAGTGGGGATTTCTCGCTGGACTGCTTGCCACAATTCTTTTTCTCTTTGGAGAAAATCATCTGATGCAGAGTCAGCATTTCACGGGCAGCACCCTTGCCCTCTTTCTCCTCCTCTCTGGAGTGTATCTGTTCCTTCGCGGAAACATCCTCCTTGCCGGCGTTGCGCTCGGATTCGGCACGGGAACGGCCATCTACATTCTCCCTGCATTTCTCGTCCTCCTGCTCCTCAGTCTCACAAAAAGTTGGCGCAACGGCTTCCTGCTCGCAAAGGGATACGCGATGATTCTTGTGCCTCTTCATCTCCTCTTCCTCGGAATCGCAGGACGCTCCTTCCTCGAGCAGGTCTATCTCTACCATCTCGCGAAAGTCGCAGGAAGCCCCTATTTCATGAGCGTGAGCGCGGTCTTCGGAACATTCACGCATATGGAACGCTTCCTCATTCTCTTCGCTCTCTTTGCAGTCCATGCATTTCTCCTTTCCCGTAAACCACGAAACGGGGACCGCGCCTTCGTGCTCTCCCTGCTCCTCGGCATTGATTATCTCCTCTTCCTTGCGTTCCTGCAGCGTTCCTTTATGCACTATTTCCTCCTCCCGACCCCCTTCCTTGCGCTTATGGCGGGGTGGGGGATGGGCTCCTTCCCATATGTCCTTTCAAAAACGTGGCAACGCAGTGCATGCGCGGCGTGCACCGTACTCCTGATGTCGTGGTACGTTCTCTCCTCCGTTGCAGTATACAGCCGCTTCGCTCCCGTCTTCGTGTTCCGCCGCGCGGAGGAAATCGCCGCCTACCTGAAGGAAAATCTGAAGGAAGAAGAAACCATCTTCGGGGATTTCGGTGATGCCCCGATCATCGCTCTCCTCTCTGACCTTCGGATTGCAGCGAACGAAGCGGAAAACAGTCTCATGCGTTTCGAAGGATCCTTTTCCGCTCTTTCCGACGTCATCGCGAACATCGAGAATGACCGCATCGGCGCGATCCTCCTGCGCCCCGGGAGGGATCTCGAGGGCTTCCCGCCCTTCCGGGCATACATGGAGAAGTACTACACGCTGGAAACGGTCTTCAAGCGGGCGGACGGACCAGAGGACGTGCAGGTGTGGAGGAGGAAGAGAGATGTTTCATATACGCCACAAGTATCGATACCATGACTTTACGACATTTGGAATCCTTGCAAGATCATTGGGAAGATTTGTCTGGTGAAACATTATGTACCTCGAAAATCAGCATGTGAATAGAAACGCTGAAAAAATCGCTCCTGTGACCATGGCCAAAATCGCCAAGACGCCTGCATCAACAATGGCCAGCTTGGGGAGTGGAAAGATAAGTTGGCCTCCTCCGAAGAGGTGGATTTCTTCAGAGGTTCCTCTATAATCTCTGCCCCACTGGGCTTTTGCACATGGTGAATCTTCGTAACTCATTTTACCCCAAACACTGTCATGCCAATGAGTCATCGGAACTGCGTCGTCCGGGAAAAGCCTCTTATCCTGACTCTCCTCTATGCCGCGCGCAACTTTCAAAGTCGCAAGTTGTTCACCGCGTTGCGAGAATATTGTCGGAACTCTGTACTCGATGTCGGCGGTTATGATTTCTATCTTACCGCTAAGAGACAGGGTGTTCCCTTCACGCGATGGACGACACTGGAAAAATCTTCATGTGCAACGCCTCCCATCGCTGAATCGTCTTTTTGTTTAGTTCAAGGTGATGGTTGCAACATGACACAATTTCAAGACTGCCAATTCGATACGGTGCTTTGCCTTCAAGTGCTTGAACACGTCTTCGATCCTGTAAAAATGGTCAATGAGTGTAAAAGGGTGCTGCGACAGGGCGGCTTTGCTATTTTCCTCGTTCCACAAACAAGTGTTCTCCACATGGTGCCGCATCACTATTGCAACTTCACGCGGTACTGGATTCTAGAGGCTATGCAAGGGGCAGGATTCCGGGTGGTTTCGCTGACTCCCATTGGGGGGCGCTGGCAAAGCACAGCCTCACACATGGTGTACTTTTTCCTTCAGAGTTTGCGTTGCCCCGGCTTCACCATCCCCGGTGAGTCTCGCGGCCCCCTATTCTATCTCCTTTTTCCCTTCATGGTAATTTGGGCTCTCATTAATATACCAGTATGTCTCCTCTTAAGTCTCGGTGACCTCCGCGAGGAGGCAAACAATCACCTCGTCGTCGCACAACGTCCCTGATGAGGAGGCGCGCCAAGGAGAAGTCGCGCGAGGATCCGATAACCACGGCTAAGGACACAGCGACCGAGTGCGAAGAGGTGAAGCTTGTACGAACGTTCCGCAATGACAATTACTGGGGGGGTACTTGAGTAAAGTGCATATGCCAGTCTAGACGAACAGGGTTGATTCTCCTTCTTCCTTTCCTTTAGCGAGTAGGTGCAACAAGAGCCCACCTAGCAAGTAATAGTAGTTGGTAAACGCCTGGTTGCCCCACAGCAGCATAGTAAACATCGTCACAGACGTCGCCATGAGGTAGTGATACAGGCCACCCTGCTTCCAGAAAAGGAGAAGTGAACCCATGCCCGCAGCGGTGCCTGCAAGTGCTCCGGGGAGTTTCCCCCATCTCAGCGACGTGGTGTGATGAAGGAGAGTGGAAATGTTCAGACTTTCGTGGGGGATGCCGTACACCAAGGAAGCCCACACTCCTCTCTGCCATAAAGATAGAGGGTCCCAGAGAAGAAATGGAAGGAATGTTGCAGTGCCGGCAAGCGCTCCGATAGCAATGTGCTGCCAGCGGCGCTCCATGAGCAACCAATGCAGTGCGAAAAAAACGAGGTACTGCTTCAAGCTGAGGAAATACCCATACACAACAGTGGCTAAAAGCGGGTATCCCCTTTCCTTGAGTAATAGAGCAATAGAGAGACATGCTAAAACAAGAGGCTCGGTCCATGACTGCTCAAGAACAAAAAGAGACTGCGGTTGGAAGAGGAAGAGAAGTACCAGCAGCTCCGCCCCCCTGCGAGCCCATGTTGGTCCAGCGAGTGACCAAAGTACTACAGCAACGATTGCCTCGCTGAGAATGTATGCATAGCGCGCATCACCAAAGAGTCCATATGCCGTGGTAAGTGGGTACAAGCTCGCGGGAGGATAAGGATACCCGCGATACACCTGTCCACGACCTCCATACACGTCCGAAATGGGTGTGTCATAAGGATTCTTCCCTTCAAGCAGATGCTCCGCCGATTCCTGAATGATGACGAAAACGTCAATGATCGGTTCAGGGGAAGCAAGGGGCATGGCCAACCGAAAAGCAAAGGCTATAAAGATCGCGGCGCCGAAGCACCATTGCCGTACGCTGTCCTTCCGCTGTGAAAAAAGATATGTAAAGGCGATTAGTGGAATGAGGAGAAGAGTGCAATAAAAATACAACATGGCGTACAGTTGAGATTGAAGATAAATACCCGGAAGTCTTTTGGCGCCCAGAAAGAGAAAGATAAATAATGCGAAAAGGACAAGCCGTTCGGGAAACTGCCGTTCGGTTTCTTTATCGCGAGAAGTGACAACGGCTGCCCAGAGAAGGCAGAAAAAACTTCCAACAACGGCAGTGAGGGCAAATGGTGTATAGAAGCCATAGTTGTGATGTGCTCCTATTGTGAGTGCGACGTATGAAATGAGAAGGAGAGAGGCCGTCGAGATAGAAGGAAAGCGAGTACTCATGGAGTTAGCGACGAAAATGACGCCAGTACAAACGGAGAGTATCAACAAACATCCGACGGCTATCTCTCACAACATTCACTTTGGATCCGCGCAGTTCCATGACACATCGCACAGGCACTTCCTTGATGCGGAATTTCATCTGAAGAGCGCAGTGCACGATCTCCACATCGTGGGCAAACCCATCGATGCGCTGGCATCGAAAGAGCGCTCGTGCAACATCACCCCGGTACACCTTGCACCCGCAACTGCAGTCGCGGATCCCGGGCACGAGAGGCCGGCAGAGCGCTGCATAGATGCGCCCGAGAAGAAACCGATGAAGGGGAATGCGCACTGCAGCTGGATTTTTGTGCTCGAAACGCGACGCGATCACCATATCGTATCCACCGTCGATCAGACACACATACAGTGCGTAAAGATCCTCCACGGGAATCGCGGCATCGGCATCGTAGGTGGCGATGCACTTTCCCCGCGCGGACCCCACTCCTGTGCGCAACGCGTACCCCTTCCCGCGATTCTGCTCGTACCGCAGTGTGCGTACGGGATATGCATCGCTGAATGCGCGCGCCACCGCGAGCGTGTTGTCCGTGGAACCGTCGTCCACGACGAGAATTTCCCATGAGAGAACATGATGATGGAGAAATGCGATGAGGGCCTCGAGCGTCTTCCCCAACCTCTCTTCCTCGTTGTAGGCAGGGATGATGATGGAAAGTTCGGGGATGGTGCCGTCCACAGGGATGGGAAAGAAAACGATTTCAAAAACAGCGGGTAGTGTATCGTACGCACATTATGCAGCGGAAGCATCACTTGTTCTTTGTCATATGTTTCGCGGGATTCCTTGTCCTCTTCCTGAAGCTTCTGAATTTCAGTTACCCCGTCCTCGGTCACGACTACTTCGATTTCTTCCCCAAACTCATCGCCGGTACATGGCATTTCGCGAGACAGGGCCTCGCCCCCTTCCGCTTCAGCCCGCATTTCTGCGGCGGGCTGCCTCGGTACGGAAACCCGCAGGATCTGTACTATTCCCTCCCGCAATTCCTGACCTTCGTCATGGATCCCTGGGCAGCCGCGCAACTCAGCATGGTGACGGTCCTCGCGGCAGGGTATTGGGGATGGTACCGCGTCGCGCGGGACATCATTGTGCTCACCGCCCCCTGGTCCCACGCTCTCGCTCTCATCATCAACGCGAGCGGTTTCTACCTCATGCATATGGTGGTGGGACACATGGGGTTTCACACGCTCCCGCTCCTCGGCATCCTCCTCTGGATCCTCTGTGATCCGAAGGAGGACAGTGCAACATCCCTTGCTGCGAGAGTTTCTGCATTTGCGCTCACGGCGGCGGCTGTTCTCTATTCCGGCGGATTCTTTGTCCTCATGCTCCTTTCCCTCGCGTACCCCCTCCTTCTCCCCATTGTCCTCTTCACAGAGAAACGGAGACTCCGCTCCTGCCTCCGAACGGTGGCATCCCGGCTTCTTTTCTGCGGACTTGCGGCTCTCTTGATCTCTCTGAGCAAACTTGTCGCCGTCTGGAGCATCATGCGCTTTTTCCCGCGATCCGCCACCTTCGATCATTTCGCAGAGGGCACGAATGTGCTCCTTTTTGCGGCCCGCGCCTTTTTCTATATCCCGCAGGGGCGCTTCCTCTTTGCTTCGGCCGGCGTGCCTCTGCAGGTGCACGAATACAGCATGTTCCTTTCGCCCATTGTGCTTATGGGTCTCCTCTGCGGCCCTCCGCTTCTCATCGCAAAGAGACACGCCCTGCGGAGAAATCTCTGGGGTACGGGGGGTGCTCTGCTTTACACACTGGTCCTTCTCACTTTTTTCACCCAGCTCGCGCGCGGATACGGCCTGTTTGCCGCATTCCTCCAGAGGCTCCCCGGTTTTCATTCGTTCCATGTGACTCCCCGTTTCTTATATCTCTTCAGCATCACACTTTCAATTCTCAGTGTCTGGTGCATTGAGCGCTGCCTGCGTTGGCGCGAGAGCAAGGAAAAATGGAATGTTTCTCTTGCGATGGGAGCATGCATGCTCACGATCATCGCTCTTCCCGTTGCGTACTACCCACTCCTCCGTTCCCCCGAGCTCCTCCGCAATCTTCAGTATGACTTTTTGAAGCGAGACCTTGAAAAAAAGGAATACCTCACGAAAAATGTTTCGCTCGTGACTTCCCGGGGAACCGATCTCACGCACGTCGTGAGAGGAACAACGGGGATTCGCTGCATCGAAGCGCTCTTTGGATACAGCAATGAACACCAGATCACCTCGCTCGCGGAAGGGCCGACTGACAGGACCGAGGATGGCTTTTTCAATCTCAATCACCCCGCCTGCTTCCAGTACCCGGAGGAAAATGAATGCAGACCGGGGGACCGCATTGCTGCTTCTGACAGGGAAAATTTCGACCGCTTCATCCGGGGTGAGCAAACGACCTGGAAGCTCTCGAAGGCACAGGTATTCGCTGACCGCCTTAGTTTCATAACACTCATCGGTATGCTCGCTCTCCTTCTTGGAAGTCCATTTTGGGCTTCCCGAAGGGCAAAAAGTGCTACTGCAACATGAGTTCGGCACTTCGGCAACTTCTGTTCCCTCAAACGCATGGACTTGCGCTTTCGCAGACTGATACATTCCTCCAGACATTTTCGTTTCTTCCTTCTTTCCCTTTTGTTCCCCATGAAGAAATTTTTCTCTTCCAGGCGAGGTTTCACCCGGCTTCACTCGTTCCGCCGAGGTTTCACGCTCATTGAGCTTCTCCTCGTCATCGGAATCATTGCCATTCTCGCCGCGATTGTGATCGTGGCCATTAACCCGACGAAGCAGCTCGGGGACGCTCGCGACGCACAACGTCGCTCGGATGTGAATACCATTCTCAACTCCATCTGGCAGTACGCCATTGATAACAATGGAAGTATGCCGGACGATAATGGCTCGACTGCCGCCGGTCAGGCCGTCGATGGAACACGCCGAATGATAGGCACAGCAACCTCCGGCTGCGGTTTCACCACGGCAGCTGGTTGCCCGGATGGCGGTTTCGGAGCAGGCACTCTTGCGGCTTCCTGCCTGAACCTTACCGCCCCGCTCGTGAACGAAACCAGCTACGTTGTGAGCCTTCCGGTTGATCCTTCGCTCCCTTGGGCTGCTGCTTCCACGGGGTATTTCGTCTCCACTGCCGCAGGGGGAAGAGTGGTCGTCACCGCCTGCAATCCCGAACAGGAGACTTCCATCACCGTTCAGAGATAATAGGTGTTCTCTTGAGAGTGAAAGAGGCCCCCGCGGGGGCCTCTTTTTGTTTCTGCGTGATCCAATGCCATTATCTGCCTCCTGTCCTTGCGAATTTCCACGACCTCACGGAACCGCAGCGAAGGCTCCTCTTCATTGATACTCCTTCTTCGATCTCTGGTAGAATGTGCGCATGACTAGAGAGGAGACCGTTGCGCACTGGAAACATGGTGCTCGAGCTTCTCTGCGCCTTTCGGAACTTGCACACGGTGAGCAGGAATATGCCTTAGCGCTCTTCCATGCTCATCTCGCTGTCGAGAAAGCCCTGAAAGCCGTCTATATCTTGACGAAGGAGGGGGCGCCGCCCCCGACCCACGATCTGCTCCTGCTTGCATCGCGTCTTGAGCAACGTTGGAATCCTGAGGACGAGGAAGCGCTTGCCCATCTGACCGAGTATGCGGTGACGGCCCGTTACGATGACATTGAGTGGTCTCGACATGAGGCGACGCAACAGAATAGCGAGCATTGGATTTCTCAGGCAAAACACTTCCTTTCCCTTCTTGATGCATGAAAGCGATCGAAGGATTGCATGCGGCCCGCTCCCTGCGTGAACGGTTGCTTCGCAAAGGCGTGCCTGTGCGCAATGTTTTTCTCTTCGGTTCAGTCGCTCGCGGCGCCGCGCGGGAGGACAGTGACATTGACATTGCCGTTGTTTGTGACCCTTACAAAGCCGCAAAGCACGAAGAAAATGTCGAGTTTCTCCTGGAAGGAAAAAAGGTGGATATGAGAATTCAGACTGTCTGCTTGCACCCTGCAGATTTTGACAACCCGTACTTTACTTTGGCAAAAGAAGTGCAACGCTACGGTATTGCTGTTTGAAAGGATGGCGCACGGCATGGACGGTCATCCGAGGTCGCTACTGACATCCTCTCTCTGCCAATTTCACCAGCATCTTCGCGGTCTCTGCGCGGTTCACAGGGTCGCCCGGACGGAATGTATGACGAAGGGAGCCATCAGCGGTTGTATCCCCTTGCACGACTCCCATCTGTGTCGCCGTGAGAATGGCATTGAGAGAGCGATCGGAGGAGGGGAGATCGGTGTAGGGGTTCATGATCCCCGTTTGAATGGGGATATCGAGCGCCTCGAGGAGGATCTGCAGCACCATGCCCCGCGACGCGGGCTGCGTCACATTCGGGAGTATGCGGTACACGCTGATGCCTTTGGATTCCGCGGCGGCGATGTACGGCTCCGACCACTGGCCGCGCGCGGAGGGGTTCTGGGCGGGAGTCATGAGCGTCGGAATGCTCGCGAGATTGAGGCTCATCTTGGTGATTTCCCCGATGAGAACGTGATTCCCGGGGCCAAAAAGACCCGTGTAGTTGCCCGCTGCGTCCTTGTAACCGGAGGCGATGCCGGACTGGATGAGGGAGGCGACGAAGCGCGCGAACCACTCATTGGTGCGTACATCCGTGAAGGTCACTTCTTTGCCGGAAACAGCGAGGTGAAGTTTGCCTCCTGCATTGGGAAGAGGCTGTCCCTCCGGAATCGTCACGAGGGAACAGCGCATCGCAGGAGTCGGATCAGGCGTGTGGACCGGAGTGTAGAGGGAAGGATCGAATGGGATGTCCCTGTAGATCCCGCCTCCACCGCCTCCCCCGCCTGCCGCTCCTCCCCCGCCTCCCCCGCCTCCCCCAATCGGGCCTTCCGAGGCTTCACAGGCGCTGATGGTCTGGTTGCAGATGCGACCGGGTTCGCATGGGCAGTCCGCGAGGCAGGTCGCGCAATTTTCCTGACCGACACTGCAGGCGCCGTCGCCGCAGACAATGGGAACGCTGCACGCGTTCTGGATGCACACCTGCCCCTGTGCGCAGGGACAGTCCCCGGGGCATGTGCCGCAGTTTTCCCCGAGGTTGCAGACATTGTCCCCGCACTGAGCGCCGGGGTCCGTATTCACGGTATAGGAGCCATTCGTGACGGACTGGAGAATGTTGCTGGAATCACTGTAGGCGATGACTTCTGATCCCTGACTGATGGTAATCGTTGCGCTGCCCGCCGACGCGGCGCGGAACCGCATTCTGAGTAATTGGCCGTCGGATCCATCGTACCCCGTATCGAAACGAATACGTGCAAATTGGAAAGCGCCATTGCTCGGCGCCGGCGCAATCACCTCCTGATTGAAGACCGACCCGGTCGCATCAAAGCTCACAAATTCAAGATGGGGCGAATAGATGACGTCCACCTGCACGCCTCCCACCGCCTGTCCCCCGGTCGTGAGCTGGAAATTAACGTTGAACTCCGCGCCGAAGGTGTACGTGCCCGTCGCAGGATTCACTTTGAGCTGCGCCGTGGGGGCGGCGATCACGGGAACGTTCCGGACTCCGAGAAAGAATCCGAAGACGAGAAGGGAAAGAAAAACGGCGGGTGTCCGGTAACGCATGCAAGGAAAAGGGGAAAGTGCGAGGGCACAATACTGGCATCTTTTGCGCATGACAACGGCTTTTAGCGCGTCGCAGCGATATCCGTCATTCCCTCGGGCTCCGCATCGGGAGCGCTCACGGTCACGTGACCGGCGGAGGGGCGCTGCAGAAAGTAGCGGGTATGTTCATTCGGGTAGTCCGGATCCTGTGAGAGGGGATCGAGGGGAATGGCGAGGAGCAGGTTTCGCTCCTTCAGCATTGAGAGATTGAAAAGGTGGTTGCAGCTACCCGTAAGCGCATCACCGCACGCTTCCACGGCAGCCGCTGGTGAAAGAGGGATGGCAAGAAGCAACGATCGATCCACGGTATTTGCGTACGTCACGATCGCATCCGCGATGATCGCAACGTCCGTTTGCCTTTTGTGATTATTGACTTCTCCAAATTGTTTTTTGGGATTCAGAGCAAGAATCACGATCGAAACGAGCATCGCGATGATCGCGAGCACGGGCATGATCTCGAGGAGGGTGAATGCCCGTCGGCAACAATGGACAGTTGACCGTTGACAGTTGATTGGGAGTTTTTGGGACTGCATATAAAAACTATACAGGTGTTCGGTTTGAGGTGTTAGGGAGCTTCACCCCTGCCAAAATTGGAAATCCGCTCCCACAGTCGATTCACACTTTCCAGTACAAATGGCCACACGGTCTCATGTAAAAATGACCACAGAATGACGCCGAAACTTTGGAATTGCCGGAGAACCGCAAAGAACCATGCGACAATCTTCGTCCAGGCGAGAAGAATCCAT
>CAYIRQ010000051.1:0-10040 GCA_964365905.1 uncultured Candidatus Peribacteria bacterium
TCGTTCGCTCAGAGTCATTCGCCTCGCGCCGAACGTGGCTCGAGCCGCGGAGCGGCGAGAACCATGAGCGAGCCCCGCGCATGCGGGGCGAGTCGAATGGTGCCATGGAGAGGACTCGAACCTCCACATCCTTACGGATACACGCCCCTCAAGCGTGCGCGTCTACCAATTCCGCCACCACGGCACAGTGAGAAAAGAAAGATCAGGAGCAGGAAGATTGAGCGACAGGCCCTGAGCCCGTCGAAGGGCCGCCACCACGGCACATCAAAAGAGAGCGAAGTAGAGTGTACCAGACAAAAATTCCCACACCTATTCATCGTCATCTTCCTCTTCGTCTGGATGCCGCTCCACCAATGGCCCGTCAACAGAAACTCCCCATGCACACAGTTTCTTCTGCACCTCACGCATACCATCCTCAAACTCCCCGGCTCGTTCATCTTCGACATCTTCTATAGATGAGCATCCGACCGTCTGTAGTGAAGATTCGGAAAGGTTTGGAAAGGTATTCATGGGAAGCATGGGAAAATATAAGGAGATCAATATATCACCTATTCATAAATTGTCAATACCGCGCTCGAAGGCTCGATGAGCGTAACGCCGCCGGTGGGAGAGCTGAGAGAAAGTCCCACCTTTTCATCGGGATCGGACGGCGTGTCCTTGAGGAGCGGGATCGCGAACGTCTTCTTCGATTCTCCGGGGAGGAAGGTGAGCGTTCCGGAGGTCGCCGTATAGTCCTCCCCTGCTTTCGCCGAACTATCCGACGTTCGATACTGCACGCTCGCCTCACCGACCGTCCCCCCGACGCGATGCACGGTGATCAGGGTTTCCCCATCCCCTTCTCCAGCCTCATAGGAAGAAGCAGAGAACCTGAAATTCCCCGTGCCAAAGGGTCCGATGTCGTCGTCCGCGATCGTGAGCGTGACGGATCCGGGAATTCCAATGACCGCACCGCCGGTGGGAGAAAGGAGTTTGAGCGTCAGGTTTCTGTTGCCCTGAATCCCCGCGCGGTCCATCAGCGGAATAGTGAACGTCTTCGTGGTTTCGTTTTCCGCAAAATTCAATGTTCCCGTTGCTGCGGTGTAATCCACGCTTGCGCGCGCGGTTCCGTCTGCTGTTGCATAATTCACGGCCACGGCACGCGTCACTGTCCCTTTGCGCAATACCGTGACGGCCACGCTTCCCCCGTTCTCGGATGCTTCGTAGGCAGTTGCGGAGAAGACGATGCTGCCACCTGCGGCAGACGAGGAACCGGAAGCAACCGCCGTCGCGGAAGTGGTCTGTGGAGTTGTGCTCCCCGACTCATCGTCGCTGATCGTGAGCGTCGCGAGTGCCGGCGTCCCGAGCACCGCTCCGCCGGTCGGACTGCTGAGCGCGAGATTCACCGATTCAGGCCCTTCGGAGAGTTCATCATTGCGGATCGTGAGTGTGAGCTGCCTGCTTGTCTCATTTGCCGCAAAACTCAGGGTTTCCGTCGCCGCAACATAATCCTCTCCGGCCGTCGCGCTCCCCTGACTTGCCGTAAACTCCACCGTCACGGCTCCTTCGCTGCCGCCGGAACGGATGATGGAAACGGTTGCCTGCCCATCATTTTCCCCCACGGAAAATCTCCCGAGCGTGAAGCGGAAAGCGCCGGCGACCGAGGTCGAACGCTCCACGGTGCGCTCCTGCGTCGCGCTGTCCGCGCCGCTCGGCGCCACCGAAGAAATCTCGCGCCGCCGCGCGGCCGTGCTCACCCCTTTGACGTCATCCCGCAGTCTCTTCAGGAGCACCGCGATCTGTCCGCGCGTCACCGCTTCATCGGGATGGTACGTCCCGTCGTCAAATCCTTTGATGATCCCGAGATCAACAAGCTCTCCGACCGCTTCGTCGTAGTACGCACCCGCCGGGATATCAGAAAAGCGATCCGACCCCCGGGATCCCGCGAGGATCGCCGTCCCCGAAGCGCCGAGGAGAATACCGAGAGCAAGGGCAAGCGCCGAACTACGAGAAAGAATCTTTCGAAGTTCCATGGTTTGAGGGGGAACGTGCACCGCTCAGTCTGCGTCGAAGGACGCTCTCTGGCAAGGGCTGGAGAAGAAAATCGTTTACAATGAGACCCATGCGCCGGAAATCCGCCCATCCTTCTATTCCCTCAACCTTGCAGCACCCGGAGGCATGTCGCGTTGCCATCGTGCGTTCTTCTTATTATCCGGAACTCCTCGACTCCATGGAGGAAGGCGCCCGAAGAAAATTTCGCGACGCGGGCATTCCAGATGCACATATCAAAACACAGATCGTTCCCGGATCCTTCGAAATTCCTCTCGCATGCGCCTCGATCATCGAAAAGAAAAAGGTGCATGGGATTGTGGCACTCGGCGTCATCATCGAAGGCGAGACGCACCATGCAGCTGAAATCGCACGCGCCTGCACGGATGGACTCATGCAGGTGCAACTGAATAAGAATATTCCCATTGCGCACGGGGTGCTCTTTGTGAAATCTTTGGAACAAGCAATGGAGAGAGCACGTGAGGATCACAATCGGGGAACGGAGGCTGCGGAAGCGTTGCTGGGGATTCTGGCTGCGCTGGAAATACACGTACAGCCGTAGCAGCATCACACCACAAACTAGCATGCACGCATGGCAATTGCATTTTCGTCTAATAACAGCATAGAATCGCTTCCAACGTGTTTGGGCATTCCTTCAAGCGGCTCGCCGTCCTCCTCGCACTTGCATTCTCTCTCGCTCCTGCTGCTGCGTTTGCGGGGCCATTTCCCGATGTTCCCGATGAGTACCCGTATGCCACATCCATCGGGGAACTCAAGGAGCTCAAGATCATGCGGGGGAATCCCGACGGGACAGGAACGCCGGAGAGATTGCTCAATCGCGCAGAGCTTCTCACGCTCCTGTATCGCACGACAGACCGCATTCCCCGCTCGGTCTACGGCGACTGTTTCGATGATGTGAAGGAAGGATGGTATGAGGATGTCGTCTGTGATGCGGCACACGAAGGGTTTGTGGGGGGGTTTCCCGATCACACGTTTAAGGCGGAGCAGTTCGTAACGCGCGTGGAATTCTTCAAGATGCTCCTCAACGTCATGGGCTTCACGGTCCCGGAGCTCTCACAAGCAGACAAGCTGAGCATCGATTTCCTTGGGAATGTGACGCACAGCGCCTGGTATGCGAAGTATCTGCACCGTGCTCTTTCGCTCAAACTCGTCCCCGAGGCATACATCGTTGAAAATATGTTCGATCCTTCCCTGCCGGTGACGAGAGGGGAAGCAGCGGAAATGATCGCGCGCGCGATGCGGACGGAAGACATATTCTTCCAGGAGGAAATGGAAGAAGAAATGGAGGAAGAGAGTGCAACGGACGAGCAAACGGACGTGAGTGAAGAGGAAGAAGGAGCAACCGGAGCTCCCGTCGTTCCCTTCCCGATCCACCGCAGTGCGGAGACGGGTGACCGGGGGACATCCACCTTCGTGTTTGATCTTCCCGAAGATGACACGATCCTCATCCATGCGACACACAAGGCTGGCGCATCCGTTTCCTGCTTCCTCTACCTCCTTGAGGAATCCGGCTTCAGCTACGAGTTCTTCATTGGATATAAAGAGGATAATGCCTGCCTCATTCGCGCATCGGTTCCCGCCGGCCACTACCAGGTGGAAGTGCGGACCGATGCCCCGGGAGAGATGTTTGCGCTCGACGCGGAACCGACCTCGGGTGACGGCAATGACGGCTTTGCTCAGGCAGTGACATTGCGTCCCGGTTTCGCCCGTTCCGGAGCGCTGACACCGGATGACTATCAGGATCTCTTCAAATTCAAAATTCTGAAAGCCGAGACGCGCAGGTTGACGTGCTCCTCGAGCGCAAAGATCGGTTGCAGCATTGCTCCGTGGTCGGATGTGGATCTCTTCGGCGAGCAGGGTCCCCTGCCGGGCCTCGCCTCCGTCTATCAGCCCGGAACCTACTATCTCTTCGTCACGCGGGCATACCCAGCTTCAGCGTCGCAGGCGTATACGATTGATTTGCGGTAGGAGAAGAATAAGAGGCAACAGAAGAGGAGAGGAATGTTTTTGGAGTTTTTCCTCTCATCCTCTCCTTCCTCTCCTCCTCTCCCCCTTCTATGCTACGACCATGTCCCTCTCCCCCATCCCCGCCGCCCTCGACGCTCTCCGCGCCGGCAAATTCGTCATCATCGTGGATGATGAAGACAGGGAAAATGAGGGCGATCTCGTGATCGCGGGGGAGGATATCAGCGCGGAGAAAATGGCGTTCCTCATCCGGCAAACCGGAGGGGTCGTGTGCCTGAGTCTCGAGAATGCGATCGCCGATCAGCTCGATCTTCCGCCGATGGTGGAGAGAAATACGTCTCATTTCGGAACATCTTTCACCGTCAGTATCGAGGCGCGGGAAGGGGTGACAACGGGCATTTCCGCTTCCGACCGCGCAAAAACTGTTCTCACCGCGATGAACCCCGTCGCAACCCCGGAGGATCTTCGGCGCCCGGGCCATGTCTTCCCGCTGCGCGCCGCAAGCGGCGGCGTCCTCCAGCGAACCGGCCACACGGAAGCGGCCGTCGATCTCGCGAGGCTCGCGGGAAAGCGTCCCGGCGCCGTGATTTCCGAACTCATGCATGATGATGGCTCCATGATGCGGCTTCCCGCGCTTTTGGAATTTGCGAAAAAGCACGCGATCCCCATCATCTCCATCGCAGATCTCATCGCATATCGCCGGGTGCATGAGACATTCGTGCGTCTGGAAGCTGCGAGTGATCTGACGACGGAAACAGGCGTCTGGCGCATGCGCGTGTATCGCGACACGCTCGAGGGACGCGAGCACGTTGCGCTCGTGCGCGGCTCAATCAATGCGCTCAAACCCATCCTCATGAGAGCCCATTCCGAGTGCATCACGGGCGACGTCTTCGGCTCCCTCCACTGCGACTGCGGATCACAGCTCTCTGCCGCGATGAAAAAAATCGCGGAGGAAGGGTGCGGCGTCGTTCTCTACATGCGTCAGGAGGGCAGAGGCATCGGTCTTGCGAACAAAGTGAAGGCCTACGCTCTGCAAGCCGAGAAAGGGCTCGATACCGTGGAAGCGAATGAAGCGCTCGGGCTCCCCATGGATCTCCGGGAATACGGCATCGGCGCGCAGATCCTCAAAGACCTCGGCATCGGCAAAATCCGCCTCCTCACGAATAACCCGAAGAAGGTCGTTGGGCTCGAGGGCTTCGGCCTCGAAATCATCGAGCGTGTGCCGCTCGAAATCGAAACGCATCATCCTCTCCAGAAGCGATATTTACTCACGAAGAAGGAGAAGCTGGGGCATGAGCTGCGGCATGTGTAGCTCTATGCGTCTTCTTCAGATGAGGCAGGCATGTGTCCCTTTTGCTTCCACATTTCAACACACCTACCTTGCATACTAAATCGCACATTAGACATGTAATGCTCCATGAACATGAGTCCGCGCCCGCAAGGACGTTCGAGGAACTCGGGATCCGTGGGATCGGGAACTTCCTCCGGATCAAAACCAGGCCCTTCATCTTCGATCCGGATCCGCACCTGTTCCGGATCAATCTCATACTCGATGCGGACATTCTTTGCGGGATCGGAACCATTTCCATGCTTGATAGCGTTCGTCAAAGCTTCTTCGACAGCCAAACGAATAGCAAAGAGTTCAGGCTCTGAGAATTCGCAACTTTGTGCCAGCGCAACGATATCGCTTTGTATGCGCTGACCTTGAACCATATCGCTCTCAATGACAATCGATCGCACATATCTGCCATTCTTTCCGCCCTCCGCGTTTCCTGTGAGCTGCTTAGGCATGGCAAGTGCACTGTACGCCTCTTTCCCATGTCGTCAATCGGCCTACAATTAGCTTATAAAGCCACGGAAAAGGGAAACAGGAAACCCAACGACTGTTTCGAACTCCCCTTCAATCTTCTCGTAGAGCTTCCTCCCCTCCCCTTCCACCTGAAACCCGCCCGAGCGATCGCGGAAGAGACCAGTCCCGATCCACCAATCAATATCTTCCTTTTTCAAACTCCGAAAGTGAACGGTCGCCGTGGAAATTCCGGTGAGTTTTTGGATTCCTCTCATGAGACAGAGTGCCGAATGAACGGTAGAAATATTTCCGGAATGAAGTTCCATCATCCGCCGGGCATCTGCTGCATCCCGTGGCTTCTCGAGAAGTTCGCCTGTCGATACGACGACGAGCGTATCGCAGCCAATGACCCAGCGATCCGGATACCTCTTTGCAACCTCCCCTGCCTTCTCGCACGCAAGGAGAAGCGCCCGTTTCTCCGGATTGCTCTCGGAAACATTCGTTTCGTCAACTGTGGGAACGATCACTTCGAAGGGAATGCCCAGCCGTTCGAGGATCGCTTTTCGCTGCGGGCTTTGGGATGCGAGGATGAACATGGGCATGCTACCTCCTGAGCGACGACGTCTTCATAAGCTGTATCGCCCGGAGCAGCATTTCATCGCGCGCGGCCGTCTCCGCCTCCTCCATGCGTACGTCCGGCGTGATGCCATGTTCCTCGATCGAACGCTTGTTCGGCGTGAGCCATTCCCCCGTCGTCAGTTTCACGCTCACGGCTTCATTCCCCGAGCCGAGCTGGGAAACCTCCTGTACCGTTCCTTTTCCAAAGGTATCCGTCCCGAGGATCGTGCCACGCTTCAGATCCTGGATGGCCCCCGCAACGATTTCCGAAGCGCTTGCGGAACCTTTGTTGACGATAACAACGAGCGGGAGGGATGCGGGAACGGTGGGATTCTCTTTCCTCGTCACTTCTTCGCGCGTGCTCGCGCGGGATTTGATGTGGGCGACGACCGTTCCTTTCTGGAAGAAGTGCTCGAGAACGGAGATTGCGGCATCGAGGAGTCCACCCGGATTGTTGCGGAGATCGAGCACGAGGCCCACCGGTTGCTCCGCGAGCAATTTCTGGAACACATTGCCGAGATCGTTGATCGTATGCTCGCCGAATTGATAGAGTTTGATGACGGCAACTCTGTCCTGCATCGAAGCCTCAATTTCAGGAATAGTGATCTTGGCTCGCACGACTTCGATAACGATCGAACTTCCGTTGCGCACAATCGTCAGTTTCACCGTGCTTCCCACGGGACCGCGAATCTTCGTCACGGCATCCTGCAAGGTGAGCTTTGTCACGTCATCACCATTCACGTGCGTGATGCGGTCCCCGGGCTTCACGCCGGCCTTCAGCGCGGGGGAGCCGGGAAGCGGGCTCACGACGAGCACCCCGCCTTCCGCGTGCGTCTCCACCTGCGCCCCGACGCCGGTGAGTTCGCCCTCGAGCTGCTGTTGGAACGCCTGGGAATTCGACGGCCTCAGGAAGGTGGTGTACTGGTCACCGAGGGAACTCATGATTTTTTCCGCAATCAAATAGCCGATCTCCTTCTCATCGACTTTATCGAGATAGAGGTAGCGCGCCTTCACGATGCCCCAGATCGTGGAGAGCACGTCCTGGAGCGGGAGATCCTGCTTCGTGATGCGACTTCCCGGGTCCACGAAAAATTCCACGGAAATCTTCTTGTCGTTGATGTTCTTCGGGAGGGTAGGCGTGCGTGTGCGGCGCCCGCGCGCAGGATCCGCTGTCGGTGTTTGCGCCTTGGGAGCAGCGAGCGGCAGGACCATCTGACCCTCGAAGCGCGTGAGAATACGCGAGAGCTCGGAGTCTCGCAGTGTCCGATTCCATCCAAAGAGATTCGGCGTCAGGGGTGCGAGCAAATCACGCTGTACGGATTGAGAGGCAAGTCCGGCGTCCATTGGGAGAACATCCTTAAACTGACTCTCGGGGAGATCGGAAACTTCGATCTTCGCGAGCGCAAAGAGCATGCGCAAGGCCTGCCCGCGCGGAACGGCTTCATTCCAGTCCATAACGCCCTCCCATCCACGCAGTGCTCCGACGGATGCTGCGAGACCCACCGCTCCTCGTAGTTCCACAGGAACATTGCGGAAGGTCAGCGGGTATGTCGTTGTGATGTCGCCGTAGAGTCTCGATGTTGCCTCAGAAAGAAGTTCGGCGCGCGTGATAAGATCGGAAGCGACCGCAACCCTTCTGCCCTCCGTGAATGCGACAATATTCCGTGCGGGAACTCCGCGAGCCTCACTCAGGGGAACCCCCTGGAGAAGCAGAAACAGAGCAAGGCACGACGCAAAGAGTCTCTTCATCCTCTGCATTGTATCACACCGCATGCACAAAGACTTCCTCGTGCTGCCGCACGCCGAATTCCTGCAGGCTCTCTTTGCGTCGAAAGAGATACGCGAGGAGAAACCATCCGCCGAAGACATAGAGGAGCGCGGGAACCGCGACGATCGTGATGCCGCTCCCGATGCCACTGAAACCAAAGAGCTGGCCAAGTGTATTCGGATTCCCCGGCAGCATTTCCGGGAGACTAACGACGATATTGAAGAGGCTGTGAAGGCCGATTGCGGCACACAGTCCCTCGAGGAGCTTCTTCTCCTGGAAGAGGGTCGCGCGACGAACGCCGAGCGCACGATAGAGGAAAGAGAGGAAGAGATGCCGCCTCCCTTCCGCCCGATCCTCCATGAGGAACGGCTGCGCGAAGAACGCGAGCCCGTAGAAGTAGCCAAGTACTCCGGAAGACGTGACGTGCACCATGTTCGTGATGACGGCGCGTCCGACGATACTCGCGATAAAGGCGCCCCACTGGGGATTCTGCGGCGCCACGAGATAATCGCGGACGAACGCGACAAAGTAGTTGGGATTCACGATGTTCTCCGCAAACGCGAAGCCGATTGCCGCAATGATCGAGAGCTGGATCGCATCATCGATACTCCGGAAGTATGCGCGATCGCTTGATTTCATCACCCAGTTTTTGCTCCACTCCTCGATGACAGAGACGAGGACGAAGCTCACGAGCGATGCGAGCACGCTGCTGCTGACGATCCCGATCTGCCCCGTGAGCAGTTGCGATGCAAAGGTTTCCGACGATCGCATGAAGTGCTCGGGCTTGAGGCGGAAGAGGAAGAAATCGAGTTCGACCCCCGTGCGCACGACGTAGTCATAGAAAAGGATCGGCGCAGTCGAGAGCATGCCTGCGAGGAAGGTGAGGATGACGACGGAGAACCTTTCCCTGTGCTGCTTGAGAAAGAGCATGCACCAGAGGAGTGCGGGGAGAAATGCAATGGGAAGCGCGAGCAGTGTTGCAAAACGCAGCGTTGACGGCAGTGCCTCGAGTCGAATGACGGCGATCCAGAAGAGAAATGTGCCAAGCACGGTTGCTTTGACTTCAGCACTCCACGGCCCGAAGAGAAATTTCCAGAGGAGCACGATGCCGAGGAGACCGATCGCAACGGCGAACGGATTTCCGCGGAACATCGGGAGAGAAAGGAGATAGACCATGCCAAATGTGAGCGCGGCGATGGCACTCCCGATGATGTAGGAGAAGAGGTAGTGATTGTGCGGAGCTTTCGCAACGTACTGATTGAGGAGCGCAACCGGCACGAAGATCCCCAGGAATATTCCTGCAAGGAGGAGGAGTTCCGGGGGGAGATCGAAAGCCATAATCCTCTTAGTATAGCATGTTTTTGGCTAGAGTTCGAGGAGAAGACTCTGTCTTGCAGCAAGACCGAATGCCGTGAAATACCGGTCGAGCGATGCGGCCGTCGATCCGTATTCGTTTTCCCCGAAGAAAAAATCGCACACCACCTCCCGTGCCCGACAAATTTCGCGGAGCCGTGGGCCTCTATGTTTCGGATCCGCGATCGTAAGATCGAAGAGTTCGAGAGCACGATCCAGCGCTCCCCGCAGTCGCTCTTCATTCCCTTGTGCGCGAGCCCGGAGGGCTCTGCCAACCTCGCTGCCAATATTCCCCAATTGTTCATTGAGAGAAAATTCCTGCCATCGGCCCGCCGCAAGATCTGCGTGGATCGGAGAAGTCATTGCACAAGTTTGGCAATAAGAGACATCACAAGGATTCTAAACACGACGACGGAATACGGAATGAATTCCATGTTGCCCCTGTCGGTTAGCCGGCGGTTTAAACCGCCGGCTAACGGGAGAATGTCCGGCGATTTCCGT
>CAYIRQ010000052.1:0-9964 GCA_964365905.1 uncultured Candidatus Peribacteria bacterium
ATGGGGAAGGAGATAAGGATGTCCCTCATCGTAATCCCACGATCATGGGCACTTCTTTTGCCTCCGAAGTGTTTCTTGACTTGAGCAAACGCTTCGCAGTACAGGAGGAGGAAGTTATGCCAGTGCCATTCCTCACGTTTTAAATGCAGTTTGGTATGACCCGTACGGCACGTTCCATTGTGTCTCTGCGCGCCACGATCCTCTCGGTGGGGAGTTTTCTTCCGCATCCGTTCCCTCACGTTCCCGTAATGGCTGATTTTTGAGTATCTGGGGCGCAAATCCATGCTATACTGGGGAGATGCCTTTGCCTCCGGAAAGCGCGGCAGTAGCTGCGGAATCGATCGCCGAGATTGCGAACCCCGGTTCGCGCGAAGCGCTCGCCGCGCTCCAGGCAAATGTTGCGCCGGGAGTTGCAAGCGGGTTTGCGGCAAATCCTGCGCTTCTCGCGGAACCGAATGTTGCCGCAAATGTCGTCGCTAATATCGGCCTCAATGTGCTCCCCATTCTCGGGGGAATTTTTGCGGTTGCTGCCATCATTGGCGGTACCCGCTATGCGTATCGCAAAATCGTACAAGAAAGTGTGTTTGCCTGATACCCTCAAGCAGAGCATTGCTCATTGTCCATTGTCCATTGTCCATTTTCAATTTCGTACCATGCCCCGTTTCGACTTTCTCTGCACCGATTGCGAAAGCACGTTTGAGCATCTCCTGCCAGCAGGATCTGCAACCACTCCGCCCTGTCTGCAGTGCGGCGGCGGCAACGTGCGGAAACTCCTCGCTCCCCCTCCCGTGATTTTCAAGGGGGGCGGATTCTTCAAGACGGACAGCGCAAAGCGCGTGACCGGGAAGGCAGTGGAACCAAAGGAGGCGGCAAAAAAAGATTCTGCGGAACCCTCCAAGGAGCAGAAAAACAAAGATATGAAGGCGGATAAGGGCAAATAGAGGGTCTCCAGAAAGACTTGCGTTCCCCGCCTAACTGTGTAGAATTGAATGGAAATCTTTTCCCCCTCTCACGGTATGAAGCGCGCTCTCGCAACCATCGTCACGCTCGGTACTCTTCTCGGCTACTCGCTCCCCGCGTACGCGACGCCCTACAAGCCAAGGTCGACGGCCCGCCTCGAGCTTCGCGCAGTGAAGCGCGCCGCGCTCGCTTCCTACACCGGCCGCCACAACCGGGGATACGTTCGCGCGCGCTTCAACGAGCTCGTGCGCGGCATGATGGCGTCTCTCCTCCCCTCGCAGCTTGCGCAAACCGGACAGAGGGAGTCTGATACGAGCGCCCCCGCCCGCCCGTCCACCCGCTATCTCGACGATCTAACGCTCCAGGGGCAATACGGCGATCACTGTGTCCCACTCCCGCGCCTCGGAAACTGCTTCGGAGACAATAATTAGGATTCGTCTTCAAAGATCCTCTCTACGCTTCGGCAGAGGGGATTTTTTAGACTACTCCTTAAAGTGGGCCGAGTGTCATGGTGAGCCCGTCGAACCATGACACGGGGGTCACCCTTCGGCGAGCTCAGGGTGACACTCAATCTTCAGAGAACTAAGTCCCTTTCTTATGTCTCTTTAAAGAACGAGGCGAAGAACGTGAAATCCACGAAGTCGATTTTTCCATCCCGACGAAAGTCGGCCTTGATTTGAGTCTCGAGGAGCGAGTCACCGGAAAGCGACTGGCCACGCAATATCCCCGGGCCGCTCGCTCTCTGAAGGAAGAAAAAGGAGAGGAGAATGGCGCTGGCGAGGAGCCCGAAGACCGCGAGAGATCGAAGAGAAATCATCCCTTTATTATACCAGAGGGAGACGACTTGCGCGAGAGGGAAATAGGATCCGATATTCAAAAAAAGAGGCATGACAGGAAACCACAGAAGCACTTCGAGGGATCCCGATTGGCGCGAGGCGGCTTATCTGTACCTTCGAAAAGCAGTGTTCTTCTTCATCCAAACCCTCTGCAATAACAGGGCATGACAGGAAGCCGCCGCAGCGCTATGAGGGATCTCGGCTGAGCGTGATTTTTGGCCTTGAAGAAATACTGCGCGGTAGGAGAATAGGCAAGATCACCCCCCCCTTCCGCATGACCCCTCTTTTGCTCCTCCTTCTCATCACCGCGTGCGGATTCCTGGGAATCGCGGTCGCACTCAGTCTCCGCAGGCTCATTGAGAAGCTTCCCGCAGGAACGCCGGAGATGCAGAGCATCGCGAGACTCATCCGAAGAGGCGCCATGACCTTCCTGCAGCGGGAAGGCAGCGCCATCACGTTCTTCGCGAGCATCCTTGCACTGATCCTCTACGCCGCGATTGACCGCGGCGGCATGCCGTTGCTCGCCGGCAGCTTCTGCTTCGGCGCCGCGACGTCGTTCCTCGGATCCTATCTCGGGATGCGCATCGCGACGAGCGCGAATGTCCGGGCTGCGGAAGCCGCGCGCACTTCCGCGTGGGCCGCGATGCGCGTCGCGCAAATCGCAGGGGCAAGCATCGGTCTTGCAATCGCCGGCATCGGTCTCGCCGGCGTCAGTATTTCCCTTCTCGCTCTCGGACTCTTCAGCAATCTCCCGTTTCAGCAGACCGTGGAGCTGCTCATCGGGTACAGCTTCGGCGCATCATCCATCGCCCTCTTCCTTCGCGTCGGCGGCGGCGTCGCGGCGAAGGCCGCGGACATCGCAGCGGACGTTGTTGGAAAGCTGGAGGAAGGAATCCTCGAGGATGATCCGCGAAACCCGGCGGCGCTCGCAGACAGCGTCGGCGATAACGTCGGGGACATTGCGGGAATGGGCGCGGATCTCTACGAGAGCTATGTCGCGGCGATCGTCGCCGCCATGATCATCGGAGCGACGAAGATTGGATCGGAACTTGCGATGCTGTTTCCGCTCGCCGTTGCGGCCGTCGGGATTGTCGCCGCAGTCCTCACCGCCTTCTTCGTGCGCCCGCGGGCGCGCTCCAGGCTCGAGACCATCGGAGCCGAGCGCGTCCTCAAAGGGAGCGTGATCGTGCACACGTTCCTCGTCCTCGTCGGATCTCTCACGCTCGTCCACTGGCTGTTCCCTTCCTCTCTTCGAATCGGCGTCACCATCGCTCTCCTTGCCGGCCTCTTCACGGGAATCATGATCGGACTCCTCACGGAATATTACACGTCGCCGCGGTACGCGCCCGTGCGTCATGTCGCGGAAGCGGCAGAGACGGGAGCCGCAACGAGTATCATCGCGGGCCTTGCACTCGGATACCTCTCGACTGCCTTGCCGCTCATCTGCATCGCGCTCGCTGCCGGAGTCGCTGCGATCGCCGCGGGAGCTTACGGGATGGCGCTCGCGGCCGTCGGGATGCTCGCGACACTCGGCACCTCACTCGCGATTGACGCATACGGCCCGATTGCGGATAACGCGCGCGGGATCGCCGCCATGAGCGGGCTGCCGCCGGAGATCAGAAAGAACGCCGATGCCATGGACGCGGCCGCGCGCGCAACGCGCGCGCTCGGCAAAGGATTTGCGATCGGCGCTGCCGCCCTCACGATCCTCGCCCTCCTCTCCGCATACTTCGCAAAGGTGCAGATGCTGACCATCGACCTGCAGGATCCACTCGCTCTCATCGGCCTCCTCATCGGCGGCATGCTTCCCTTCCTCGCATCCTCCTTCACCATGCACGCCGTATCCCGCGCAGCGAGAGCGACGGTGCAGGAAACCCGCGGACAGTTTCAGGAGATTCCGGGCCTTCTGCAGGGAAAGGCGCCCGCGGATCCCGCGCGATGCATCGAACTTGCGACAAACTCGGCGCTCCACGATATGACGGCACCGAGCCTCCTTGCGATCCTCGCTCCCGTCGGCGTCGGGATCTTCCTCGGTTCGCAGGCACTCGGAAGCCTTCTCCTTGGCTCCCTCGCCACGGGTGTGCCGCTCGCGATCGCGATGGCGACGAGTGGCAGTGCGTGGGACAGCGCTCGTAAAACGATTGAAGCGCAGAAAAACGGAAGCGCCTCCTCGGAGCAGCGCAAAGCTGCGATCATGAGTGATACCGTCGGCGATCCCTTCAAAGATATCTCCGGCCCCGCTCTCACAACGCTCCTCAAACTCATGACAACGACCGCGGTGCTCACGGCGGGGTGGTATGGAACGATGGGGCTGATCGGATGAGGTGTTAGGTTTTAGGTGTTAGGTTTTAGAAATGTGCATCCTGGGAACCCTGTCTAACTCGCGTTAGACAGGGCCCTGTGTTCTGTGCTTGTACAAAGACAGAACCGGGCCAACTTTAGTCATTTTCTCCCTTTTGGTCAAGTACCACTTGCCCAAGTTTCATAGATGAGTAGAATGAAGGCGGGCCCCTGAGAAATCGAACCCGGAGGCGTCCCCCACAAGGACCCTTCCCTCTTTCTCCTATGGCTAAAGTCCCTCGCTTCATCATCGTGACCGGCGGAGTCTGCAGTTCTCTCGGAAAGGGCATCGCAACCGCATCGATCGGCGCCATCATGAAAGCGTGCGGCTTCAAAGTATTCGTGCAGAAGCTGGATCCCTACTTAAACGTAGATCCCGGCACGATGAGTCCGTTCCAGCACGGAGAAGTGTATGTCACGGATGACGGCGCGGAAACCGATCTCGATCTGGGACACTATGAGCGATTCATCGATGAGCCCATGAGCAAGCTTTCCACCGTGACCTCGGGACAGATTTACCAGAGCGTGCTCAGCAAGGAGCGTCAGGGAACATTCCTCGGGAAAACCATTCAGGTTGTTCCCCACATCACCGATGCGATCAAGGAGCGGATGATGGGAGCTGCGAGAGAAAGCGGCGCGGACATCATGATGATCGAGATCGGAGGGACTGTGGGAGATATCGAGGGCGAACCATACCTCGAAGCCGTGCGACAACTCCGGGCGGAACTCGGAGCGGAGCATGTGCTCCTCGTCCACCTCACGCTGCTCCCCTATCTTCAGGGCAGCAAGGAACTCAAAACGAAACCGACGCAGCTCTCCGTCCGGGAATTACGCCGCATCGGTCTGCACCCGGATCTCATCCTCGCGCGCGCGGACTATAAGATTCCGAATTCACTTCTGGATAAAATCAGCAATTTCTGCGGCGTCGAACGCAAGGCGGTCATTCCGGCACTCACGGTTCACTCAATCTACGACGTTCCTCTGCGCTTCCAGAGCTTTGGCATTGCGGAAATTATCGCGGAGAAGTTGAAACTCGGGAACGTGAAACCGGATATGAAGAAATGGGAGGAGGGCGAGAAGCGGCATAATGCCGCAACGAAGCAGGTGAAGATCGCGATTGTCGGGAAGTACACGCACCTCGATGACGCCTATCTCTCCGTGATCGAATCGATCAAGTCCGCCGCTGTGTTCCATAAGCGCAGGGCGGAAATCGTGTGGATCGATTCCGAGAAGCTGGAGGAAAAGGATGCTTCGACTGGGCTCAGCACAGGCTCGGAGACATGGAAGAGGCTCAAGGGATGCGAAGGTATCGTCGTGCCGGGAGGATTTGGAACGCGCGGGATTGAGGGGAAAATTGCTGCAGCCAAATATGCGCGGGAAGAAAAAGTCCCCTACCTCGGTCTCTGCCTCGGAGCGCAGATCATGACGATTGAGTTTGCCCGATTTGTGGAGAAGGATCCGAAACTCACAAGCGAAGAGTTTGACGAAGGATCGAAACTTCCGCGCTCGAAGTACGTCGTGCACTTCCTCCCCGGTCAGCATAAAGATAAAGAAAAAGGTGGCACGCTCCGCCTGGGTGCCTACATCTGCACATTGAAGAAAGGATCGAAAGCGTGGGAAGTGTATGGAAAAGCGAGTGAGATCTCAGAACGTCACCGACATCGTTACGAATTCAATAATGCGTTCAAAAAGAAGCTCGAGAATGCGGGCCTCCTCTTCTCCGGCACTTGGGAGATCCCTCGACGCGGCTCGGGGCAAGCAGGCCTCGCGGAGATCGTCGAGATCAAAGATCACCCCTTCATGATGGGCTCGCAATTCCATCCGGAATTCCTGAGTCGCCCGCACCGCCCGCATCCGCTGTTTGTAGCATTCATAAACGCTGTCGTACAGAGGAAGAAGTGACCTCCCGCTCCCTGCCCCGCGAAGCACGCAGAGCGAAGTGGGGTTTGCGGGGTTTATGAAGGTAGTTGTCAAAGGGAAGTAAATCGCGCGCAGACCCGCGGGTCTGCGCGCGTATCAGAATATTTCCCGATCAATAAGACGAGGAAAATGCAATGATGACCACTTCCAATCTTCGAGATTCTCGACAAGTTCATGCTTCAGAGCATTTTCTTCGACATACTGGAACGCGGCTATGAATTGCTTTTCATCCCGAATCCATTCGTCATGGAATCCCCGTTGCCAGCCGGTGAACTCCGCATTTGCCTGCTCTTGCGCCGTAGCCGCGGTAACCGAACCGCGGCTACGATTCTGATTGTCAACAAAATGAGGGTGTCCCGCAGCGCGGGTTCGGTTACCCGCGCTGCGCGCGCCTCCAGCATCGAAGCGATCACATTCACCAATGGCGGCATATCGCACATCCTTGGAACTGTTACGCTTGAAGGAATGAACGAAGGCACTGAGTCCTTTTTCACCCATCTGCATAATGATATGCATGTGATCTGGCAAAATGCAAAATGAGAGGAGTTCTGCTTTGTGCAGGTTCCGCGTCATGCAAAGGTTATCAATGAGAATTTCAGGGATACCCGGGAGCGTGCACCATGCTGATCGTTGTTGTGACGTGATGGTGAGATGGAATGTGCCCTGCTGTTGTGGATGTCGCTGTGGCATAAAAGGTGGGAAACCGTACTCCACATCCAGGATCGTCTACAAGAGAAGCACTGATCAATACTGCACTGGAACACGGATTCGGTTATCCGCGCTCCGTAGCGCAGGTAACCGAACCTGCGCTACGGTTGCCTGAAAACGCAGGCACTTCCCTGATACAATCTTCTCCATGTCCTCCCTCCTCTCCGTCTCCGACCTCTCCCTCACACTCGCCGGTCAACAGATTCTGAAGGATATTTCCTTCTCGGTGAAGCAGGGGGAGGTCATCGGGCTCATCGGGCCGAATGGATCGGGGAAAACGACGCTCTTCAATGTTCTCTCCGGATTCTTTCGTCCGGAAACGGGACGGATACTTTTTCATGCGGAAGATATCACCACACTTTCGCCGTCCAAGCGCGCGCAGCGCGGGATCGGGAGAGTGTTTCAGAATTTCGGCATCTTCCGGGAGATGACGATCGAGGAGAATATGCTTGTTGCGCTCGAAGCGCTCCCTCGCGAACAGAGGAAGGCACTCGGGGATCTCGATGAAAAGGTGCGCTTCGCGCTCAGTCTGATCGGATTGCATGAGAGGAAAAGCGATAAAGCGAGCGCGCTCTCCGGAGGGCAGATGCGGCTGCTCGAGATCGCCCGGACGCTCGCATCGGGCAAAGAGCTTTTCCTCCTCGACGAACCGACGGCAGGCGTTTCTCCGAAGATGACCGGTGAAGTCGCAAACCTCATCAAGTCTCTCAAGGAGGAGGGAAAAACCGTGCTCATCATCGAGCACGATCTTCCGTTCATCGCGCGCATCTGCGACCGCGTCATCGTTCTCGACGTGGGATCGATCGTGCTCACAGGAACGCCGCAGGAGGTGCAGCAGAGCCATCGGTTGAAAGAGATTTATTTTGGGATGGCGACAGCCGCATGAAGAAAAGGCAAAGACGTCGTTGCCCTCGTTGCCTTCAAGCTCTTTCTGCCTTCTCTTGCCCTGCCATTCTCCCCAGAGTACGCTTTCACCAATCCATGAAACGCACTCTCACACTCCTTGCGATTCCTCTCCTCCTTGTCGCGTGCGCGCCGAAAGAAGAGGAAGGACCCATTCGCATCGGCTACATCGGACCTCTCACGGGTGATGCCGCTTCTTTCGGCGCGGACACGGTGAACGGCGCACGACTCGCCGTCGAGGAAGTGAATGCCACGGGAGGGATCAACGGCCGCATGGTCTCCCTCATCGCGGAAGACGCGCGCTGCAACGGTGCGGATGCGGCTTCCGCGGCGCGCAAACTGATCTCCATTGATAAAGTAACGGCAATCATTGGTGGGCAGTGCAGTTCGGAAACACTCGGAGCGGCTCCGATCGCAGAGGAAGAAAAAATTGTCATGATTTCCCCGGTTTCGAGCAGTCCGGACGTCACGCATGCGGGTGACTACATCTTCCGCGTGTATCCGAGCGACGCGCTCAAGGGCACGGCGCTCGTGAATGCTTTCGCGAAAGCGGGATACTCGCGCATCGCCCTCCTTTCCGAGAATACGGATTTCTGCGCAGGGGTGCGTTCCGCGGTGCAAGCTGCGCTCAAGGAGGACATGACGATCATCTTCGACGAAACGGTGGAGCCCGGCACGAAGGATTTCCGGACGCTGCTTTCGAGACTGAAAGACCAGGAGTTCGATGTGTTCATACCGAATGGACAGTCGGATGTCACCGTTTCTGCCATGGTGCAGCAAATGAGGGAATTGGGTTTGCTCCAGCCCATCATCGGAACCGATACGGCAGACTCTGTAACGCTGGGTCAGACCGCGAAAGAAGCGGTGGAAGGCATGCGCGCGCTCTCCGTCCCCTCCCTCGCGAAGAACGACCCGAAGGGAGGCCCCTTCATCCAGAAATTCGAGGAAGAATTCCGCGCACCGCAGGTCGGCCCCTTCTTTGCCGCACTGAGCTATGAAGCGACTCGACTCCTCGCGGATGTCATCAAAACCGCAGGGACCGAGGGAGAGGCCATCCGGAATGCTCTCCTCACTCATCCCGGTTACGACAGCATCGTCGGGACGATGACGTTCGATGCGCAAGGTGATATCCGCGGCATCCCGTTTGCTCTCAAAGAATTCCGCTCCGGGGAGCTCATCGAAGTGGAACGCATTCCCATCAATTAACCATCCAACTATCCAGCTCTCCAACCTTTTCCCTTTCGCACCATGCTGCGCTCTCTCTCCTGCACACTCTTCGTCGCTCTCTTCCTCACCGCCTGTCAGGGAGTCACATCCCAGGATCCGATGAAAATCGGTTACATCGGGCCTCTCACGGGAGAAGCGGCGTCCTACGGCATCGACACGGTGAATGGCGTGAAACTGGCGGTCGATGAAGTGAATGCTGCAGGGGGCGTGAATGGCCGCCAGATTCTCCTCATGGTGGAAGATGGGCGCTGTACCGGAGCAGATGCCGCATCCGCCGCGCGGAAGCTCACCAGCGTCGACAAAGTCGTTGCGATCATCGGTGGTCAGTGCAGCGGGGAAACGCTCGCAGCGGCTCCCATCGCAGAGGCCGCACAGGTTCCCATGATTTCGCCGGTTTCGAGCAGCCCCGATGTGACGGCCGCAGGTTCCTTCGTCTTCCGCAATTATCCGAGCGATGCTCTGAAGACGAAAGTCATGGCAGATGCGTTCCGGGAGAAGGGATATGCAAAGGTGGCCGTCATTTCCGAAAATACGGACTTCGCGATCGCATTCCGCAATGCCCTGAAGATGGATGCAGGGGAGGATGCCATGACGTTCGATGAAGTCGTGGAACCGAACACGAAGGACTTCCGATCCCTCTTCACACGACTCAAAGAGGTACCGTTCGATATCTTTTTCCCGAACGGGCAGAGCGATACGACGGTCGCCGTGATGATGCAGCAATTTCGCGAAGCGGGATTCACGCAACCCGCGATCAGCCATGACGTTGCGGACTCCGCAACGCTCGGGGAAATCGCGCCGGAAGCCGTTGAGGGAATGCAGGTGATCTCCGTGACATCGCTCGGAGAGAGTCCGTTCGCAGCGACGTTCCGCGCCGCATACGGCGAACCGGAAGCGACGATGACGTTCGCGGCGCATGCGTATGATGCGGCAAACGTTCTCTTTGCCATGCTGAAGCAGGGAGCGGAAGACGGCCCGGCGATCCGGGATGCGCTGCTCGGCCTCGAGAGTTTCCCGGGGGTTGCGGGTACCTTCCATTTCGACGCGAACGGCGACGTCGTCGGAATCCC
>CAYIRQ010000053.1:0-9750 GCA_964365905.1 uncultured Candidatus Peribacteria bacterium
GTGGGAAGAAAAAGAAGAAGAGGTAGTCCCTTCTCAGAATGAAAAAGGTCTCCGGCAACGGGGGCTTTTTTCGTGGTGAGCCATGTCATGCTGAGCCCGCCGAAGCACGAACCACTACTTTCCCTTCGTTCTCACCTTCGGACTCTCGCGGTGCGTCTGCTTCATCTCCGCCCGCCTCGTGCGGAACGAGAGCATCGCTTCCGCGCTCGTGTCCTGGCGCGCAAGGGCCACCTGCTGCGTTCCGGTGATCACGGGGAAGTACACGCTCCCGAGATGCGCCTTTTCCGGAAAATTCCGATCAACGATGTTGCTCCGCAGGCTCGTCACTTCCCTGATCAGATTCCTCCTCGTGGGATGGAGGTAGATTCCGCGGGCGTTCCTTCTGAGCGTGCGGGTGGTCTTTCCCCGAAAGACGCGCTGCACCATGTCCGCCCGTCGTGCCTTCTGCGCGCGCTCAACCTTCAGAAATCTCCGTTCGATGCATCGCGCATGCTCATAGGCGTCCGCCCCGACGTAGAGATCGCCGCGCGCGCAGGGAGGGGGGTAGGCGAGCGCGGGGGACACGAGGATGAGCAGCAACGAAGCGGTGATGATTCCCGGAGCGCCAAGAGTGCGGAGGGAGCGGAGGGAGGGGTGCATGTTCATAGGGGGCGCACTCTAAGGGAGGAGAGAAGAGTTGTCTAGCCTTTCCTTCACCATCTAGACTAGAGCCGAATGACGGACAATGTAAGGGATATTGAACGGGACGGCCTCCGGAAAATCGAAGCGGCGACGACGCTCGAGGCCCTCGACGTCCTCGAGAAGGAATTCTTTGGGAGGAAGCACGGATCTCTCACCGAAGAGCTCCGCGCGCTCGGGAATCTTTCCGAAGAGGAGAGGAAGAAGCGGGGGGCGGAAGTGAACCGGCTGAAGCAGACGCTCGAAGCTGCTCTCGTCGCCCGACGAGCGACGCTCGAAGGAGAGCGGAGTCAGAAACTCACAGAGGAGGATGCCCTCGATGTCACCATGGATCTTCCGCCGAAGCTCCGTGGTCATCTGCATCTCATTCCGGAATTCATCGAGCAGGTGGGCGATGTCTTTGGTCGCATGGGCTTCGAGGTCGTGGAGGGGCCGGAGATCGAAACGGAGGAATACAACTTCGATCTTCTGAATATCCCCGCAAACCATCCCGCACGGGATATGCAGGATACGTTTTGGGTCAAATCTCAAACAAATGACGAAAAGCGAAAAGCGAAAAGCGAAAAGCTGGTCTTGCGAACTCATACGTCTCCCGTCCAGATTCGCTACATGCAAACCCACAAGCCTCCCTTCCGTATGATCTGCCCGGGCAAGGTGTACCGCAAGGATGCGGATGCGACGCACTCACCGATGTTCCATCAATTCGAGGGGCTCATGATCGGGAAGGATGTCTCGCTCCGGAATATGCAGTACGTGATGACGGAAGCCGTGAAGAAACTCGTCGCACCCGATCTCTCGTTCCGCTTCCGCGCCGGCTACTTCCCCTTCGTGGAACCGGGGCTCGAAATGGATATTCAGTGGCGCGGGGATCTTACGGAGAGCCGTGAAGGAAAGCATGTCGCGGCGGAACTTCGCAGCGGAGCCGGATGGCTTGAGGTCGCGGGATGCGGGATGGTGCATCCGAATGTGCTCCGGAATGTCGGTATCAATCCTGAGCAGTGGCAGGGGTTCGCATTCGGCTTCGGCGTCGAGCGCCTCCTCATGATCAAGCACAGAATTCCGGACATCAGACTCTTCTTCGAGAATGATCTGAGGTTTCTAGAGCAGTTTTAAACGATGTTCTTAGGTGGCTTTTGCAGGAAGTTTTTCCTCCTGCACGGCTTCATCTGCCGTTTCCGAAATAGATTCAATCGTGCTCTGGAGATCCGGAAAATAGCGAAGGATTACTCTGCGATTAGCGCCGCGTTCGATGATCTCCTTCAGAAAGTCAAGAGTTTCGATCGTGTGACGAGCGTCTTCCGGGGCGAATCGCAATTGGTGACCGCCTGAGCGAGCTGCGGCTTCTACGAGGATTTCCCGCTCAACTTGCAAATGTGGCGGAAGAGCCTGGTACGCACATCCGAAGCGGGGTTTGACCATGGCGAGTGCTTCCTCAATATCCGGAATTCTTCTCGCAATCGCGCTGCGATTTCCGGCTCGATGCCATTCCAGGATGAGATCCACCGTGTCGTCCTCCTGCTCGGTCCACTGCGCATGGGGATGATTCGAGACGTCGGCGATTCTTGCGAGCTTTGGGGGAGGGGGAACGGTCGATGCGGGTTCGATACTTGGAAGCGTTTCCGTTGGAGCATTCATAGTGTGAGAGAAAAGGGAACTACAGAAAAACCAGCCTCTTCTTGGGAAGGAAGCTCTGCTTTGTTTAACGATTTCTCTACGCAGCCAGCCACCTTCCCGCTGTAAGGGGGAGGAGGAGTCCGAGGCCGAGGAGGAGGTTTCGGGGCTGCATGTACGGCACTATTGTATGGAGTCCGGCGGCTCTGTCAAGCGCGGGGTGCCGCAAAATAGTTGTAGATCCACGCAAAGACGTAGCCGCAGACAAATCCATCCACGAATCCCCACGCTGCACCGGCGATGGCACCGGGAACTGTTGGACGGTACCCGAGATACACCGTCGAGAGGAGAGAAATAGCGCTTGATCCGTAACTCTCCGCGAAAAGCGCGAAGAGCGCGAGGAGAGCGAGGCCGATGCCCCAGGTGATACCGGAGGCGAGACCAAAGGCTTTGGGGTTGAGCATGGGGAAAGGGGAGAATGTTGAAGTCGAGTGTAGCACGGAGGAGGTATTCGGTGTTAGGTTTTAGGTATTAGGGATGGAAAAGCCGCTACTGATTTACGACGGCGACTGTGGTTTCTGCCTTCGGTGGGTAGAGCGCTGGAAAAGGAAAACGGGAGATCATGTTGCCTATATCGCCTTGCAAGAAGCACCGATGGATCTTGGTATTCCGCGCTCTGAGCTTGAGCATGCCGTGCACTTCGTGGAGCAGGAGAGAGTCAGTCGTGGTGCGGAGGCAGTGTTTCGCTTGCTCCGGTACAGCGGATCACGATGGCTTCTTATGCTCTATCAAAAAGTGCCGGGTTTCGCTCCAGCGAGTGAATGGATCTATAGCTTCATCGCGCGGCATCGCTCGACGAGCTGCAGGTTGAAATAAAATGTTCCTTGTGTGAGGTCTCAAGTGTCATGGTGAGCGGAGACGAACCATGAATCGGGGCTCCTCGAAGAAAACGTGCTCAATTTGGTTGACTGGGTTCCTTGCCACTATTTGAATGATGAGGAACATTGTCTGCCCCCATGCGTCCGGGAGAAATCTCGACCTTGGGAGAAGGGGACAATGCCATAGAGAGGGGCTGAGCTCTCCTCACTCAAGTTCCAAAAAAGATCCTCGTAAGCCCGGCTGCAGCTCTATTGCTCGTTGATAGGCAGCTTTCGCCTCCTCTGGCATTCCTTTCTTCAGATATGCCTTTGCAAGCTGGAGATGGGCACGGGCGAAGGCGGGTTGCAGCTGAATCGCCGTGCGATAGGAAATGATTGCAGCGCCCCATTCTTCTTTGAGAAAGTGTATGCCACCGAGATTGAACTGCACCTCGGTATTCTCCGGATTGATCGCCACAGCCGCACGCACGTGTTCTTCTGTCTTTATCAGATCACCATTTTTATAAGCAATGGATGCGAGGTTGAGATGGGCATCCACGGAGCGTGGGTTCATGGTGAGAGCTTGCCCGAAGGCGACCTCTGCATCCCCAGAGCGCCCCTGCTCGAGGTAGGTGAATCCGAGATTATTCCATGCGATATGTGTCGGTTGCTCCTGCAGTGCATGGACCAAAAGAGCTTCAGCGTTTTGCCAGAGGAGACTTTGCCGGAAGGACATGACGATTGAGATTGCGATAATACACGCCGCAACGATGTGCTTCGTCTGCGCGCCTTGAAAGGCGCTCCGCTCAGCATGACAAACAAAGATTCCGCTCAATGCGATAAGGAGACCGACCGAAGGAAGATACGCATAGTGATCCGAAGTAAGCGTCACGAGGTCAGACTTCATGTAGGAGAGCAGGCCAGGTGCGAGGATGAGAAGGAAAAAGAAGGCGCCGAAAGGTACCATGTGCTTCGTTCGAAACTTCCAAAGGAGTGCAGCGAGCAGGAGAAGGAGAATGCATGAAACGATATAGGGCGCAGTGAAGAACGAGGTGGATGCCGGGTAGAGAATGGTGAGATGGAATGGGAGGAAGAATTTCTGGAGTGTGAACATGATGCTGCGAGCGGCGAGAAGCACTGTTTCCAGTGCATTGAGCGGAAAGTTTGTATGCGTTTGCCCGGAGAGGTTGATAAACATGAAGAGTGTGGCAAGCGCGAAGAAAGGGGCAAGACGCTTGAGGGTTAATGTCACCCGGCGATGTGCCTCGACATCCAAGAAGAGAAAGACAAAAGGGAGGACGACAGCCGTAGGCTTTGAGAGAAGCGCGAGCAGAAAGAAGAGAAGAGAGAGAACATACTTCGTCTGCGCGCCTTGAAAGGCGCTCCGCTCAGCATGACACTCTCGGTAACGCAAAAATGTGATAAGGCTCGCGAGCACAAACGTCGTCATGAGGAGATCGCGTCGTGCACTGATCCAGGAGACTGCTTCCACGTGCAGAGGGTGAACTGCGAAGATCAGCGCACCGAAGAAGGCAATAAAGGAACATGCTTCGTAATAGCCTGTCCTGAGCTTGTCGAAGGGCCCCGCGGACGCGGGGCTCCTCAGCATGACAAAGAGAAAACGAAAAACGAGAAGTGAATTAATGCTGTGTAGCAGCAGATTCGTAACATGATATGGCAGAGGATGGAAGCCGAAAAGCGCGTGTTCGATTTGGTACGTGAAAAACGTGAGAGGAACATAGAGCTCTGGATCAAAGCCTTTGAACACATGGAACAAGAGCGTCTGAATCAGAGGATTCCGGAGAACGACGTGATAATCATCCCAGTGCACGAAGTCGCTCCAGAGCGCGGGGAGGTGAGCGAGGAGCGTCGCAGCGATAAGGAATACAGGGAACCGCCAGCGCTTGAATATTGCAACGTCCATGTGTTCCCTCCTATCGTACCTAGATCTTCTCAAGGACAAAGAGGCGACTGGGTTTCACGTCTTCTTCACGAGTGACGCGCCAGCCCGGAGACATCGTAATATCCTCCTCCCGTAAGTCGGTGTGGAATCCAAACGTGCGTATCATTCCTTTCCTACGGAGAAGCCAACGGGCGAAACGAAGGAAAGCATTCCGCTGGTGAAATGCATTGACGACGATAAGCGACCCTTTAGGACGTGTGACTCTCTGGGCTTCTTCCAGAAGTTTTTGAGGATCATCTGCAACGGAGAGGACATTGACCATCACTGCTGCATCGAAGGATGCATCAGGAAACTTGAGGTCTTCTCCGCGCATTTGCTCCAGAGTGACGTCTGCAGCCGCGTGGCGTGCTCTCTTTTTCGCCTGTTCCAGCATTGTCGCGTTGGGATCGATGCCTGTTACCTTGATGCCGGCGGGGTAATACTGCAAAGAAAGGCCCGAGCCAACGCCCACCTCCAACGTCCGAAGGCCGGGGCGCACGGGAAGTGCGTTCACGGCAGCTCGTCGACCCTCTTCCAGGCGCTGACAGAGAAGATCATGTGCCGGCACTTTGAAGACGGAGAAATTGTAGAGCCATGAGTTCCAGCTTCCTCGTTCCTCAATGAGGGATTCACCCATAGGCTTTCATTCTAGCCCGAATCTGTGACTTCTGCTACCTTCTCTTTGCATGGCATCGCGCGCCATCTCTCGCGCTCTCATTTCTGTCTCCGATAAGACAAACATCGAGCACGTTGCAAGAAGATTGCATCGGAAAGGCATTGAAATCATCGCGACCGGGGGAACAGCCAAACTTTTGAAAACTGCAGGAATTCCTGTCACGCTGATTGAAGAGATTACAAAGTTCCCGGAATGCTTCGGGGGGCGCGTGAAGACCATGCATCCACTCATCATGGGAGGCATATTGATGAGGAGAAGGGGGACTGTGTCACGTGGCGGCGAAGCCGCTTTACGTGATGAGGAAGAAGCAAAGAAACTGGCCATTGAGGCTATCGATCTCGTTGTTGTGAATCTTTATCCATTCGAGGAAGGGCTCAAGAAGACCCAGGCGGGATGTGCAGACGGGGTATGCGCGCCTTCGAATCCAGCGGCATATAGTGAAACTCGGGATCCTTCGTCTCCGCTCGTTTCGACTCGCTTCGCTCAGGATGACATAGTAGAACTTATCGATATCGGCGGACCCACGCTTCTGCGATCTGCGGCGAAAAATTACGAGTCGGTGACTGTCATCACTGATCCATCCGATTACGATCGTGTGCTTCGGGAAATTGAAGAGCATGGGAGTACCTCTCTCGAACTTCGCAAAGAACTTGCGGCGAAAGTGTTCTTGCGCACGGCTTCCTACGATGCACGCATTGCAGAGTGGCTTTCCGGTGGCGCCTACCATGGTTTGATGCTCACGGAGGGCAAGAAGCTGCGCTATGGGGAAAATCCACACCAGTGGGGGAAGGTATTCACGACAATGGACAATGGACAATGGACAATGGACAAAGGCAAACCAGGAGTGGCGAATGCCGACGTACTGCAGGGGAAAGAAATGAGTTACCTCAACTACCTTGACGCGGATGCGGCGTGGCAGTGTGTCCTCGAGTTTGAAGATCCGACGGTGGTGTTCCTCAAGCATGCGAGTCCGTGCGGTGTTGCCTCGAATGAGAATATTCTTAATGCATTTCGTCGTGGCTACGACAGCGATCCACGTTCCGCATTTGGTGTGATCATTGCTTTGAATAGGAAATGCCCGGGATCGGTCGTGCAGGAAATCATCGATCGCAACATTTTCACGGAAATTCTCATGGCGCCGGGATTCACTCCTGATGCACTGGAACTTCTCAAAACAAAATCAACGATCCGTGTTCTGAGGGTGGCGGAGGGGAGAGGCTTCGCCTCCGCCGGAGGCGAAGCCTCGGGCGGGAACGGTGACGTCGAATACCGCTCGATTACGGGCGGCGTTATTGTTCATAGCAGAGACACGAAAGTTCTGAAAGATACGGACTTGAAAGTGGTGACGAAGGTGAAGCCGACCGCATCGCAGATCGAAGACCTCCTTTTTGCCTGGAAGGTCGTGAAGCACGTGAAGAGCAACGCGATTGTCTTTGCAAAAGACGGCGTCACCGTCGGCATCGGGCCCGGGCAGACAAGCCGCGTCGATGCGACGGAGATTGCTTCCCGGAAAGCCGGGGCAAAAGCGAAGGGCGCGGTTATGGCCTCCGATGCGTTCTTCCCCTTCCCGGATTCCGTGGAGGAAGCAGCGAAGCACGGCATTGCCGCAATCATCCAGCCCGGAGGTTCCATCCGGGATCAGGAAGTCTTTGCGAAGGCGGATGAGCTTGGCATTGCCATGGTTCTCACAGGAATCAGGGCTTTTCGGCATTGATCGAGGTTTTAGGTTTTAGGTTTTAGGTTTTAGAATAAGGATCATGATCGACCTCGCCCACCTCCGTGCTCACCCGGATCTCTATGAAAACGCAGCGCGCGTGAAAGGGATTAAGGTCGATATCGGTGCGTTTTTGAAGCTCGATCAAAAATATCGCGATCTTCTGAAGAAAGTCGAAGAGATGCGTTCGCAACAAAAAAAAGTGAGCAAGGAGATTCCGGGGATGAAGGGGGCTGAGAAAGAGAAGGCACTTTCTGAGATGAAAAAGTTTTCGGGGGAACTCAAGGATCTCGAAGAAAAACTTCGTAGCAGCGAAGAGGAGTGGAAGGCCATGCATCTTCTCCTCCCCAACCTTCCTCATGCGAGGGTTCCCGTCGGGAAGACCGATCAAGAAAATAAGGAAGTGAAGAAATGGGGGGACCCATCGACTCCGCTCGGGGTGACCCCTCCTTCCAAGTTGAAAGACCACGTATTCCTTGGGGAAGCACTCGATATCCTCGATTTTCAGCGTGGAGTGAAAGTCGCGGGGACGCGCGGGTATTTCCTCAAGGGCGACGGTGCAAGGTTGCAGCAAGCAGTCCTCCGGTTCACTCTTGATCATTTACTCAAGAAGGGGTGGACACTTTTTTCTCCTCCGCTCCTTGCGACCTATGACTGCTTCGTCGGCACGGGATTTTTCCCGGGAGCGGGACAACTCAATATTTATACCGTCGGCGGGCAGGAAGAGGTCGGGGGACCGATGAAGAATGACAATCTCTACCTCATTGGTACCTCGGAAGTGAGTGTCTGCAGCTATCACAAGGATGAGGTTCTCGAGCACTCAATGCTGCCGACGCGCTACGCGGGGATAAGTTCCTGTTTTCGCCGCGAGGCGGGGACCTACGGCAAGGATGCAAAGGGTCTCTATCGCATCCATCACTTCGAGAAGGTGGAACAAGTCGTGCTCTGTGAGGCGGATGAAAGCAAAGCGCTCGCCATGTTTGAGGAAATCCGGACGAACGCCGAAGAAGTATTACAAGCTCTGGAGCTCCCATATCGTGTCGTTGACGTTTGCACGGGCGATATGGGGCAGGGGAAGGTGTACATGCAGGATATCGAAACCTGGATGCCGAGTCGGAAGGCGTACTGCGAGACGCACTCGTGCTCGTACTTAGGAGACTTCCAGGCGCGCCGATTGAATATCAGATATGCATCGGTGTTAGCTGCGGGCTTCAGCCCGCAGACTCGGACGAAGACCGAGTTTGTTCATACCCTCAATAACACATGCATCGCTTCCCCGCGCATCCTCATTCCGATTCTCGAGATGTATCAGAATGCGGATGGGTCGGTGACAGTGCCCGAAGCATTGAGACCATACATGAACGGTCAGGAGAAGATTGAAAAACATGTCACCCTGAGCTCGTCGAATGGGTGACGATTCCGGAGGTGCTGCGGCCGTATATGGTGGGGCAAGAGAAGATTGCTTAGCAGCAGGAGTCTTCGGAGACGTTGAGAATCTCTCCCGTGTCTGCGCTCACCATCACCGTGAGATCATCATCCAATCCAAAGGTCATGCCAATGATCCAGGTGAGACCATCGAGTGTCCGTGTCATGGAGAGAGGGCTCATGCCAGGGAGCAGCTTTCCTCTCGCGCGAGCAACCTCAAGGGCTTTCCGTACAGCTTCTGCTTCGCTTACAGGCACGTTTCGCGGAGCGGCATCGATGCGTAGCGTGACCGTATCGCCTCCAGCGCTGATGAAGTGGATCTCGTAATCATGGAAGTGATGGATGGCTTCCAGTTCATTCAAGAAGAACCAATGACGGTCACCCTCTTCTTCCATTTCGAGTTCTGCATGGTATGTTCCGGGAGGATCCGGGAATTCCGCGCCGAGGGAGATGGCATCAGACCCTTCAGGTGGATATGTTGTCTCTGCGAACTTGAGCTGGAGGTTCCCAATCATCTTACTTTCTCCGAGGCTGAGAACAAACGGTTGCCCGGTTGCAGGATGTGCAGTCTCCGGGGATTTGGGCAACCACTGAGATGACATCAATGCGTATGTGACCACGACGAGCACTCCAATGATGACAGCCACACATACGGTGCATGTTTTCCGCATATGTGTAGCAATCTAGCACGAAATGCTACTCTGTCATTGGAGAGATGGCCGAGTGGTTGAAGGCGCCGCTCTCGAAAAGCGGTAGACCCTCACGGGTCTCGAGGGTTCGAATCCCTCTCTCTCCGCCAGTTAGGAAATGAAGTCATTGGCTCGCCCGCTACGCGGGCTCGCCAGCC
>CAYIRQ010000054.1:0-9694 GCA_964365905.1 uncultured Candidatus Peribacteria bacterium
CGGCTTCCTTCAGAGGCTGCGTTTGGCAGAAGTTGCCTTACGACTGAGGGAATTCCTGCTCCAGTTTCTCCGTGTGGACGCGATCCGATCCGCCGTGACGGCACTGAGGTACTTCATGTTCGCCGTCATTCTCCGGCGCCTGCGGACGCTGAATCCCGAGACGAACGTCATTGCGAGAGCTGTGACGCACAACCAGAGGAACATGACCGGCGTGCGTGGCTTCGCCGTTACCCGTTCCAGTTTACTGCTGGGTCCTCTGTCGGCTATTCGGATCAGTAAATCCCTCCCCGTACTCTCCATCGGACCGCGGACGGAGGGGGAAATTCTGAATCTCATGGCACTGGGGTTCCGCAACATCCGCGCTCTGGATCTCATGTCATATTCCTCGTGGATCACGCTCGGCGACATGCATGCGATGCCATTCAAGGACAACGAATTCTCGGTCGTCATTATGGGATGGGTCCTCGCGTACAGCAATAACCGGCGAAAGGCCGCACTCGAGGCGGTGCGCGTGGTCAAGGACGGCGGCATCATCGCCGTGGGAGTCGCATCGGATCACTCTGAAGAACGAGCGAGGTTGCCCGGCCTCCCGACGACGCAGTCGCTCGCGGAACTGCTCAGCTACTTCGAGCCGCACGTCGGTCACCTCTACTTCGCGCACGACTTTCCTCCCTTCCCGTCCGTGAAACGGTGTAACCTGGTGGCTCTGTTCTCCGTGAAGAAATCTCCCCAGGGACCATCCATCGATCCGCTCAGTGCATCAGCATCCTAACGAACGAAGAATATGAAGTTCCGCGAAACCATCTACCGTTTTTTAGGGACCGCGATCGTGACGGTGGTGGAAATCGTTCGCATACCACTCTTCCTGCTCTGGCATCGGAAGGAGCTTTTGAAGAGTGAATTCACCTACGCCTACTTCAACCACAGCTTCGGGCACACGGTCATTCAGCTCGATTACCTCTCGCGCCTCTACTTCCCGCATCGCGTGACCGCCGTATGCATTGCCCATCCGGATACAAATCCGTACGTGTTCGAGTGTTTCTCGCACAACATCGACATGCTCGTGTGCCCTCAGATTTTTTCGAGATTCAGCGTCCCGTTCACGACGACGAGCGAGCGCGTGCTGCGCTTCTTCCTGCACCTCTTCGTGGGGTGGTCGGAGCGCCTCCACGTCGTCGACCTCATGACGGTCTACAGAACGGTTTCGCTCGCTGGCAATTCGCTCCGCGTGGGCTTGGAGGAGAGCGGGACACTGGTAGTTGATGACGATCATACGGGGTACGCACGTCTCATCGATAGCGGCATCGGTCATCCGCCCCGACTTCCCGAGCAGATGCTCGCACGCTGCCGCGACGCGATCGGAGCACGCGCTCCGCGATTCTTCGACAAGCCATTTGTGACGCTGCACATGCGGGAGAAGGGTGTCGGCAAAGTCTTCGCGACGAGGTCTCGCAATGCCGGTCCGCACGAGAACTATCGAGATGCCGTCTCGTGGCTCACACAGAATGGCTACCACGTCGTCGGCACTGGCGAGACGCGACACGAGTTCTTTCGGGACATCGACGGGTACTGGTCCCTCGAAGATATTGACCTGCCTCCAGAGCTCCTCAACATCTTCCTCCTCACGGAGTGTGCGCTCTTCATCGGACAGATGTCGGGCGGATACCAGCTTCCGTCATCGCATGGAATCCTCTGCCTCATCACGGATGCCATCTTCCACAGACTCGCCACCTTCCGCAGGGAGAACATCCTCCTCTTTAAGCACTTACGAAGACGCAGTACAGGTGAGGTCATCTCGCTCGTGGACATCTATCGCAATCACAGGGATCTCGCCTTCGGCTACCACTTCCGGGAGAAGGACATCGAAATCATTCCAAATACGCCCGAGGAGATCCTCGAGGCGGTGCGGGAGTGCATCGCAATCGTTGAAAACCGACTCGCACTCTCCGCGGAAGATCGTGAACTGATCGAACACTTCCGTGCCTTACCGTTCGAGGGAATGCACTTGAAGTTCCTCGAGAATCGCACCACCCTGCATGAGCTGCGTCGTTTACGAAAGCAAGGTTTGCTATAGTCTGCCTCGCTCATGAGCAGTGCTCTCATCCTCGGTGCCGGATTCGGAGGCGCGACTGCGGCGTACCTCCTGCGACAGAAAGGTTTCGACGTCACCGTGCTCGAGGCGGACACCACGCCCGGAGGGGGCACGTGGACACGGTTCTGCGGCGGTCACCCCTACACGTTCGGTCCGCGGATCTTCTTCACGCGGGATGAGGAGGTGTACGCGCACATGATGGACATGGTGAAGTTGCGAAGCTTCTACACCCGCTCGTGGACGTACGTCGAGAGTGACGGACAGTTCCACCACTACCCGATCCAGGAAGCCGACCTACACCTCATGAAGGACTATGAGAAGGTCGCAGCGGAGTTGGAGCAGGCGAAAGCGAAACGCCCATCCGTGGAGGACTTCGAATCCTACTGGATCGATGCCATCGGCCCGACGCTCTACGGGAAGTTCGTCGACAAGTACTCGAAGAAGATGTGGGGGATCGACTCGAACAAGGAGCTCGTCGCGGACTTCGAGTGGGTGAATCGGGGAACGCCGATACGCACGGGGGATGACAGGCTCTACGCAGACCAACTGCAGGGGTACCCGGAGAATATCGAAGGGTACAACCCCTACTTCGCCAAGGCCCTCAAGGATGTGACCACGCACTTCAATTGCTACGTGAAGCACTTCGATCCCAAGAAGCGGATCATTCATACGACGCAGGGAGATTTCACCGGGGACATCATCGTCAATACGATCCACGTGGACACACTCTTCTCCTACGCGTTCGGGAAGCTGCGCTACTGCGGGCGCGATTTCCTGAAGGTCGTGCTCCCGGTGGAGTACGCCATGCCCGAGGATGTGACGTGGATCCACTACAGCGGCGATGAATCCTTCACGCGCGTCACGGAGTTCAAGAAGATCACGAACTACCAGTCTCCGCAGACGCTCCTCGGCATCGAGATTCCCTCGAACCGAGGACGGTTCTATCCCGTGCAGAGCCTTCCCGAGCTCAAGCGCTACGAGCAGTACAAGACGCTCTTCCCCTTGAACTTCTTCTCGATCGGCCGACTCGGCACCTTCAAGTACAAAGGTATAGTAGATGCCATCCGCGAGGCACTCGATCTCGTGAAAACCCTATGACGAAGCGCTGTCTCGTCACCGGCGGCGCGGGCTTCATCGGCTCGCACATCGCGGAACGACTTCTCGGAGAAGGCTGCGACGTGACCGTGCTGGATAACCTCTCGACCGGAGAGCGTGGGAACGCTCCGGCGGCATGCCACTTCGTCGAAGTAGACATCATGCAACCGGCAGAGCTCGACAAGGCGTTCGCCGGTATCGAGTACGTGTTCCATGCTGCAGCACTTCCCCGCATCCAGCCGTCCTTCGATGATCCCGTGCTCCACGAAGAGGTGAATGTCCTCGGCACCGTCAATGTCCTACAAGCGGCACGTAAGCACGGCGTCAGGAAATTGATCTTCTCGAGCTCCGGGGCATGCTACGGGACGCCGACAGAGATCCCGACGACAGAGGCGGCGGCGATTTCCTGTCTGAGTCCGTACGCGCTCCAGAAGTACACAGCTGAGCAGTACTGCCTGCTCCTGGGGGAACGGGGGAATCTGCCCATCGTCGCACTGCGCTACTTCAACGTCTACGGTCCGCGGTCCTTCAATCCTAAAAATCCCTTCAACGCGTACTCGTCCGTGATCGGTATCTTTCACCATCAGCACAAGACCGGCCAGATGCTCACGATCACCGGCGACGGTGAGCAGTCGCGCGACTTCGTCCATGTGCGCGACGTCGCGGAGGCGAACCTGTGCGCGGCGTTCTCGCAGGCACAGGCAACAGTCTGCAACGTTGGATGCGGCAGTGCCTATACCATCAATCGGATCGCAAGCATGTTCGGAGGGGAGAGCACACACATCCCCGAGCGCAAGGGCGAGGCGCGAGTGACACTCGCAGATATCACGCGAGCAAAAGCGGTCCTCGGATGGGAACCGAAGATTCGCCTGGAGGAAGGAATCAAGCTCCTTGATGAACCTTCGGCATACAGATGAACGACTGTGCCATGTTCGTCGAAACAAACGGCATGAACTGCCACTGCGAATTACCTTGCTCAAACTCGCGGAACGCACGCCGCTCGCCCTTTTCGGGATCCCCGTAGAAAGCGTTCCACTCATCAAACACGATGACGGTCCCCCGCTGAAGGAAAGGCACGATGAATCGGAGGACGGGGACAGTTGAGTGATACAGGTCACAATCAACGTACACGACGGCTGCTTTGGTTGGCAGGAGCCGCCGTTGGAGGTCCGGCGTCAACGTTCGATCGTAGAATCCCTTCACCGTCACGAACCTCTCCCGCGGAATCCCGTGATCAAGCAGACATTGGATGAAACTCGCTTCATCCATACTCGACTTGCCTTTCTGCCAGATCTCCTGCTTATCAATCTGCTGAATCTCGGGAAATCCCTCGAAGGAATCGAAGCCAACGAACTGCAAGGACGGAAAGAGCCAGTGGAACGCGTCCCACGCGAGACGCATGGTCATGGCGCTGCAGCAGCCAAACTCAAAGTAGTATCCGTCGATGGGCCGGTTGACGAACGCGAAGTTGGCGATGCTCTGCATCAGCCACTCGCGATTCCCAACGTGGAATTGCCAATATTTCTCCCGCTGCACGCGCCTCTGTTTCTCCTCGCGGAAAGAGATCCCCCTGCGCCACGCTGCGAGCCGGATCCGGAGGGTCTCCGGCACGAAGGGAACAATAAATCTGCGTAGGCGTTCAGGGAGTCGCTCCATGTGTTGGGAGGAAAACTTTATCTTCGCTCTCGCCCAAGAACGGCCCCTGTTTCACACCGATGCACTGCATATCCTCGAGAACGCGTATCGCATGCGCTCCGTGCACGAGGAGAATTGCATCGCCTCTGTGAAGAATAACTTCATGAAATTTTTCTCCCATCTCCAGGAAAAAGTCCACGGCAACGATGCCCCGTTGGACGACGAACATCTGTTGCATGTCGGCGATGTGCCGGCTGTGGGCTCGGTGGTTGTGCGCGGGCTCGACGAAACCGGCCTCATGCGCGAGCAAGCCGAACTGCAGGGAGGAGGCGGCGGGGGAAAAGAACGTTGTTCGATCTGCCGACACATCCGATCGGAGAATTTCCGCGTAGCGGATGCCGTCTCGTTCGATGACTTCGAAGGCCATAACAAGAGAAGTATACGCGCGAAGATTCGTCAACGCGACGACGTCCGCCGTGCTACTGCCTCGACGAGCAGCCGCTCGAGTTTCCCTCCGACAATCGCTGGTGTGAAGCAGCGCTCGTAGGTTTCGCGACCGGATCGACGGAGCACTGTATTCAGTGCCGAGTCTGTCGCCGCTCGCACGAGAAGTTTCCCCGCCTCCTTTGGACCAGAGAGGAGGACTGCATTTTGCAAATGTTCGAGCTCTGGGATAGCCTCCCTGCTCCCCTCATGCGCGACGAGGCAGAGTCCCGACGCCCACGCGACGAGATGGCGAGTATTCGCGGCTCTGAGCGGCCCGGCATTATTGAGCAGGCAGAAAAGATCGGCGGACTGGAGCTCCTGCTCGAGATCCGCGACGAAGCCGTGTCGAATGATATTCGGCTGATGCAGGAGCGACTCGATCTCCGGGAACGGTTCACCACCCCCGATGATGTGCACTTCAAATGGACGATCGCCCATTGCGCGTCTCAAGTGCGGCATCACGTCGCGCAGAAGGTAACGCAGTCCGTACGTGCTGCCTGTCCTGTCCAGGTACCCCACGTGCCCGATGATCTTGATCGGACCGCTCTTCCGTTCCATCGCGACGGGCGCACCAGAGTCCACCCACGTATTGCCGACATAGAACGAGCGGGCGTGTCCATGGGCACGGTAAAAATCGCTGTTACGGGCGGTGATATTGGCGATGGCATCAACTCCCTGCATGAGCCTGAGGTGCGCTCTCCGAAAGAGAGCGCTGCGCATGATACTGTCCAGTCGCCTGACGACGGCAGAGGTGCCGCGCCTCTGGCCAGTATGAAAAAGCGCATAATCCTTGACCGAGCGCGCCCACGAAGGTTCGTAATCGATGTCTCCGTGATACGCGACTCGTGGTACGGTTTTCAGTCCATGTGTCGCAGCCACCCCCTGCGTACACCAGAGAGGAAGAATGACATCGGGTGCTGCTGCTTGAATATGGGAGGATACTTCCTTCCGCAAAAGTGAGCCCGGATAGAAATATTCGATTGCGTACTTGGGGTTAAAAAATAATCGCAAAGTTCGAAACCTCTGCACATCGCGCGTGAGACGGTCGGCGACGAACAGTGGCGGCAGTACGTCCACCCCGCTCTCGCGAAGCTGTCTCAACTCCGCGGCTTCCGCCTCATTCAATTCCAATGCCTTGCGTGATTGATCGAAGAGCAGTTGCAGAACGAGTGTGTGTCCGCGCGATCGCAGCTCCTCGAAGAGTGCGCGTGTGACCACGTGCAAGGCCGTGACGCCGGGCGTCCCATGGAACCGAAACGGAACGGCGCTCGTGAGGAGGAAGATCTTCACGGGCTCTCTGAGGAAACATCGATCCATGTCTGCTGCCGATCAGCCAGCATGACTGCGTCGTAGAGCACCTGAGCGCGCAGCCCGTCTGCGAAGGACGGTCGCACCTGCGTATTCTTCGTCCGCACGGCCTCGACGAAGCGCTCTGCAAGCCGCACGAACGCGGGGATGCGGCCATCTGGATACGCTGGATCGCGTGGGCATGCAATCGTGCGGCTTTCCTCGCCAACGATGTGCGTCAATGCAAATTCCTCCCACGCGCCCGGTCGATTGCCACTCTGGAGTAGGAGCGCCCCCTTCTCTCCCTGGAACCTGAGCACATGGCCGTTGGCATTCGAGAGAACATTGCTGACCGTGACATGGACCGGCACTCCGCCATCCAAGCGCAGCTCCAAGTGTGCGGTATCCTCAGCAGTGACTTCGCGAGGCGCACCGGTCGCATCGGGTCTCGTCCTCATCGCAGTGGAGAGCGTTGCCGTGAGCGACTCTACCGGAGAAGCAAACCACTCGATGTAGCTCAGCATGTGAATCCCGAGCGCACGCATCACTCCTCCCTGTGCTCTGTCACACTGCCACGCCCACGGTCGCTTCGGATTCGCCCACGTCGAGAGGGTCCACTCGAGCGTCACGGATTGCAGAGGACCGAGGTCACTTCGATCGATCATCTCCTTGGTCTTCTGCATGGCCGGGAACTCCGGGAATTCGAAGTCCACCATGTGGACGACGCCGACTGCCTCTGCAGCATCGAGCAACCGCTTCGCCTCCGAGGCGTCCGCCGCGAGCGGCTTCTCGCAGAGCACAGCCTTCCCCTTCGCGATCGCGGCGAGCGCGACCTCCGCCTGCACGGTCGAAGGGAGCGCGATGCTGACTGCATCAATCGAGGGATCATCGACGAGATCTCGCCATGACTCAAACGCACGCTCGATCCCCTTCTCTTCGGCAACCTTGCGCGCTCGCAGTGGATCGCGCGAGGCGATTCCCACAACTGTCGCACCATCAACCTGCTGGAAGCCCGGCACGTGGACGAGGGAGCCGAAGCCCGCACCAATGATGCCGACCCGGATCATGATGCACGCGGGAACGCATCCTTCTCTGCTCTCGCCATGATGGAGACAAGTTCCTGAAATTTCACCTTCGCCTCCCACCCGAGCGCCTTCTTCGCCTTCGCAGCACTTCCGAGGAGAGTATTCACCTCGGTCGGGCGGAAGTAGCGCGGATCGATCCGGATCAAGATCTTGCCTGAGCTACGATCCTTGCCAACCTCCTTCTCGCCATTTCCCTCCCACACGAGATCCATGCCAAATTCCTTCGCCGCCGCCTCGCAGAACTCCCGCACGGAGTGCGCCTCACCCGTCGCGAGGATGTAGTCATCGGGCGTGTCCGCCTGCAGCATGCGCCACATCCCCTCCACATACTCGGGCGCGTACCCCCAGTCGCGCTTGGCATCGAGATTGCCGAGGTAGAGGATTTCGTCGTGACCGGCCGCGAGCTTCGCGAGTCCCCTCACGATCTTGCGCGTGACGAAGGTCTCGCCGCGCCTGGGCGACTCGTGATTGAAGAGGATGCCATTTGCGGCGAAGAGGTTGTACGACTCGCGGTAGTTCACCGTCATCCAGTACGAGAACACTTTGGCACACGCGTAGGGCGAGGAGGGGCGAAACGCCGTCGCCTCGGTGATCGGGAGTGCGGGTGCATTGCCGAACATCTCGCTGCTCGCGGCGTTATACAGCTTCGCCGGGATCTCCGTTTCGCGGATGGCATCGAGCAGACGCAGCTTCCCAACCCCCGTCACGTCCGCCGTGTACTCCGGGATCTCGAAGCTCACGCGCTCGTGGCTCTGCGCGCCGAGGTGGTAGATCTCACTCGGCTGGATCTTCTCGAGCAGACGATTCAGGTTGCTGCCATCGGAGAGATCGCCGTAGTGTCGGAAGAGTCGCGCGCCGGGCGTGTGCGGATCCTGGTAGAGGTGCTCGAGTCGCGACTGGACCGCGGAGCTCGTCCGCCGGATGATGCCGTGGACCTCGTAGCCTTTGGCGAGGAGCAGCTCCGCGAGGTAAGAACCGTCCTGACCCGATATGCCCGTGATGAGAGCCCTCGGTGGAGAGATCTTCATTCCGCGGGAGTATAGCAGTGGCGGCCCCTCAGGAGAACTTCTGCTCCTCCCAGTAGGAAGCGAAGCTTCCTTTCCTGGACAAAAGTTCATTCAGCGTCCCCTCTTCGACACACCGTCCCCGCTCGATCACGACGATGCGATCGGCATGCTGGATCGTCGAAAGGCGGTGCGCGATGACGATCGCCGTCTTGCCGCGGATCGCGTCCTCGATGGCCTCCTGGATCAATCGTTCCGTGTGGGAGTCAAGCGAGCTCGTGGCTTCATCCAGAAGCAGAATGTCCGCGCCCTTGAGGAGCGCGCGCGCAATCGAAACGCGCTGCTTCTCGCCGCCCGAAAGCTGCACGCCCCTGTCACCGATAAGCGTATCGATGCCCTGCGGAAGGCTGCGTACGAATTCTTCGAGGCGCGCGCGCCGGACGGCGTCCTGCAACTGCGCCTCGGAAACGTCGGGGATGCCGTAGGCGATATTGTGTCGCAGGGAGTCGTGGAGGAGCAGCACCTCCTGGCTCACGAGCGCCATGTGGTCCCGAAGCGATGCGATGGAAAAGGATCGGATATCGACGCCATCGAGCGTGAGCGCGCGTGGCGGACAATCGTAGTAGCGTAGCAACAGGCTGATGACGGTGGTCTTGCCCGCGCCCGTCGGGCCGACGAGCGCAGTCATCTTCCCGCGAGTAATCTCAAGCGTGAGTCCCTGGAGCACCTCTTTTCCGGACAGGTAGGAGAAATGGAGATCACGGAACGCAATCTCCCGCTCGAGTCCGCGGAAGATTCCACCCCCATCCGGCACGATGTGTTTGTCCGAGCGATCGAAGACTTTCATTACCTCCTGAATCGGACCCGCGGCCGCCGCGAGATTGCTCTGGAAGCCGGTCATTGCGCCAAACTTGTTCGTCGCGTTCACGACGAGGTAGAAGTACACGAGGAACGAAGGCGGCGAGGTGATGCCGCCGTAGTGGCTGGTGAGCCAGCCTCTGCGGCTGGGG
>CAYIRQ010000055.1:0-9666 GCA_964365905.1 uncultured Candidatus Peribacteria bacterium
TGTCCGAAGACCGGAGGCGATAGGCCCGCAGGGCTGAAAGTAAGTCCTCCCGAGGCATACAGCATCGGTCAAGCGGCTGCGAAGCTTCCTGATTCGTGCCGTGTGTCTCGCTGGTCTCCCGGACAACCTGAGGAGTGAAGAATGAGAATCACTCTTGAGGTCGTCCGGGAGGTTTGCTTTGTGGTTCGACGGGCTCACCATGACATCCCACCTTTAATTCTATGGCTCTCACGAAGCAGCAGAAGCAGCAGCAAGTCGCGTCTCTCAAAGAATCCCTGAAGAAGGCGAAGTCCGTCGTGTTCGCGCACTTCAGCGGTTCCACGGTCGCTTCGGTCACGGAGCTCAGAAACAAGCTCTTCGCGAAGAACGCGCTCATGAAAGTTGCGAAGAAAACCCTCTTCCGGATCGCGGCGAAGGAAGTGGGACTGCCGGAGCTCCCCGAGAGCGCTCTCGAAGGACCGGTCGCGTTCGTCATGAGCTTCGATGATGAAGTGAGTGGAGCGAAGACCGTGCTCGAAGCGGGAAGGGCAAATGACAAACTGAAGATCATCGGCGGCGTCCTCGGAGGGAAGCTTCTCTCGAAAGCCGAAGCCGTTGAACTCGGGAAGATTCCATCCAGAGAGGAACTCCTCGCGAAGCTTCTTGCGATGTTCCAGTCGCCCTTGGTGCAGTTTGCAGGAATGTGTCAGAGTCCGCTCTCGGCGTTTGCCCGAGCGCTTGAAGAATTAAGAATGAGGAATCAAGAATTAAGAGAACCTTCTCCATCGCATTCCTAATTCCTAATTCTTACTTCTTAATTCTTTTCTCACTCTTCCCATGTCTGCTTCGACAGGCTCAGCACAGGTTCCAACAGTCACCCTTTCCAAAGACGAGCAGACGCTCATTGATTCGCTCGAGAAACTGAATGTCGTCTCCCTGAATAACGTCGTGAAATTCATGGAGGAGAAATACGGTATTTCCGCGGCGCCTGCTGCTGTGGCTGTTGCCGCACCCGGTGGGGGCGGTGGTGCTGCCGCTGAAGCTGCGGAAGAAAAGAGTGCCTACGACATCGAGCTCACGGAAGCAGGCGGCCAGAAAATCGCCGTGATCAAGGCGGTGCGCGAGGTCACGGGCCTCGGTCTTTCCGAAGCCAAGCAGAAGGTCGATACCGCACCGCAAGTCATCAAGCAGGGTGTGCCAAAGGCGGAAGCAGAGGAAGCGAAGAAGAAGCTGGAGGCGGCGGGGGCGAAAGTGTCGCTGAAGTAGGGGCCGCTGCGCGCGGGGACATTGGGGCTTCCGTATGCTACAATATTATGGCATAATATCCTTATGTCCCTTGACCTGCATTTACCCCTCAAAAACCTGCGACCGAATGAACGGGAGGCGGTCGAATCCGCTGCAATGCGAACAGAAAAACGCACAGGGAAACAGATCGACCGTTCCGATACGGCCGCGCTCATACAAAACTACATCGGGCGCTTCGCTGAGATTCTCGATCGCCACGACCCCGCGAAGCGGGAGCGTGGCATTGAACAACTGAAGCGTATTCTGCATGAGCAATGCATCGTCAAGACGGATGCGATCCCCGATGCGTATTTTGCATCCATAGAGCAGCGGCACCGCGAGGAGGGGCACGGCGACATCGAGATCTCTGCAACGCTGACAGCGGAACTCACCCAGACGCTCGTCGCCGACCAGACACGTTCCCTCGATACATGGATCGACTATCTGTCCTCCGACGATGCCCGATACCCGGATGCGCTGAAATACTGGACGTTTCGGAGCATCCTCAAAATGGGGAGGTTCGATAAGAACAAAAAGAAGTTCACGAACCGCGAGGGACGCGGTACGGTGAGCGCCTTTCCGGAACTCAACCGGGAAGCTCTCGCCGTGATTCTCGAAGACATGGAAAAAAAGTACGGCGGCAGCGCGAACTACGCGTTTACGACCCGCTACGACATCGCGGAACCCGCAAAGCAGGCCTACCGCGCGGCCCTCGATGTGGAGAATTTCGCGGCGCTCTACGGGCTTGCCATCGACGCATTCAAGCCCATCTCCGAAGACCTCCTAGCGGAGACACGGGGAGAGTGGCGCACGTATCCAAAAGGATCCGACCCCAAACGTCTCGTCGATTCCATCGCCGATTACGGCACGGGGTGGTGCCTGCGCGGCGAGCCGACCGCACGGCGCTACCTCGAGCAAAACACCCTCCATGTCTACTACTCCAACGACGCGCAAGGGAACCCGACGGTGCCCCGCGTCGTCATGGTGGTGGATGCCGCGAATCGCATCGCCGAAGTGCGCGGCATCGAGGCGCACGAGCACCTCGATTCCTTCATCGGCGACGTTGTCGAGAAACGCCTCTCCTCTCATCCCGATGGGGAGAAATACCGGAAGAAGTCAGCCGACATGGAGCGCCTTACCGCTATCGAACGCAAAACGAAACAGAATCAACCTCTCACAAAAGAAGATCTGCTCTTCCTCTACGAAGTGGACAATCGCATTGAAGGGTTCGGGTACGAGAATGCAGGTCGTGATCCCCGCATCGAGGAAATCCGAGGACAACGCAATCCGCAAGAGGATACGCCGATCATCTTCGATTGCGCCCCTGATCAAATCGCCTGGTCGCCTGCCGAGATCAGAAGCGATACCAAAGCGTACATCGGCAAGATCGAAAAAGGAGTGTTTGAGCTACTGGATCAGCAAGGCGTCGAGCATGTCTACACCTCCTTCCCCGCAGGACGCATCCGCCTCGAATCTCTGGAGATTGGAGGAATGACTGCCGAGGTACTGGAGCAAGCGCTGGAGGACTCAGGCATAAAGACCAACACGTACTCCAAGAGCATGCTCCGGAACAAGAAGCAGTTCATCGATCCGGTGAACAAGCACCACAAGGAGCACAAGGGAGCAACGGAGACCCTCGATCTCGTTCGTCTGCGTGTACGCGATCTGGGATTCACGAGCATTCCTACGACGCGCGAGTTACTCGGTGAATTTGATGCGCAGGGCAACCTGACGAAAAAGGGGCGCATCCATGAGCTCGGTTTCGAGTTCTGCCCGCCGGAGACCGGACCATACAAGCGGCTTGCAGATAAAGACCAGCCCATTGGTGACTGGTATTGCATCGGTATGCAGCCTATCGCCGATTCCGGCGGCGACCCGAGCGTTTTCAGCTGCGGGCGCGACGGGGTCGGCACGTGGCTGGACGACGGCTGGGCGAGTCCAGACGTCCAGTGGTTTCTCGACCTTGGGGTCGTCCTCCGTCGCCGCAAGTCTGCCGCTTAGAACCTTAAACACTTGTCGCTTGGATATTCGGGCACTTTGTCTCTTTGACGCTTCCGCGACAAAAATTTTTTGGTATCCTTCCATCGGCTTGGTTGCATCGGGCGGCTACGGCTTCCTGAGACCATACTGTCATATGCAGGTTGAGCGTGTAGACGGTCAAGGCTCTCTACAGAGGACTTGCATGATGTTCCTTCAAAAAAGGAGTGACTTGGTGTCCTGTGCTGGACGATTGATGATCGCATGTACGATTCAGCCTGTTCTCATTTTCTAGGCGGGCAGTGAACCCGATGGCACGAGACACAGAACCGATTCCGACGGCAACCCGAACGTCTTCAACTGCAAGCGCAACGAGGACGGCACGTGGCTGAACAACAACTGGGCGAATCCAGACAACCAGTGGAATCTCGACAATGAGATCGTCCTCCGTCGCCGCAAGTGCTTCCTTTCCGTGATCTTCAGAGGTCACGGTTTTTCTTCGTCGGATTTTCCAGGCTCTTGCTCCATCCGCCGAACATCTTGCCAACCTCTTCCAACTTCACTGCCAGATCTTCGCACTGGCTATGGGAGATCAGCTTTCCTTCCCATGCTACGGAGATGAGGAACTTCAGGACATCGAGCGTGAAGATGCACTCCTTCAGCGCATCCGCCTTCTTCTCCTTCGCGCTGAAGTACGCCGTATAGGTTTGCTCCAGAAGATTGAGGAATGTGCTCTCAATCCGGGTGCCGATAGTGTATCGTGCTCCCTTCGCAATATGCGGCACGATCCTCATCCAGATCAGGTATCCCTCTTTGACGCGATGGACGATCGTCGCACTTTGCGAGAGAGAGAGAGGATGGCGGTCGCTTCATCCCTACAAGAATATCATCTCGATAGAGAACTTGCTCGCAGCATGGGAGGAATTTTTGCGTGGAAAAAGGAATCGGGATGATGTTGTACGGTTTTCAATGCATCTGACAGATAGCATTGTCTGCCTTCATCGGGAGTTGAAGGAGAAAACATACCGACATGGTCCGTATCACGCCTTCGGCATCAACGACCCCAAGCCGCGCCATATCCACAAGGCGTCCGTGCAGGACCGCTTGGTGCACCACGCGATCTACCGGAAGCTCTACACGTTCTTCGACCGCCTGTTCATCCACGATTCCTATTCCTGTCGCAAGGGCAAAGGAACGCACAAGGCGATGGATCGCTTCCGGAAGTTCGCGCGTCAGGTGTCCCGGAACAACACGCGCACGGCATGGGTGCTCAAATGCGACATCCGGAAATTCTTCGCCAACATCAATCACGAAATTCTGATGAATATCCTTCGCGGCAGAATCACCGATGAGGATACGCTGTGGTTGCTCGGACAGATCATCGACAGTTTCTGCATTGATGGAAGAAGCGGCGTAGGACTACCACTCGGAAACCTCACAAGCCAGCTCTTTGTGAATGTGTACATGAACGTGTTCGATCAGTTCGTAAAACGCAAGCTCAAAGCGCGACACTACATCCGATACGCGGATGATTTTGTGATTCTGCATCCGGATCGCACGTACCTGGAAGGCATACTTCCCGGCATTGTTGCGTTTCTGAAGAAGGAGTTGCGACTCTCGCTGCATCCCGGAAAAATCAGAGTGAAGACGGTTGCCTCCGGAGTAGATTTCCTCGGATGGGTGCATTTCCCAGATCATCGAGTGCTGCGAACAGCAACCAAGAAGAGGATGTTCCGAAAACTGCGAGAGAATCCAAATAATGAGAGCGTGGCTTCGTACTTGGGACTGCTCAAGCACGGCAACACACATAAGGTGCAACAAAGCATGCCCTCCGTGGCCCCGAGAAAATAGCAGCTGGCCTACTGTGCTATAACCTCCTGCGCTACAATCTCGCCATGCGCGTTCTTTCCGGAATGCAACCCTCCGGCGATGCCCATCTGGGCAACTACTTCGGATCGATGAAGCCGAATATCGATCTACTCTCTTCTGGAGCAGAAGAAAATATCTACATCATTGTTGATTTGCATGCTCTCACGACAATGCACAACGCGGATGATCTTCGGAAGCAGCGACAGAATTTGACGAAGGATATGCTTGCCTGTGGATTTGATCCCTCGAAAGGCATTCTCTTCTTCCAGTCGTATGTCCCGGAGCATACGGAGCTTGCATGGATTCTCTCCTGTGTTACCCCGGTGGGACTTCTTGAGCGCGCAGTGAGTTACAAGGAAAAGGTGCAGGAGGGGATCGAAGCAAGTGCTGGACTCTTTACGTACCCGGTACTCCAGGCTGCCGATATTCTTCTCTACGACGCGAACGTTGTTCCCGTGGGCAAAGATCAAAAGCAGCACCTCGAGATGGCGCGCGACATCGCCCAGAAATTCAATCACCGATATGGTTCGACTCCGCTTCCGTCGCGGCTCGGCCGCGCCGAGACGGGCACCACAGGTGGTGAAGGAGCCCTTGTCGTGCCGGAAGCCCGTATCCGTGATGACGTTGCCGTCGTTCCCGGCACTGACGGGCGCAAGATGAGCAAGAGTTACGGGAATACGATCCCGATGTTCGCCGGTGAGAAAGTGATCCGGCGCGCCATTGCCGAAATCGTGACGGATTCGAAGGGTGTTGCGGACGCCAAAGATCCCGACAAAAACACGATTTATCTTCTTCACAAACTTTTCTTAAGTCCTGCAGAGGCAAAAAGCCTCGCGGAGCAATATCGAAAGGGCGGGCTCGGCTATGGTGATGCGAAGAAGATGCTGCTTGAAGCATTCATGGATTATTTCGGGGAAATGCGCGCGAAGAGAGCGGCACTCAAGGAAGCCGATGCGGAAGAGGTGATGATGGAGGGAGCGAAGAAAGCGAAAAAGATCGCAGCGGCTACGATGGAACGGGTGCGGAAAGCGACGGGGTTGCGATGAGCGCAGATGTGCTACACTCCCTTTGATGTATGTGAGAATGTATCTTTCCCTTGGCGTTCTGCTCGCAACTTTTGGTGTCGGGCAAATGGTGGAAGCAGCAGCCGGGAGAAATGTTGCGTATTTTTTCCGGGGTTACCAACATGAACGTTCTGCTGCTCCCGAGGAAAACATGGAAATTATTCCCGTGGAGGAGATCGACATGACCGGACCGGGCTCTGCACCTCTTTCCGATGCTCTCGAGAGTCGCATTGCGCGGTATCTTTTAAGTGATCGGTGCCCCATCGGCCGGGATGAAGCTATCCAGGAACGCTGTGAATTTCTTCTCAACGTGCAACGCATGCCGAGTGGGAAAACGCGGAATGAACGCCTCAGTCCCCGGACGCGCAATGCTATTCAGCAGGTGGGTGAGGGAGTGCAGATTTATCGCAGCATCGGTGATACCTACCGGAAGCAAGTGAGGGATACTGCGTCCGTCATCCGTGTTCAGAAGCAGAGAGGAGGGCTCCGCGGTCGTCCGCGGTCCCTGAGCGACGTCAAGGATCTTAAGACGGAAGTGGAGCGCGCGCGCGCGACCCGCCGCAGCGAGCGCGAGAGCAGCGTGCCGCTGCCCCTTGTGGAGGATCTGAATGAGGCGGATCAGGGGTATTGAGTGATCCCTCAGAAATTGAAAATGGAGAATTGAAAATGGATAATGGAAGCAGGCGGGCGTCGTATAATGGTCATTATGGAAGCTTCCCAAGCTTCAGAAGGGGGTTCGATTCCCCTCGCCCGCTCCAAATTTGCGAACCCTACTTCAATCGAAGCAGGTTCGTGATCTGCTGCGCTCTGTGATGAGGATGAGGGACGAGCGGAATGAGTTTGCCGCCCTCGAGCGACGTCCCGCCCGTATCGAACCAGAGCGAGCCATAGTGAAGGAAGTTTTGGAGCAGACCGTGCTTGTGGGCCTCCACTCCCTGAATATTATTGAGCGCCACCTCGTGCATATCGTCGCGGAAGAATATGTTGGATTCGAGGAACATAAGTCGCCTCGAGGTGATGATGATGTCCACCATCGCTTCACTGAGGAGCCGGTGGAAGAACCAGTGATGAACGAGGAGGAAGAGAAAGAGCGCCAGGAAGAGAGACACATGCGAAAGCCACATGAGATGATGAACGGTGACTTCCGCGAGGATGAAGAGAAGAACGCTGACGGAGAGGAGCAGGACATACACGAGCGATGGGATGACATACTTCACCCAGTGCGTGCCGAAGGCGTCAATGAGACGTTCATCCTCCGGGAATTCCATGCTTACAGAATGTGGGGTTGCCATAGGAAAAGGAAGGACGTAAAAGCGACGGAGAGGAGCGTGAGTGTGACGTAGATGGTTCCCAGAACGCGAGCCTGCGCGGTTTCCGTCCGCGCACGATCGCTTCCGAGTGCAGTCAGGATATCAACGCGTTTCCGGTGAATGTGCCGAAACTCGTAATAGAGCGCCGCCATATAGCAAAGAGAGAGGCATTGCGCCACGAGGAGCGTGGTCAGCAGCATCGTCATCCCCGGCGTTTCAAAGAGGCCGCTCATGCGCACAGCATAGCTTTTTCCTAGGATCCGTCGCCAGTCCGGGAGCCCGCGGCGCCATCCGCAAGGACGCGCGTCGTCGGGTAGGCGAGTTCCAGAGACTTTTCTTTCCCGAAGCGCTCGAGAATCTTCCGGGTGATGGCGGTGACGACGTTCCTGCGCATGCCGATCGGCGCGATGAACCGGAGCGTGAAGACGATGCCGCTCGCGCCGAGATCCATGTAGACCTGCGGGGTCCGTGGTTCCGTCTTCACGTAGAATCGCCACGTGCGTTTCTTCGATTGCTGATATTCCTTCTCGGCATATTCATTTGTTTCCGACTGGAGAACCTCCCGCAGAATCCTCTCCGCCTTTTTCCAGTCGCTCTCGTACGTCACCGTGACCATGAGTTCCGCCCTCGTAAAATCCGATGTCGTGTTGTAGTTCAGGACTTGGTGCGTGAGGACGAGCGCGTTCGGCACGGTCAGTGTTTTGCCGGTGCGCTCAAGCGCGTCGAGCGGCGTGGTGCCGACTTCGAGGAGCATCGTCCGGAGCAGGCCGATGTCAATGACGTCTCCCGTGTACGGCCCAATCGCGATGCGATTCCCGAGCGAGAACGGTCGTTTCTGGAGAATAATGAGCCAGCCGACGATATCTTTCACGACATCCTGCAGCGCGATCGCGAGACCGGCGCCCACGATTGCGAAGGATGCGATGACATTGGGATGTTCCGAGAAGAACTTGCTCAGGAACCAGACGGCGGCACCGGTGTAGACCGTGACGGTGAAAAATTTCGTCGCGAGATAGCGGCTCGTGTGCGTTTTGATCCGCGAGAGTAACTTTTTCCGGATCAGGCGTTCAAGAGCGACGATGAGAACGATGGTGGTGATCGTGATGCCGATCTGAATGAAGACGGCAAATTGTTCCAGGCGGTACTGCGTCCGGAGCTTGCTCAAGCGATCATTCTGCAGTGGAAGAGCGGCGTTGAGTGCTGTGATCCGTTCCTCGAGCATGGCTTTCTTCGCCTGGAGCTCGGGGTGATTTTGTGTGAGCCGATATTCCTCGACGGCTCCCGTGCCCGCGGAGGGTTCGAGGTAATACTTCTTCTCCTCTTCGGCGAGAAGATCGAGGTCCACCGCCGCCTCCTGTCGTCGCTCTTCCAGCGTGGATACGAGCTTGAGTTGGCGGTCCAGTGCCGTGGGAAGGTCCGCAGCCCCTCCTTGCTCCTGATTCTCCGCGGAAGCGGCATCAATGATGTCCTGTACCTCTTTTTCAAAGACGCTGCGAATACGCTCCCGCTCCTCCGCGATGCGTTTTTCGAGATAGGCGTCGCCGGGATAGCGCGCGAGAGAGGTATAGAGGGATCGCAGAGTCTGCTCGCCCGCAGCATTCTCCTGCGCATGGAGCGTCGGAGCAAACGAAACAAGCAGGAGGCACAGAGCAATCGAATATGACACACACGCTGATATTTTACTCATGTTGCGCGGATGATAGCACGATTTCGCGCGATGTCGTATGCTTTCTCTGTCCTCCATGACATTTTTTCTTCTCTATCTCCTCAGCGGTTTTTTTCTCCATCTCATATGGGAGAACGCGCAGGCGCCGCTCTTTGCCGGGTTCGAGTCCTTTGTGCAGCACTTCCCGATCTGCCTCAAGGCGACTCTGACAGGGGATCTCTCCATGATGTTGCTCCTGTACTTTGTGCTTGCCCTTGTGCACCGCGATCTTCAGTTTCTCGAAAAAAAAGAAACGTTCCGTCACCCGGCGACCTGGATTCTGCCTTCCTTCGTCGGAGCCCTCTTCGCGGTCATCATCGAGCTCCGAGCGCTCCTTGAGCATCGATGGTCGTATACGGACGCAATGCCCATCCTTCCGTTTTTTCCCGTCGGACTCACGCCGGTGCTGCAGATGATCGTGATTCCACTTGTGTTGCTTTGGATTCTTCGGTGGTTGTCTACAGTTGCACCTGCAGAA
>CAYIRQ010000056.1:0-9661 GCA_964365905.1 uncultured Candidatus Peribacteria bacterium
ATACAAGCAACAGGCTACGGGGCGAGCCCTGCCGGAGCGCAGGATCGGGATGCGGAGCGGAAGCGCAGACAAACGGAGATGGAAACGTATCGGAGAAAATTCTGGATCGGGCTCACGCTCAGTCTCCCGATGTTCGGCTACATGGTGCTCACATTCCTCCCGCACTCAAAAGTTCACGATGTATTCATGCCCTGGATGGGCATCGTGTCCCTGATCCTCGCAACCCCCGTTCAATTCTGGCTCGGGAAGGATTTCTACCACTCAACGTGGTCGGCTCTGAAGATGAAGACGTTCAACATGGATAGCCTGATCGCGATCGGCACATCCACCGCATACTTCTACAGTCTCTGGAACCTTGCTATCCACATACGGGAAACAGGGACGATCATCGGCGCTCATGAGGATCTCTACTTCGAGGTTGCGGCGTTCCTCATCACGTTCGTCCTCCTCGGGAAATGGTTGGAGGCGCGCGCAAAGGGCGCAACGAGCGCGGCGATCGAGAAACTTGCCGGATTACAGGCGAAGACTGCGAGAATTCTCCGTAATGGCGAAGCTGTGGATGTTCCTCTGGAAGAGGTAAAAGCCGGTGACACGGTCGTCGTCCGCCCCGGCGAGAAAATTCCGGTGGATGGAATGATCCTCAGGGGCTTAAGCAGCGTCGATGAATCCATGCTGACGGGCGAGAGCATTCCGATGGAGAAAAAAGGGGGAGACAAGGTGTTCGGCGCAACGATGAATATCCACGGCAGTTTCGAATTTCGTGCGGAGAAGGTGGGATCGGATACCGTCCTCGCGCAGATCATCCGCTTCGTGGAGGATGCGCAGGGAAGCAAGGCGCCCATTCAGGATTTCGCGGACTGGGTTTCCTCGTGGTTTGTTCCTGCGGTGATCGGCATTGCCATCCTGACGCTCATCATCTGGTTGCTCCTCGGACAAACGATCACCTTTGCCCTCCTCGCCTTCGTTTCCGTCATCGTCATCGCCTGCCCCTGCGCGCTCGGTCTTGCAACGCCGACAGGTATCATGGTCGCAACGGGAAAAGGCGCCGAGCTCGGCATTCTCATTCGTGGTGGGGAACCACTGGAGGCTGCTCGCGCAATTGATACCGTTGTTTTCGATAAAACAGGAACGCTGACCAAAGGGAAACCGGAGGTCACAGATATCGTTGCTCTCCCCTCACCCTCCCCTCTCCCCGCGGGAGAGGGAAAGGGAGAGGGGGAAATCCTCCGCATCGCCGCATCCCTCGAGCGAGGTTCCGAGCATCCCCTTGCGGACGCGATCCTCAATTATGCCAAAACCAAGGGTGTCACCCCGAGTAGCGCGAGCCCGAAGGGCGAAGCGCATATCGAGGAATTCAAAGCCATCCCCGGCCACGGCGTGGAAGGCGTGATTGAGGGGAAAAAGTATTTTCTCGGAAACAGGAAGCTCATGGAGAAGATTGGCATTGATGTAGGGGCACGGCATGCCGTGCCCCTACAGGAGCTGGAAACACAGGGAAAAACCGTGATGACGCTCGCCGTAGAGACGGCCGAAAGGCCGTCTCTCGTGGGTTTCATCGCCGTCGCAGACACCCTGAAAGAAACATCGAAGGAAGCAATCGCAACACTCAAGAAGATGAGACTGAGGACGATCATGATCACAGGGGACAACGCACGCACTGCACACGCCATTGCGTTGCAAGCAGGCATTGATGATGTGCTTGCGGAAGTCCTTCCGGAAGAGAAAGCGAATGAAATAAAGAAACTTCAAGCTCTTGGGAAAAAGGTCGCCATGGTCGGCGATGGCATCAACGACGCTCCGGCGCTCGCGCAAGCGGACCTCGGGATCGCGATGGGCGGCGGAACCGACGTCGCGATGGAAACGGGGGGCGTCATCCTCGTGAAGAATGATCTCCGCGACGTCGTCAGCGCGATTCGCCTGAGTCGCGCGACGCTCACGAAGATCAAGCAGAACATGTTCTTCGCGCTCTTCTATAACGTGATCGGTATCCCAATCGCCGCCCGTGCGTTTGCGTTCATGGGTCTCGTCCTGCGCCCGGAGCTCGCGGGACTCGCGATGGCGATGAGCTCGGTCTCTGTTGTCACAAATTCCCTGCTCCTCAGGGGATTCCATCCGGAGAGGAGAAATTGGCTCTCGGATCTCGCGCCCCTCGTGATGACAGCGATCTTCACAGGCCTCTTCATCCTCTTTGCCAAGATCAGCTCTTGATCCCCCCCTCCGTCTCCGCTATGCTATAGGCTGCCCATGCGTTCAATGCCCGTCACTCTCGTTCCCTTCCTCCTCATGGCGCTCCTCGCCGTCGCCTGCCCGATGCAGATCGGCGCCCTGCCGGCAGCGGATGATGACAGGAACACCGCCATGCATGAGAAAATGCCGCACGGGAGAATGATGGCAACGGATCATGAGGAGAAAAATGCCCCCTGCGAGCAGTGCGTTGACCACGCCGGAGAACAGGAAAAGCTCCTCACGTCCGCCGGAGTGACCGAGAAATTCGCCCCTGCGGTTCCCACTGCACTCCTGCCTGCGGCCTTCGCACAGATCGCACAAGGATCTATCGTGAAACAGAGAGTGCCTGCCACCGGTGCTTCGCCGGAAACCGCGCTGCTGCAAACCATCGTCCTCCGGGTGTAGAGCCCGGCGGCCTCTGTGCATGCGCAAGACGCGCGGGCGTTTTGCATGTGCGCTCTTCGATGTTCCCTCTTTTTTTTTCTCCCCTCTATGAAACCCTTCCTCTCCGCCCTCCGCCTCCCACTCCTTGTTCTCTTCTTCTTTCTTCTCGCCGGTTGCGCCTCCGAAGCAACGATGACCGAAGAGGAACAGGCGGCCGAGTACGGCCTCACTGTGGAACAGTTTCGCAAAGAGAAGAAAGCGGCTGCCCGCATGAACATGAATGTAGGGAAGCACAAATCCATGATCAAACAGGATGAATGAGCCACTTTTCCCATTTCCCTCCCTCACCATGAACCCCACACCTGACAACACCGTCCAGCGCGGAAAACAATGCATCGCTGCATTGGCGCTCGCCGCGCGCCCGCGCCTGAAGAACCTCGCGCAGACCTCCTGGGCATTCGCCAGGAAACGCCCGCTGCTTGCCGGATCTTCCGTCATGCTCGTCTCGCTCCTCCTCATCCTCATCGTCGCCGTGGCGGCGAATGATCCCCTCCCGCCAGCGCTCGCCGAATCCGGCAGTGTGGGGAGGGAATCCGCCGAAGCGGGAGACAACTCTGCCCTCTTCACCACCGTGAGCCCCGCACTCGTGAACGGCGCCTCCACCGTCGTCCTCCTTGGCACGGTGATCTCGAACGAAACTGCGAACATCTACCCCCGCCGCGACGGCATCGTGGAAGACATCTACATGGATATCGGCGACTCTGTGAAGAAAGGGCAGGTGGTCGCCCTCCTCCTCCCGAAAGGCGTCGAGGGAGAGAGCGCAGCGGCTATCGCCCGCAAGAAGGCGGAGAAATCCAAAGTGGAAGCGGAGTACGAAACGACGCAGAAGGTTGCGCAGCAATCGCTGAACAAAACGAGGCAGGAGATCGATGAGAAGCGCGAAGCGCTGGCGGTGGCCCTGCGGGAACAGGAGGGCATGATCCAACGCCTCGCGCTCGCCGCAGTCAACGTCGAGCAGATGCGGGACCAGGCGTTCGTGACGCTCCGAAGCGCGCGGCAGACGATCGAACGACTGCTTCTGGGATCGAACTCCCGCACGGACATCCGTCTGCAGGAACAGCATATCCTTCCTGAACTCGGCATTATCCGGAGGCAAACACGCTACGACATCATTCCTCTCTTCAATGTCATGAAAAATCTCGAGGATGCCTATGCAGGAGCCGGAGGCGAAGAGAAAGAGACTCTCATGTCGTCACTCTTCGCGGCATCACAGGAAGTGTTTCCCACCATGCACGCGCTCATCGCATCCACGGGCCTGACGCCGATCCCTCTGCACGGACGAGGCGTTTCCGTTGACCCCGCGGACATGACGGAAGAGATCCACGACGTCCAGACAACGGTCCTCGAAGCAAAGGAGAAGTGGCAGACCGCCCTCCTCATGGAGAAGGAACTCCGCGTGAGCGAACCGGAACTCGCCGCCAAACTCCGTCAAAGCAACGCGGGGGCAGAGCCCCCGCGCTTGCGAGACCCTGAGCGGTCGGTGCCCTTCGACTCGCTCGGCTCGCTCAGGGCACCCTTCTCCGACGCGGCCCCAAGGGGCCGCGCTTCGTCGAAGGGTGACGAGGCGAAGGAAGCGCGCAGCAACGAGGCAAAGCTTCTCGCTGCGGAGATCAAGACCATGGAGGAGGAACTCTCCCTCGTCGCCTCCGAACAGGAGCAGATGGTGAGGCTTGCGGAGCAGGGCGTGCACATCGCCGATGCGGAACTGAGAATGGAAACAACACAGAGCGGCAACCGCCAGATTCTCTCCCCGTTCACGGGCATCGTCGCCAAGCGCTTCATCCAGGTAGGGCAGATCGTCATGCCGTCCGATCCGGTCTTCGAGCTCACGAATGTGCCGACGAGTCTCGCGAAGAAAGCGAAAGCGGAGATTCAATTCGGTCTTCCGGAGAACCTCCTCTCCGCCGTAAACGTGGGCGATACCGTCCGGTTCTTCCGGCAATCCGATGAGGAAGAAACGTATGAAGCCGTCGTCACGCGCAAGAGTCCGCAGGTGGACGCCGAGACGCACATCGTCATGATCCAGGCGCGCCTTCCGGAGGACGTCCGCCTGCCGCACCGGACCAGCGTGCGGGTGCGTCTGACGGATGAGGATCGCCCGGTCTTCCGTGTGCCGGCCACCGCCATCAAACGCAAGGAGGACGCAAACTTCGTCTGGATCCTCCCGAAGGACTCCGCTGCACCGGAGGCAGTGACCGTCTCCGTCATCGCCGAGGACGGCGAATTCGCCGAGATCACCGGGCTGATCACCATCGAGAGCAGAATCGTGCTCGCATCTCCCCTCCTCTTTGCTGGCAATGCGGAAGAAGAGCGAGAGGGTGAGGAGGCCGCATCTCCTTCCCGCACACTCCCATGATCAACACCCTCATCGTGTCGGCGCTCCGGAACCGCGTCATCACCATCGCCGCCTTCGGCATCGTCGCCGTCATCGGCGTCATCGCCATGTTCCGCATGCCGGTGGACGCCATCCCCGACCTCTCAGAGAACCAGGTCATCATCATGACGGAGTGGATGGGACAGACGCCGCGCAACGTGGAAGATCAGATCACCTATCCCCTCACGGTGAGCATGCAGGGGCTCGCGGGCGTCCGCACGATCCGCGCCTCCTCCATGCTCGGACTCTCGATGGTGACCGTGATCTTCGAGGACGACGTCGGCATCTACTTTGCGCGGGACCGCGTTTCGGAACGCCTCCGGCTCATCCAGGCGGAACTGCCTCCCGGCGTCACGCCCATTCTCGGCCCTGACGCCACCGGCGTCGGCCACGTCTTCCTCTACACGCTCGAGAGCGACCGCCACACGCTGACGGAACTCCGGAGCATGCAGGATTTCATCGTCCGGTACGGCCTCCAGAGCCTTCCCGGCGTCGCGGAGGTTTCCTCCATCGGCGGCTACGTGAAAACGTATCAGGTCATTCTGGATCCGAAGAAGCTCGAGCAGTACGACATCGGCATCATGGAGGTCATGGAAACCCTGAGGGCCGCGAATAACAATGTCTCCGGAAAGGTCGTGGATACGGGCGGGCGCGAAGTCGCGATCCAGGGCATCGGATTCTTCCAGGGAACCTCCGACATCGCGAGCGCGGTCATCGGGAGGAAGGCCGACGGCATGCCCCTCATCGTGGAGGAGGTTGGAGAGGTGCGCGTTTCCGGACTCTTCCGCCGTGCGATTCTGGCGGATGCGGAGGAGGAGAAAGTCGGCGGCGTCGTCGTCATGCGCTATGGAGCAAACCCGCTCGCGGTCATCGAAGCGGTGAAGAAGGAGATTCCGCGCCTCATGCCATTGCTCCCCGAAGGAGTGACCATCCGCCCGTTCTACGACCGATCCACGCTCATTCGCGGGGCGATCGCGACCGTGCGGGAGGCGCTGTTCGAGGAGATCATCATCACCACGGTCGTCCTCGGCCTCTTCCTCTGGAACGTGAGCAGCACGCTCATCATCGCAGCCGGACTCTCGGTCGGCATCCTCATCACGTTCATCTTCATGTACCTCGCGGGAATCCCGAGCAACATCATGAGTCTTGGCGGCATCATCATCGCGATCGGCGCCATGGTGGACGCCGATATTGTCATCTGTGAAAACGTCTTCGCAAGGCTCTCGCGACATCCTCCGCGCTCGGTGGCCGAGCGCCTCCGGTGCATCACGGAGGCGACGCTGGAAGTGGCCAGGCCCATCATTCCGGCCATGCTCATCATCATCCTCTCCTTCGCGCCGATCTTCGCTCTGCAGGGGATGGAGGGGAAACTTTTCTCGCCGCTCGCCTTCACGAATGTTTTCGGCATGGCGGGGGCATTGCTCGCTGCGGTGTTCCTCGTGCCGATCCTGTGCGTCTTCTTCCTCGGCGGCGCTCTGCGCGCCGATGAGCAGATTCCCCTCGTCCGTTTTCTCCAGAACATATATCGTCCGGCGCTGGAATGGGCGCTCCGGAAGCGGCGAACCGTCCTCGGCATCGCAGGAGCGCTGGGCATCGCCGGCCTCCTCGTCACCATGAACATCGGCTCGGAGTTCATGCCGCCACTCGACGAAGGCAGCCTCTGGTACATGCCGATCACCGTGCCGGACGTCACCGAGGAGCGCGCGCAGGAAATCCTGCTCGCAACGAACAAGATCATCGCGGGATTTCCGGAAGTCGCCATGGTCGTCGGCAAGGCCGGCCGCTCCACGACTCCCACCGATCCCTCCCCGCTCGCGATGTTTGAGACGTTCATCACCCTGAAGCCCCGGAGCGAGTGGCGCCGCGGTATGACGCGGGACAGGCTCATCGCGGAGATGAACGGCGCCCTGGAATTCAAAGACGTCTGGAACGGTTTCACGCAGCCGATCATCGGCCGCATTGACATGCTCACGACCGGCGTCCGCACGCAACTCGGGGTGAAGATTTTCGGGGAAGACCCCGTCCGTCTCGAAGAGTTCGCAATCCGGATCGAGGAGATCCTCACGGGCATCCCCGGCGCCGCGGATACGGCGGCAATCCGCACCATGGGACTCCGGTACCTCGACATTGATTTCAGGGAAGAACTCCTCGCGCAGCACGGCATCGCCAAGGGCGAGGCGCTCACGATGATCTCCGCAGGCGTCGGGGGGGAACTCGTGACCCGCACCATCGAGGGTCGCGAGCGCTACGGCGTGGAGGTCCGCCTCGAGCAGGCATACCGCCAGGATTTGGAGGACGTTCGCTCCCTTCCGCTCATGGGCAGCCGGGGCACCACCGTGCTCCTCGGCAGCATCGCCACGATCAGGACTGTGGACGGTCCCGCCGAAATCCAGAGCGAGAACGGCATCCTCCGCGCCATCGTGCAGACCAATGTCCGTGGACGTGACATCGGCTCCTTCGTGGAGGAAGCGGAGGAAACCCTGCGGAAGACCTTGGAGTTGCCACGGGGATATACCTACGCATGGTCCGGCCAGTATGAGAACCAGCAGCGGGCGGCGAAGCGCCTCCTCGTTGTGGTGCCGCTCGCGCTCCTCCTGATGACGGCGCTCCTGTACTTCACGTACCGCGACGTCTGGCTCACCGGCATGGTGCTCCTCACGATCCCGCTCGGTCTCGTCGGCGGCGTGCTCGCGCTCTTCCTCGGCGGCATGAACTTCTCCGTCGCCGTCTGGGTCGGCTTCATCTCCCTCTTTGGCAACGCCGTGGAGACGGGGACGCTCATCGTCGTGTATCTGGAGAACGCCTTCCGCGAACGCTTCGGCCTCCCGCTCATTGAGGGTGAGTACGAGGAGCATGTGGAACCGAAACCCGTCACCCGGGACGGCATTCGGGAAGCGGTGATCGAAGGAGCGACGAGGCGCCTCCGCCCCATCCTCATGACGGCGCTCGTCTCGGTGTTCGGTTTGCTGCCTCTCCTCTTCTCCTCCGGCCCCGGCGCCGACGTGCAGCGCCCGCTCGCCCTGGTCGTTGCCACCGGCCTCACGACATCCGTCTTCCTGGCGCTCTTCGTGCTCCCCGTGCTCTTCACGATGATCCGGGAACGGCTGGTGGCGGCTAACGGTACAATGGAATGAGCACACGCTGCACAACATTCCCACCCCCATCCATGCACTCCCGCTTCCTCCCCATCGCCATCGGCCTTCTCCTCCCCCTCCTCCTCACAGCGTGCAGTGGCGAAGGGCCCGTATCCCTCGCAGATACCCACGTCCACGGCCTCGCGGTCGATCGCGGAGACTCAAGCCGTCTGTACGTTGCAACGCATGACGGTCTCTTTGTATTGCAGAATGACCATGAGCTTCAGAGAGTCGGCGGCAGCCGCGATGATTTCATGGGATTCTCGCCGCACCCAAGCGACCCGAACGTCCTCTTCTCGAGCGGTCATCCACGGAGAGGCGGCAACCTCGGTGTCCTTGAGTCAACGAATGGAGGGAAAACGTGGACGAAAATTCACAACGGAAATCCCCAAGGCCCCGCCGATTTCCATGCCATGATGGTGCACCCGGCGAACCCCGATCACATCTACGGCTGGTACCGGCTAAGAGTCCACCGCTCACTCGATCAGGGAAAAACCTGGGAAGTGCTCAGCAAGCAACCACCGGAGATTCTCGCATTCGCAGGTGATCCGAGGGATGAAAACGTCGTCTACTTCGGTTCGATTGGCGATCTCCTCATGAGCACGGATCAAGGGGAATCTTTCACGAGCATTGCTCCGGAACTCGCGAGTGACGCGATCTTTGATCTTGAAGTGGAATCAAACGGTGCCCTCGTCCTCGCAACGAGGGACCACGGATTTATGAGAGCATCGCGTAACCCCGAAGGCGGTTTCGCCCTCGAGGAAATTGGCCGCCTCCCGAACGCCGATATCCCCTACTACCTCGCGCTCGACCCGAAGAACCCGGCGATCCTTTACTCCTTTAGTAAAGCCCACGTGCTCTACAAGTCGACGGATAACGCACAAAGCTGGCAGAAACTCCTCTAGAAAGCCCCCTCCTCTATCATCTTTCACCCCCCTTGTATGAAATTCCACTTCATTCTCCTCGGAACCTTCCTCCTCACAGCGTGCGCCCAGAGTGGCACTTCGCAGGAACAGGGCGGCATGCCATCCGGCATGATGCGCGGTGGCGGAGGAATGATGCAAAGTTCTTTCCTCCCTGCCCGGGACAAAGATATCGGCCAACTTCCCGAGGCGAAGCCAATGAGCATCATGGAAGTAGAAGACGGCGACACGATCACGCTCAATCCTGAGCTCGTTCGCACATCGATCAATGGGAAAAACTTCGCGCTCTATGCATATAACGGTCAGTTTCCCGGACCGACACTCAAAGTGACACAGGGTTCAACCTTCACGGTGAATGTGGCAAACAACATCGACGTCCCGACGACCGTCCACTGGCACGGCATCCGGCTGGAAAACAAATTCGACGGAGCGGCAGGCGTGACACAGGAAGCCATCGAGCCGGGGCAGAGCTTCACCTACACCGTCAAAGTTCCCGATGAGGGAATCTTTTGGTACCACCCGCACGTTCGCGAAGATCTGCAGCAGGACATGGGGCTCTA
>CAYIRQ010000057.1:0-9490 GCA_964365905.1 uncultured Candidatus Peribacteria bacterium
ATACGGAATTTATTCCGAATTCTGTCGTCATGTATAGTTCACAAGGCCTCTCCTCGCGCCTGCAAAAGAAGAATCTCCGGTGTTGCAAAGAGTCGCGCACGCGGTCCACTCTCGCCGATGCCGCGCGTGATCGCGAGGGTCGTGTTTGCATCGACTGGGAATAGACCCTGATCGTATCTCCTCCCAAGCTGCGTGGGGAGCGGCGGAATAGGACCAATGAATGGAAGTCGGATTTGGCCACCATGGGTATGACCCGCGAGGATCAGGTGGTAGCGCTTCGCTTCCCCTTCGAGGATGACATCGGGGCTGTGGGCAAGGAGAATGAGGACAGAACGTCTTTGAAGTTCAGGAACGACATCGCCAATGCGGTCATGATGACTGCAGAGATCATCCACGCCGCTGATGAATACTGGTCTTCCCTCGGTCTGCACTTCCTTCCACTCGTTGCGAAGCACCGTGACAGAGCTTCGCTCGAGCGCGCGTCGGACGGGAAGGGAATGATCAGATCCACCCCCGAGGAGGCGCTCAAGGGGTGATTCCGTATAGCAACCGTGCTCGTGATTCCCCATGATCGCATAGGTTTCGTAGCGCGGATGGAGATCCCGCAGAGGAGAGAGATCATCCACCGGGTCGTACTCGAAGAAAATGAAGTCTCCGAGCAGGAAGACGAAGTCGGGCTCCAGCGCATTCACCCTCTCCACCACACGGGCAAGGTACCGTCTGCCCTTGTACGGTCCGACGTGCATGTCCGAGAGGACTGCGATGCGCAGTGTCTCTCCGGGGTTGAGAGGGAGTGTCACTCTGCGCTCCGTCACCGTGATGAGCTGCGGCTCAACGAAGGAGCCATAGAGGAGGATGAGGATCGCAAGGCAGGAGCCCATGAAGCCGCTGTACGCACAGTACCGCTGCAGTCGCGACTGCGCAGAACCGCGTGCCCACCGGAGAGATTGTCGCCCGAGCAGTGCCGCTCCACTGAGGAGCACGATAAGAATGATGTCCCATGGCAGCGCATGGAGACTGTAGGTGAGGAACACGTCCCTCATGATACACTTCCGGCACGATGGAAAAGAAACGCGTCGTCATCGGCGCAGACCATGCGGGCTACAAGCTCAAGGAAGCATTGAAGAAACATCTCATGCAGCAGGACATCGATGTGATTGATGAGGGAACGTTTTCCGAGGAACCGGTGGATTACCCCGCAATCGGGGAGAGGGTGGCCGGGGTAATGCTCTCAGAGAAGATTCCCGGTGTCTTCCTCGGGGGAAGCGGTTTTGGAGAAGCGATGACGGGAAATAAAGTGCCCGGTATCCGCGCAGCACGTTGTGCGACTATCGAGGATGCGAAGCTCACGAGAGGCCATAACGATGCGAACATGCTCTGCCTCGGGGGACGCACCGTGGATCATGCGGAAGCTGCGAACATCGTCGATGCCTTCCTCGCAACACCCTTCGACGGAGGCCGCCATGAAAGGCGCGTGAAGCAGCTCCATGAATTGGATGGATACCCATATGGAGAAGGAGAGGAATAAGAAGAGGAGAGGAGGAGAAGAAACTCCACCGAGCGATTCCTCTTATCCTCTTCGTCCTCTCATCCTCTTCATCCCTTCACACCCAGTGCTACACTTCCAACAATGCTCAAGATCCTCATCACCCCAAGCATCCTCGCCGCCGACCTCACTCATCTTCAAGACGAGGTTGACTCAGTCGCAAGTGCAGATTGGCTTCAAGTGGACGTGATGGACGGACATTTCGTTCCCAATCTCACCTTCGGCGCACCACTCCTGAAGAATCTCAAAACGAAACTGCCCCTTGATATTCATCTCATGGTGAGCAATCCCGCGGATCGCATTGGGGAATTTGTGAAGGTGGGGGCAAAAAACATCACGTTTCATGCGGAAGCTGTGCCAGGGGAAGCAGACCAAATGGCACTTGTAGAGGCGATTCGGAGAAAAGGTTGCACAGCGGGCATTGCCGTGAATCCGGAAAGCCACCACGACATCATTCAAACAATGGATGTTGATCTCGTGCTCTGTATGACCGTCAATCCGGGGTATAGCGGTCAACGGTTCATCAAGAGCGTCCTCCCGAAGATAAGAGATATCCGATTGCAGCACCCCAACGTGATGATTCAGGTTGACGGCGGCATCGATGCGCGCACTGCAAAACTCTGCAGGGAAGCCGGCGCGACGAACCTTGTCGCCGCGAGTGCGATTTTTGGAAGCAAGGATCGTGCAAAGGCAATTGAGGAATTGCGCTGCTAGTGGCACGGGCTTCTAGTCCGTGCTGCATGGGCAAGATGCCCATGCCACAGAAGCAAATTTGCTACTATGCAAGCAATGACCCGTTACGAAGATGCCGGCGTGAATATCAGTCGCGGTGACGAAGCCGTAGAACGGCTCAAAAAGCATGTTGTGAGCACGTATACGAAAAATGTGCTTGCGGGTGTCGGCGCATACGCGGGAGCACTCGATGTTTCCAGTTTCAAAAACATGAAAGAACCAACACTCCTTGCAACCATTGATGGAGTTGGGACAAAAACGCTCGTTGCGGAACGCATGGGGAAATGGGACGGCATTGGTGAAGACATCGTGAATCACTGCGCGAATGATCTCGTCTGCCAGGGCGCTGCTCCCCTGCTCTTCCTCGATTACGTCGCTTCAAGCAGGCTCAATCCCTCGACGATCGAAGAGATCGTTGCAGGTATGAGCCGCGCCTGCAAGGCGCTTGGTTGTGTGCTCATCGGCGGAGAAACCGCCGAGATGCCGCAGGTGTATGCAGAGGGATCGCACGACGTTGTGGGAGCCATGATCGGTGTAGCCGATCGCGACAGTATGATCACGGGAAACGACATACAGAAGGGAGACGTTCTCATTGCTCTCCCAAGCAATGGCCTCCATACGAATGGTTACTCGCTTGCGCGGAAGGTACTTTTGGACGATGCAAAATTGGACATTACGAAGCATTTTCCGGAACTCGGATGCTCTCTCGCAGAAGCACTCCTCAAACCTCACACGGAATATTCGCGCCTTGTGCGCAAACTTCATGATTCCATTGGACTCAAGGGCGTCGCTCACATCACGGGAAGCGGCATCCCCGGAAATCTCCCGCGCATTCTGCCGGAAGGACTTGGCGCAAAAATTGAGAAAAATGCAATCAAGGTCTTGCCTATTTTCCAACTGATTCAGAAACAGGGAGCGGTCCCTGATGAGGATATGTTTGCAACATTGAACATGGGGGTGGGGATGCTTCTTGTTCTCGATCCTCTAAACAAAGAAACGGCGCTTCGGGAGGCGCAGGGAAGCTATCTGCTGGGGGAAGTCACTCAGGGTGAAGGTGTGGAAATCGTTTGATATACTTCCCTCCCTGCACCCAAAAGCCGCTCTCGCCTGGGCATCCCTCAATCTTCTCACGAAGCGGCGTTACGACGCGCTGCTCGCCCAATTTGGCACACTCGAAGAAGCATGGAAAAAGCTGGATGCAAACATGCTCATGCAGCTTGGATGCAAACCGGATACTGTCAGCCGCACGCTCGAGCTCGCATCCACATTCAATGCAGATACATTTGCGGCATCCCTCCGGGAAAAGAATATTCAATTCCTTTCGATCGAAGATAAAGAATATCCCGAACGCCTGCGAGAAATTCATGATCCACCAATCTTTTTGTTTAATCAGGGAAATAGTGATCTTCTGCAAGAGCCATCCATCGCACTTGTGGGAACACGCGCGATGAGCAGCTACGGCAAGCGCGTCACGGAACTCTTCACGCAGGGGATGGTACGAGCCGGACTCGTCACCGTGAGCGGACTCGCGATCGGCATTGATGCGGAGGTTGCCCGGCAAACGATCGCTGCCGGAGGGAAGCACATTGCCGTGCTCGGGAATGGCATTGACGCGATATTTCCTCCTGTAAATGCATCTCTTGCAGAAGAGATTCTCGCAAAAGGCGGCCTTCTTCTCTCCGAATTCCCGCCGGGCGTTCCACCGGGCAAATTCACGTTCCCCGCACGCAATAGGATCATCGCCGGACTTTCCATGGGTACGATCGTTCTCGAGGCAAGTTCGGATAGCGGCTCCCTCATCACGGCAGATCTCGCTCTCGACTATGCCCGCGAAGTCTTTGCGGTTCCCGGACAAGTCTTCGATCAGAACTTCAGCGGAACACATGAGCTGATCGTAAAAGGCTGCGCACATCTCGCGCGTACGCCGGAAGATGTGCTCGCAGCGTGCGGCGTCATCACGCCGGAATCCCCCGCGCGCTCCCACTATCAGCCGGCTTCGGAGGAAGAGGAAAAAGTGATCGCCGCGCTCACCACCATGCCACAAGCGAAGGACGATATAACGCTCCGGGTCAATCTTCCCGTTGCCTCCGTGAATGCAACGCTGACGTTGCTTGAATTAAAAGGTGTAGCAAAGAATGTGGGGGGAGGACATTGGGTCAAAACATAAACGGGAGAAGGCTCCACAAAAAGCAGGATCATAAAATTGATAATGGAGAATTGAAAATGGAAAGTGATGGAAATTTTCCATTCTCCATTTTTCATTCTCAATTTACCGCACCTAGTCGCCCTCCCAACACCTTCCATATCAAGGTATACTGTCTTTATGTGGCCTTTTCGCCGTGAACGAAAGAAGAAACGCGGGCGGATGGATAGACTGATTGCCGGCGTGATCATCGGCGGCGCCATCGGATCCATCATCGGGAAAAAGCTCTTGGAGAAGAAGGGGGGGAAAGATGATCCGGAGGAGGAGCAGCGTGAATAAGGAAAAACAAACATCCCTTCTCCCCGGGGGAGAAGGGTAGGATGAGGGGAAGTGATACAGGAACAAAATACGATGTGGTGAGTGTTGTATGTGTTCCCCTCACTCTACCTTTCTCCCCACGGGAGAGAGGATGTTTTTGTTACGGTTGACTGTTTTCCAAGTAAATCTTTGTCAAAGAATACTTATCTCATCCACAGATCCGCCACCTTTGTCGTGACCACCCCAGCAGCATGCGCGACTGCATCTGCTTCAATTTGAACTTTCACATGCGGCGGCTCGAATGCAAAAAATGCATAGAGAACGACAGCAGCGAAGAAGATAAAGGGTTTCATGTATGACCCTTCAGTATAGCAAATTTCACATGTTTCGTCTATCAGAGATACCTCACCTTATTCACATTGTGCTCGTCATTGGTCTCCGCATAGTGAATCTTTCCTTCGTTATCATGAAGGTAGTACCAATAGGGAGAATCTTCCGGGTGAAGAGCCGCTTTGATGCTCGCGAGGCCGGGATTTGCGATAGGACCGGGCGGGAAGCCCGCAATTCTTCTTGTGTTATAGGGGGAGTCAAACTCAAGATCACTCCGCGTAAGTGCATTCGTAGGTTTCTCGAGGATGTACCGAACCGTGGCATCGACATCGAGCGCTCTCCCTGCATCAAGACGCTTCCAGAGAATGCCGGAAACGATCGGTCTCTCTTCCGACGTCACCGTTTCGCGCTCAATGAGGGATGCCATGGTAATGACGTCGCTCAGATCCCTTCCCGAAACTGCCAGATCATCCTGCAGGCCGGAAGCGACGCGCTCCTCAAACGTGCGGAGAAGACGCTCGAGGAATTTTTGGACATCAAACTCCGCGGCATTCACGAAGTAGGTATCGGGGAAAAGATACCCTTCAAGTCTCCCGTGCGGCATGCGATCATCACCTGCTGGAAGAAACTCGAATGCAGAGAAATCGCACGTCTTTGCGCAAGCACTCAGTGCACCGGGTTCCAGGAGATCGATCCGGGCCAGAAGCTCATCCATTTGCGCGATCGTGAAACCCTCGGGAATGGTCACCGCCATCTCCTCCCCCTCTCCACCGGTAAGAATACGGGCAATTTCCTCATAGGAGGCACCCATGGGAATGAGGTACACGCCCGGCTTGAATGAGCGATCAAGCTCCTTCCAGCGCACATAGAGGCGAAATACATGGGATGACCCGATGAGATCCGCACCCCGAAGCGATCCTGCTATCGCCCTGACACTCTCGCCCGATTCGACGTCGATACGCATACGCTCCGCATCGTCGGGTACCGCACCCATACGAAGAAAGAGCATTGTTCCTCCGAGGGAGAGGAGGAAAAGCAGCACAAAGATGCGGATGGCTTTCATCCCTCTGAGTATACCGAATCAGTTAGCCGGCGAATTAATTCGCCGGCTAACTACGATCCCGCCTGTCCGATCCCCAGTTCCCCCATGACCCCCTGCATTTTCTCGGCGGCAATGATCTGCGCCTTTTTGAGTGCGCGATTCAGCGCTTCCTTCGTATATTCGGGGATGAATTCCCGGGGCACATCCGGCGCAATCACAATACTCACAACCGTTTGTTCCCCATCCACGACAACCGTCACCCCCTTGTGCTCCGCCTCGATATGGAAGGTCCGGAGCTCTTTTTTGGCTCTTTTTGCCTCTTTCTGTAACCGATACATGTCCTTCACCTTCTGTAACATGCCGCCATTCTAGCACTGGTTTTGTGTTCCTCTCCATGGTATAATAATGAGGAGTTTCCGAACCTCACCCCATGAAAGTTCTCATTGTCGAAGACGACCCCATTCTCGTCCGGATCTACACCGTCCGCTTCAAGAAGGAAGGGTACGAAACGGAAGTTGTGACCGATGGCGAGCAGGCGCTCGCGAGCGTGAAAGCGGAGCGCCCGGACGTCATCCTCCTCGATCTCGTGATGCCAAAGATGGACGGATTCACGTTCCTCGCGGCACTCAAGAAGGAGGGCATCAACGTTCCTCCGACGATTGTCCTCAGCAACCTCGACCAGTCCGCGGATATCCACAAGGCAAAAGAGATGGGCGTCGTGGATTACGTCGTGAAAGGGAAATCCGATCTCGAGGAGATCACGAAGAAGATCGCGCAGTTCGGGAAGAATTAGGTGTCAGCTGTCAGGGCTGAAACCTGAAACCTTGCACCTCATGCCCTCTTCAGTGGGAAGAACAGATGGAACGTCGTACCGTGTCCCTCTTCGGATTCGCAGCGGATTTCACCCCCAAGGAGATCCATGATGGATTTCACGGCGTAGAGACCGAGGCCCATGCCGTACGCATCGAGTCGCTGTGCATTGTCGCCACGATGGAATTTCTCGAAGAGGTGCTCGAGGTCGGCTTTCGTGATGCCGATGCCGGAATCATGCAACGTCCAATGAATATGCTCTTTCTCGAGACTCAGAATGCTCGCGATCTCCCCTCCGACGGGCGTGTACTTGATGGCATTATCGATGAGATTTTGAATGACCTGTCGCAGGAGGATGACGTCGTAGGAGGCTTCCGGGAGTGTATGGAGTACGGCTTGCTTGATGCTCAGCTTCTTCTCGGTGACGGGATGCGCGAAGTCCTTCAGTGCATTATCGATAAACGTATCGAGATGCACGGGTTCCGGCTTCACTTCCACCTTCCCCTGCTCGAGCTTCGAGACATCGAGGAGCCCCTGAATGACATTGAACATGCGAACGGTCGCCTCGTAGAGCGTGTCAAAAAGAGTCTTACGATCCTCTTTGGAAACGCCGCCCTCTTCACTCTTGCGGTATTCATCAATCGCCCATTTGATACCCGTGAGCGGCGTGCGCAGCTGATGGGCTGCGACCGAGATCGAATCGGTCATCTTGTGTTCGAGCTCCTTCGTCTGCGTGACATCGTCCACGGCAAGGAGAATCTGCATGAGTTCTCCTTTCGCGTTGAAAATCGGCGTCCCGTGAACCTTCCAGATCATCTCGCGCTGCTTCCCGCCTTGCTTCCATACCTGGATATCATCCATCTCCACGACTTCGCGCGTGCGCATGGCTTCCGTGTGCGGCAATTTTTCCTCCGGGTATACTTCGCCGGTCGAAAGGCGGAGAAGAGGAACGATATCCCCAAACTGCTCAATATGCTCAATGCCCGCGCGACGAAAGAGCGAGAGCGCGTAATTATTACTGAGAAGCACTCTTGTCGAAGGCATCTCGATGAGACAAATGCCCACGGGCATGTTGTCGAGAATCTGCTGAAGAATGAGCGTGCGATTCTTCGTCTCCGAAAGATCGTGCTCGCGCATGATGAACCACGCGACTTCCCCGAGTTCGTTGAGAATGGGGGAAACGGCGACTCCAACCTCATACAAACTCCCATCTTTGCGCTTATTCTGCACGACGAAGTTCCAAGGATCTTTGCGAAGCCGTACCTGCGCAAACACGCGACTATAGGCATCGCCTCCCGCGGCCGGTGCCGTCCAGACATCGGGCATTTCTCCCAGAAGATCGCCGGCGCTATATCCTGTGAGCTGGGTGAATCCATCATTCACGAAAACGATATGACCCGTGCTATCGGTGATATAGAGAGGATCCTGTGATTGCTCGACCGCCTGACGGAACACCTCCGCGACAAGCTCCTTCTTTACATTCCGTATGCCCAAGCGGTTCATCAGTCGTTCCTGCTCAAAGTGATACTGTTCAGCTGCGCGGTACAGACGGAACATTTCTGACTGCAACGTGAGAATCGGCACGGTGAGACCGAGAATGTGTACGAGGTACCCGGCGACATCGAAGGCGCTTCCGAGTCCCTCCGAGAAGGAGAAGTAGAGGCTCGCGATCACCTGCAGAAAGACCATCCAGACCATGCCATAGGCAAAACGGTCATGCACCCAGGATCCTTCACGGAGAACGATCGCGAAGACACCGAGGAAGAGAAGGAACGGAATTCCTTCCTCCAGTTTTCCAATCACACCGAAACTGACTTCTGCAGGAAGATTGAAAAATGCCGATCCCAGGAGGAGGAGGAGCATGAGGAGCGCGCTCACACCGATCGTCCTTCCCACACGATTTTCCTCCGTCTCTCTCTCCACATGCTCAAGCTCTCTCTTTGCGGCAATGAAGAGAAGGATGGCGAGCAGCGACCGGACAAGCGTCGAAGACCACGACTGTAGTGCCTCCGTCGTCGTCGCAGAAATATTCTCGAGGAAGATACCGCCGACCCAGAGGATAACGCTCCCGATCGCATAGACATAGAACGCGAGGGAAGCATAGAAACGCGCAAGGGAGGGCGCCGCGGCGTAGCGAAAGAGAAGAAGGGACCCCGCCGTCACAGCGAGCATCATCGAAACGAAAAGCGCGGCATCACTGTTCCATTGCCAGATGGCGTCGCTCCCTGCGAGCGGGAAAATCAGAGCGAGCGAGAGGAAACCCGTGACGATGAGCAGGAGCAGTCGGCTGTTCATGCCGATCTTCTGAGGTTGTGGTTCTTTGTCTTGAGTCATGATTCGAAAGCTATAATCCTCTTAGTATAGCAGGAAAGAGGCTGTGGGGGTAGGTCCCCTCTCTGTCCCCTCTCCCCACGGGAGAGGGTAGGGTGAGGGGGAAACAGAAACAGCAAATCGTTCTTTTGACTGTTCTCTTCAGCCTCTCCTCACCTCCTATCTAAACTTTCAATATGTTAAGGAACCCCTGATTAACCCTCGCTGATCACACCATTCCTACACACGCGAACAAGGG
>CAYIRQ010000058.1:0-9477 GCA_964365905.1 uncultured Candidatus Peribacteria bacterium
TTTGGCTTCAAACTACGCTTTCTCCGTTGGGGACGCAAAGCGGATATGCCAGAAAGGTGATTGATTCCAGTGAAAACCTGAAGTCCTTACGACAGAAAATGAGCAAGAGAGAAGGCCGAGCAAAAATAAGCTACTCTCTGGTGCCAAAAGGAGCTTTCTGGATCGCATCGACGTCACGTTCTGCGGTAAGTGTATAATCTCATGTATGAAAAAAATCTTTCTAGTGGCCACTCTTCTTCTCACGGGGTGTTTCTTAAATCAGCAGCCAAATGAAGAGTTCAGCATGAATTTAGAGTGTGAAAAGTTGAAAGATTCCATCCAGTTTAATTCTGATAATTACAGCGCGAACTCTGGTGTAATAATAAGCAAAGTACAAAAAGTGTTCTATAGTCCAAAGGCAAGAAAGTGCCTGTATGTAAGTGTCTCTGCAATTGATTTGAATGCACCGAATGATCTAATAGCTCTCACTGAAAAGGATTATCAACATGGGGCACGATGGAAACTGAGAACAATATCAGGCGAATTGATCGAAGACTTGCTTACAAGAGTCACTGATGAGCCATTGTATGTGCTAGGACTTAAGCCTCAACATGAGGGCTCATATGAGGACTTTGTTAAATTACAAAAAGAGTGGGAATAACCTAAATTCGAATACATAAACAGCGAAGTGTACAGGGTCGAAAGAGCTATGCACACGCGCCTCAAGAAGTGAAAAAGGTATCTGTCCCCTTTTTCCCGCACTATATTGGATACGAGATCGTTGATAGAATGCGTCCCAATCCCACTGACACCCCCACCCTATGTCACAGCAATACGAAGTGAATCAGCATCACATTGAAACGATTCTCAATTGGGTCGCCGTGAAGGAGATCGCCATTCCCGAAATCCAGCGACCGTTCGTATGGGATGCATCCCAAGTGCGCGACCTGATGGACTCGCTCTACAAAGGCTACCCCGTCGGGTATCTGATCGGCTGGCGCAATCCCTCCGTGCGCCTGAAGGACGGGACGCTCTCGCAGGGGAAGAAAATCCTCATCGACGGGCAGCAGCGCGTGACCGCCCTCACAGCCGCGATTCTCGGGCAGGAAGTCGTGGACAAGGACTACCGCAAAATCCGCATCCGCATCGCCTTCCATCCACTGCAGGAGATTTTCGAGGTCACGAACCCCGCCATCGAGAAGAACGGGGGATGGCTGCCCGACATCGCGGAAGTCGTGCGCTCGACTTCCTCGCTCAAACTCATCCGCGACTCCTGCGCGAAGAACCACGACGCCACCGAGGAGCGCGTGGAGACCGCGTTGGAACGATTGCGGCAGATTCCCAAGAAACAGATCGGCTTCATCGAACTCTCCCACGGTCTCGACATTGCGACCGTCACGGAGATTTTCATTCGTATCAACCGCGAGGGTGTGGTGTTGAGCCAAGCGGATTTCGCCATGTCGAAGATCGCGGCCAGAGGGGAGTTCGGGGCGAATCTCCGCAAGTGCATCGACTACTTCTGCCACCTGATCGCGCAGCCCGATTTCTACGCGCACATCGCGGAAGTGGACAAGGAATTCGGGAAGACGCCCTACTTGCAGCAAATGGCATGGGTGAAGAATCTCACGGACGACATCTATGAGCCATCGTATAGCGATGTATTGCGCGTCGCCTTCACAACGGTTTTCAACCGAGGGAAATTGCAGGACTTGGTGAGCCTCCTGTCCGGCCGCAACTTCGAGACACGCACCTACGAAGATCAGATCGCGGAGGAGTCCTTCAAGAAGTTGGAAGACGGCATTTTGCGCTTCATCAAGAAGACGCACTATGAACGCTTCCTCATGATCGTGCAGTCGGCGGGATTCACGTTCGCCGAACTTTTGAACTCGAAGAACGTCCTGAACTTCGCCTATATCTTATATCTGAAATTGGTCGAGCAGGGCGAAGACCCCGCCAGAATCGAGTCCTACGTCCGGCGATGGCTTGTCATGTCCATCCTCACCGAACGCTATTCCAGTTCCATCGAATCGCAATTTGAGGAGGACACGCGGGAACTTGCAGAGCATCCGTGCGGCGACGTGTTGAAGGGCATAGAGGATACGCAACTCTCCGATTCCTTCTGGACGAATACGCTCGTAGACCGCCTCATCAACGCGTCGAACAAAAGCCCGCTTATCAAGCTACTCTTCGCCGCCCAAGTGCAATCGAACGATAAGGGATTCCTGTCGAGCGACATCAGCGTCCGAGACATGATCACGCATAGCGGCGACATCCATCATTTGTTCCCACAGAACTACCTCAAAAAGAACGCGAAGTCTCGCAGCGAATACAATCAGATCGCCAATTTCGTCTACACGCAGACCGAGATCAACATCCGCATCGGCGACAAGGCTCCCAAGGCATACTTCGGGGAGATCGTGGAGCAATGCCACGGCGGAAGGCTCCGCTATGGCGGCATCAAGGATATGAACGATCTGCGGGAGAACCTTCGGCAGAACTGTATCCCTGAATCCGTCATGGACATGGAAGCCGACCACTATACGGAGTTCTTGGATGCCAGACGGCAAATGATCGCGGCGCGGTTGCGAACGTATTACGGGAGCCTTTAAACTTCTTATCAGAAGACTGCGTAACAGACTCCCGGCTGCTCGTTTATTTTCGTTCTATGGCGCTGAGCCACGTTCCGTGTGCCTGTGACCGCAGCCGCCGGACGAACGACAAAGGAAGACGGCTTTTTAGGCGAATACGACGGTGGTCCGTCCGGCGACACGCCGGGACCGGCGCGGAGGCCGTTGCCGAGAACCGAGTGAAAAAGGTACCTGTCATCATTTTGTTCATTATTTACGAAACATTTCTAAAAAACGATAGTATCTTTCGCGTACAGACATAAATCCAATGATGCAAATCCCATATATGAGTAATAATGCGACTGATTTTTGAATAAAATTTGTTCTTTCAATTTCTGTTAATTCAATTATTACCCTAGCGCGAATAACAATCTCATCTTCCGGCAAAGTTATTTGAACGGAAAAACCATCCTCATACGGGACTGTGTTTTCTTCAGGGTATCTTTGATTGTCACCAATAACCACTTCTTGCTTCTCAGGATCAAAACCTAACGATAATTTTTTGTTAGGTCCTGCAACTTGATCAAAAGTTAAATCCCAACTTGGAAACTCAAAAGCTCCTACCTCGTTAATACCTCTTATCAAATCAGCATCTAGAACCCAAAATCGTAATCCGATTCTTGTCACAAAATTTTCAAAATCGATATCCCAAATACAGAATTTCTTTCCATTCTCTATTCTTAAAAAATGCTTATCTTCCTCCTTAAGATATCCAATCTGCTCAAGATCGAAGACTCTTTTCCTCGCAAAGATAATGCTAACAACACTTCCACTTAAAGTGTACGTCTTACTCTGATCGACAGCATTCTCCATATAGCTCTTCGAAAAATAACAAACCTCCTTTTCAAATATATTTGGTGGAATTTTGAAAAGCGTACTCCAAGATTGCAGTGCAGGAATAAAATTTTTCCCGTAACCACTAGAGTTTTCATTCACTAAAGACCATCCGGAGCTGGTTCTTTTAATGTCAAGTTTGTTCACCAAGAATTCTGTGTCAGACAATGGAGGAGTGACTACGTAAAAAATTAAAAAGGGAATCACTAGGAAAATTCCAAAAGCTACAAAAAACTTGATCAATTTTCGAGTGACAATATCAACTCTCCGGTTCCCGAATAAATAGCCATTTCTCATCATTTGAAAACCCCCGCTTTCGCGGGGGCCTTTAGGAACTAGAAGTCTTCACCCATCCCTCCCCCTCCCGGCATCGCCGACGCTTTCTCTTTCTCAGGGATCTCGGTGATTGCGACTTCGAGCGTGAGGAACATCGCGGCGACGGAGGCGGCATTCTCGAGTGCGGAGCGCGTGACCTTCTTCGGATCAATGATCATCGCGGCGACGAGATCTTCGAATTTCCCCGTGAGCGCGTTGTAGCCAGTATTTCCCTTGCATTCCATCTTCACCTTTTCCACAATCACCTTTCCCTCAGCGCCGGAGTTCAGGGCAATGCGCTCGGTGGGAGCCGTGAGCGCCTTTCGCACGATCTCGACGCCGATCTTTTCGTCGTCATTATCAAACTTGATCTTTTCGAGACTGGAGAGTGCGCGGATGTAGGCCGTGCCTCCTCCCGGCACAATCCCCTCTTCCGCCGCCGCACGTGTGGCAGAGAGCGCGTCTTCGACGCGGTGCTGCTTCTCCTTTTGCTCAACTTCGGTCGCGGCGCCGACTTTGATCACCGCAACTCCTCCCGAGAGCTTCGCGAGACGCTCCTGAAGTTTCTCCTTGTCATAGTCCGACTTCGTCGCATCAAGCTGTACCTTGATTTCGGAGACTCTTGCCTCGATGTCCTTCTTCTCGCCTCCGCCATCCACAATGAGCGTCGTGTCCTTCGTCGCAACGACCCTGCGGGCTTTTCCGAGATCCTCGATCGTCGCACTCTCGAGCTTGAGCCCCACTTCCTCGGAGATGAAGCGTCCACCCGTGATTGCCGCAATGTCTTTGAGAAAATCCTTCCTGCGATCCCCAAAGGCAGGAGCCTTGATCGCGAGCGCCGAGAACGTGCCGCGGAGTTTATTGACGACCAAGGTCGCGAGCGCCTCGCCCTCGACGTTTTCTGAAATAATCACAAGCTCCTTCTTCCCGCGCTGCGCGAGAGCTTCGAGGAGCGGGAGAATCTCCTGGATCGAGCCGATTTTCTTATCGGTAATAAGGATGTAGGGATGTTCGTAAACAGCCTCCATCCGGGCAGGATCCGTCACGAAGTACGGGGAAATGTAGCCGTTATCGAACTGCATCCCTTCGACGTACTCCTTCTCGAGCCCGAGCGTCTGACCAGCTTCGACCGTCACGACGCCGTCCTTTCCGACCTGATCGATCACTTCCGCGATCACCGTGCCAATCTCCGGGTCCTGCGCGGAGATCGTTGCGACCGCCGCGTACTCCTCCTTCTTACTCACGTCCTTCTTGATCTCCTCGAGGAACTTTGTCACCGCGGCGACGGCCTTCATGATCCCGTTCTTCATGCTGATCGCGTTCGCGCCGGACCGGAGCAGATGCTTCACGCCTTCCTCCATCATTGCGTGCGCAAGAACCGTGGCCGTCGTCGTTCCATCACCTGCTGCGTCATTCGTCTTCGTTGCGGCTTCCTTCACGAGCTGCGCGCCCATGTTCTCAAACGGATCCTTGAGCTCGACTTCTTTTGCGACGGAAACACCGTCTTTGGTAATGGTCGGACCGCCGTACTTCTTCTCAATGAGGACATTGCGGCCGTGCGGACCCATGGTCGCGCGCACCGCTTCTGCGAGTCTCGTGACACCGCGGAGGATGCGCTCGCGGGCGTCAACGCTGAAGATGATTTGCTTGGCAGACATGAGACGAGGGGGAAGTTAGAATTAAGAATTAAGAATTAGGAATTAGGAATTAGGAATTACTTCACAATGCCGAGAACGGAGTCGAGATGAAGGATTTTGACTTCGATGTCTTTGCCATCCTTGCTCTTCAGTTTCACATCGTCTCCGGCATATTTTCCGAAAAGCACACGGTCACCGACCTTGAGGAATTCCGAAGGATTCGCACAGTCTTTTCCCACCCCACCTTTGCCGAGCGCAAGGACAACGCCTTCCTGCGGCTTTTCACCGGATGCGGTATCGGGGATGACAATGCCGGAAGCCGTGACCTGCTCTTTTTCAAGAGGCTGGACGACGACGCGGTCGCCGATGGGCTGAATGAAGACCGCGAGTTGAACGGGTTGTGTCATGGAGAAGGAAGAGAAATGGGTATCAAAATTTAGCACTCAGGATTCTAGAGTGCTAAAAATAGCACCGTCAAGGGGGGAGTGCCAGTTTTTATACCTCCGTGAGCACCGCCTGATCCCTCTTCCCCCTGCGCGCCCGCACAAAGGCAGGAAGTTCTGCATCCGCCACCTTCGCCGCTTTCAGACTCTGGATCTTATCGAGGTAATGCTTGAGATCGAGAGCGAATGGGAGTGACGTCAAAGTGACCTTGCGTGATGCCTCCGCGGTGCCATGACGAATGGTGAGGGATCCCGTGTTCATGATCCCACTGAGAGGGCCCCCATCGAACACACTCTCCTGCAACGTCTGCCACTGCACCGTTTGCTGCGCGGGTCTCAGGAGCGAACGAACCCGATGCGCTTCTCTCCCTTCTCCAATAAAAAGATCGTAGCCATCGACAATGATCCTCTGGCTCGTGATCGTGAGCAGAGTTTCCTTCCAGAGCCTCCAGTGCCAGAGTGCGAGGAGGAGAACACAGAGGACAACGATGATTCCAAGAACGAGAAGAGAAACTTCCATACCTGCGAGCGTTATCCCAACCGCGCTGACCGCGGCACAAACAATGCCGGCGATCATCCCGTGCAGAACCCCCCGCAGCATTCCCCGCAGAAGCGCCGCGATCGACCTCCTGCTCCGATAGAGCACGCGTTCGTTTGTGTGGAGGAACGGGAGGATCATGCAACAGCATGATATCGTACGTTTCCTCACGATCCACCGCCGCCTTCAAGAGGCGGTAACCCTGTTCCTCCTGTGATGTTTTGCACATCCCCACTTACGTAGCTACTAATCACATCACAAGCATTGTTAAAAGGTTCTGGATAAAATTGCAAATCACGCTCACTGAGCTTTTGAGAGAGGGGAAATGTCTCCACACGTCCATCTGCGAGAAGAGTCGAAAGAACCGCAATCTTGTAACGGATACTTGCAAAGTTTACACTCTCAGGAGCAGCGTATGCTTTCTCCTCCCATGCCGCAGCGAGACGGCTCTTGTATTCCTCCAATTTACTTTTCAGCCGCCCAACAAGTTGTGTATTCCCTTCATCCAACACGATCACTGGGGACACCTTTTCTTGCCTGCTGTCCTGTTGTCCGTCCATAAAGCAATTTTACCATATTTTTCCTTTATTTCAGTAAAACGAACACATTTTTATTCAATTCCTGCCCGCTCAAGCTTTGTGAGAGCAACAACTGGATCAACCAGCTCCAATAATGATGTGACTGGTTCCGGCTTGAATCCCATATTGAACAAATAATTTATTCAAACTTCCGCATTGCCACAAAGAGCGCGATGCGGGCGAGGATGTATGCGACGAGAATACCGAGTCCGATCTCAAGAAGCATCGTGAGGAACGAGAAATCCACTCCCGTCTTTGGAAGCGTTGTGATGACGGAGACACTCGCGGACGCGATGCGCTGCGTGGTCGGCGTATCCCGCAGCTGCTCCGAGGTCAGCGTCGCCGTATTGGGAATCGGCTCACTCGGGGAAGCGCTCGGAAGAACTTCCGTGCGGTAACGAACAATCCATCGATCTCCCGTTGCAAGCGTCGGTCTCTGCCATAGCAGACCGGAAGCCTGCGCCACACCGCCTCCCGCTTCGAGCACCCGAAGATGCTCTCCGCTAAAGCGGTCATCGAGCGTCAGATTCAGTAAGTCCTGATCCCCGGTATTCTGCACGGAAATGGTGTACACGATATGCGCCCCGGCACGCGCTTCGTTCGTATTCGCGCTCTTCTCGAGTCGTACCGATGCGTTCCGCGGAACGGGCGTGAGAACGGGGGGGAGAGCGGCCCGCGCAGCAGAAGCAGTTTCTTCACCCCGGAAACATGCGCTGTCCACCGATCCGATCCCGAAGCGTTCGATGCTGCCCGTGAGATTCCTCCGCTCAAACGGCGTCTCCGATGTTCTCCGGGGGAGCAGTCCCGCATCCGAAACATCAAAATTCCGGAGCGTCACTTCTGCCTTCGCGACATCATCTGTGAAGGTGCCCGTAAAGAACGCCCGAAAGGAAATGACGGCGGTTTTATCCGCTTCGACGCGCTCGACCGTAAACATCTTTTCGCTCTCTCCATATCTCCCACCCTTCACCGCGCCAATCCCTTCGAGCGCAGGTCCGCCTGAAACCGATCTGTATGCAAAGAGCACCTCGACGCTCTCAACATCATACAGAGAGAGATTCGATACGAGGATGCGAAACTCGGCTTCAGTCCCCGCGACATCCGCAATATTCTCGGAGGAGTTCGCACCGAGAAATCTCCCCGACGCGTCCTGCACCTCGAGGTGCACCGCAACGGGAACGACGAGAGCGCCGGGGCGCCTGCCATGTCCTCCGTCACTGCGCGGAGTCACTTGCTCACAGATATCCGGATTCGGATGTATGCGTCGCGGAGTGGCAATCGCCGGATTCCGTACGGGATCTGCATACGAAGGCACTGCCCAGAGAAGGCTGAGCAAGGTGAGAAGAGCTGAAAAGATGCGAAGGGTGAAGGAGGATCGCAAAGGGAACTACCATAATATATAGCTATCCTTCAGTCAAGGAGTCGTTTCTAGACAGCAATCAACCGTTGCCTAAGAAGAGCAGCAAGTTCCGCAAGCCACTTCCTTCGCTCAAAGAGCACTGCACTCGAGCTCAGCATGAAGAGTGCTTTTCCAAGGAATTCGTGCCAATGAGACGCAGCGCGCTCGAGGATCGGGCCGCGTTCGAGTTCCGAGGGATCGAAGGAATCTCCCTCCGGATTTCCGGTTCTCGGAAGACCCGTGATCACGACTTCAACGGAGTCGCTTCGCTGCTCGAGCGGGATCGCCCTGACCTGCTCACCATCGAGCACCGAGGTATTCTCGATCACGATGCCTCTTGCGAGCCCCGGCGCCGCGCGCGCGCTGTAGCGCACGAGCCAGCGCTCACCGGGGGCGAGAGCAGGAATATTCCAGAGAAGTCGTCCGGCTTCCGCCGTCGCGCCTCCGGATTGCGTGATCGTCATCTCTGCCGCATCAAAGGTATCGATGACCGTGAGATTGCGATACGTCTCCCCTGTCGTATTCGTGATGATGATCGTGTAGACGACGGGGCCGCCGGACATCACTTCGCGGACATTCGTGCTCTTATCCACGGATACGGTCACGGCCGCCGGGCCTTCCCCATTCTTCACGTACGCCGCATCCACCGTCCCGATCCCGCCCCGGAAGAATGTCGGCGGGCGGAGCCCGGAGGGGAAATCAATGTCGAAATCATCGAGGATCGAAACGTTCTGCGCCGTTCCGCGGAGCGCGCTCGGCATGGTGATCGAGAACGTCACCTCTTTCGAATCCAATCGTGCAATCTCATCGATCGTGAAGGTGCCCGTTCTGGCATCATAGGTCGCCCCCTGCACATTCGTCACATTGGGAATGACATTGCCGCCACCCGGGAACGTGAAGGTGTCGCGAATGGCAACATCTTTGACGCCATACCGTTCGCTTCTGTTACTCACGAGAAGCTTGAACTGTGCGGTCTGACCGGGAACGGGGACGGCCCGGAGTTCCGTGTCTGCATTCTCCCAATCTCCCGCGGAGTTTCGCACCTGCTTCTCGACGGCAACGGGAATTGTGAGGCGCCGGCCTCCACCGCCTCCCCCTCCTCCACCACCCCCACCGCCTCCGCCGCC
>CAYIRQ010000059.1:0-9468 GCA_964365905.1 uncultured Candidatus Peribacteria bacterium
TCAGCTTCCAGGGAAACCCCTAAAAGATCAAGTTATTTTTGCGAGTTTCCTAAGCTTTATCAAGATTCTCGTTCTTTGATTATTTCATTTCCACAAAGACTATGACTACTCGGCTGCTCACCATCTCTTCGATAGCACTTGCAATTGCCCTCGTTGTTAGCGTTGCCTTGAACATAACTCAATTTGCGAATCTGAAAGGACAACTGCTTTTCCCTGGAACAATTGCTACGACAACAGGTGATGGCATTGCAGCTCCGACGCCGGAACCAGATGGAGATGACCACTACTGTAGCGGTACTCACCCTATGTGCGGTGGGTACTGTTTGGATTCAGGAGAAATCTGCCAATCAATTCGTATTGATTCAAATTCTTTCGTCTGTGGTTGTGATTTGCCTCAGCCCGAAAATCCATGTGGAGGAGAACCCGACTACTGTAGTGGGAACTGTGCCAGGGAGGATGATGTTTGTAGAACCCTTACCGACAATGACGGCACCCGATATTGCACATGTTTTTGGGAGCCACAAGGAACATGTGGCGGCGAATCTGACGCATGTTCTGGAGATTGTCCCGTAACACGATCTTGCCAAACTCTCATGAACGAGTCTACAGGTGAACAATATTGTGGCTGTGGACACTGGTCAACAGATCCTCGATACGATTGTGATGACAAGGAAGAAGATACATGCGCAGAGGGAACGTGTCCCGAAGGTGACGTGTGCGGCGCAGCATATCGTTTAGATAATTCATTCGCTGGCTGCGGGTGCCAAGATCCTCCTCCAGGACCCAGTGAGCCATATTGCTGTCCTGCTGTTGGTGATTGTGCCGCAGTACCAACTCAAGGATTGCAGGATCTATGTGAGCAACTTGGGGGAACCGTTCACCCTGACCTCGCAGCTTGCGAGGTAGCATGTGAAGATGCAGAGGAAGTGCCTCCTAATGGTGGATTAAATCCTGCTTCATAGGCTGCCTTTAGTACCTCCGTTGAAAACTTGCGGGTGGAGCGCAGCGGAGCCCGTAGAGAATCAGTATTCTCGCGGAAAAAATTGGGGCGGCGAGTCCTTCGACAGGCTCAGGAGAGCTGAAAGAGAACGCGCTGCGCTGGGAAGCCAAAAAAGGGTGGCGTGCGCTCTCGCGCCGCCGCGAGTTTTCTGGCTGGTGTCCCCGGTAGGAATCGAACCTACATCCCCTCCTTAGGACGGAGGTGTTCTATCCGTTGAACTACGGGGACACACAAAAAGTATTATACTGGAAGGCAATGGTGTGCTGTTACCTCACCTCCTCTTCTGCAGCTTCTGTCTGCGTTTCAACTCAAATTTTGCCGCGTTGTCCACAAGCAAAGTTGCTGTGTCTTCGATAAGCCTCCAGCACATACACCTCTCTGCCCTTCGAGGCTCGCCCCACGAACGCAGCACTCGCACCTCAGGATAACACATCAATCCGTTTCCAATACATACACCGCCCGTGAGTCACTCGGCAAACTCCCCTTCTTGAGCTTCACCTCGGACACGGGCGCAGTCTCTTTCGCGCCGCACGCCTGCAGAACCTCCTTATACACTTTCGGATCTTTCCCGGGGAGCGGGATCACGACGGGGGGATCCACTTCTTCGACGATCGTCTGCACGAGCTTTGCATTTTCCGCGGGGATCACAAGCACATCGAGATCGCCGAGCAGTTCGATTTCCTGCTCGTTCCAGGAGCCGAGGGGACTGCTCAGAAAACCGCAACGGAGACCATCCGTCGTTACGACGTACGACACATGAGCATCGCCATTTTGCGCGAGTCCGCGGATCGTCATCCCTCCGTAATCATATTCCCCCGGCCAGGAAATAACGTTCGCATCCCGCGCATCCACGGGCTCCGCAAGCAACGTGTAACTCCGCTCAGCGGACTTTTTCTTCGGTGCTTCTTTGGGGAATATCGTGAGAGACCCTTGCGAGCTCGTAGCGAGAACGGAGGCGCCTGGTTGGGGTTTGATCGTGAGCATCTGGAGTGCGGGGGGATTCTACCGCAGGAGGACCCGATCGCTCAAGGGAGGCCCCGAGCATTCGGAGCTTTTCCGGAAGTCGCTCATATCCACGCTCGATGTACTGCACGTCGGTAATGAGCGTTTCTCCGCGAGCGCAGAGAGCGGCAAGCACCATCCCCGCTCCCGCACGAATGTCGTTGCTGGTCACGGTTCTCCCCCGTAGCGGCGTCGGGCCGATGATGAGCGCTTCATGGGAATTCAGGATTTCCACGTGCGCCCCCATCTTCTCGAGTTCGAAGAGATAGCCGAACCGCCCCTCGAAGAGACGCTCAAAGAGACGGGAAACACCGTGCGCCTGTGTCATCGCGACTCCCATGGCAGCCTGAAGGTCCGTCGGGAATCCCGGGAAAATATTCGTGCGGATCGTGCAGGCTTTCAGTGGAATACCGCTGCGCACATGAAGCAGGTTTGCACTCTCCCACTCCCAGTCGACTCCCAGACGCACGAGAGCATTGAGGAATGAGTGAAGATGACTCGCCTCGGCGCCACGAATGCGGACATCGCCCCCCGTGAGGACTCCCGCGAGCGCGAAGAATCCTGCTTCCAGATAATCCGTAGTCACCGTGCGCACGGTTCCGTGCAAGCGTGCTCCCGAGAGACGAAGATCGTGCGTTCCCACTCCTTCCATCGTCGCTCCCATCGCAAGGAGAAATCTGCAGAGATCCTGCACATGGGGTTCCGCAGCCGCGAGATGCACGGTGACTTCGGCGCTCGGGGAGCCAAGGACTGCAAGAAGCAGGTTTTCCGTTGCGGTGACGGAGAATTCGGGAAGAACGATATCCCTGCTCTTCACACTGCCCCGGAGATGCACCGTCTCCTCGGCGCTCAGATTTTCGAATCCGAGTTGCGTGAAGGCATCGAGGTGCGCATCAATGGAACGCTTCCCGATGACACATCCGCCCGGGTATGCCATCTTCGCTTCACCGAAACGTGCGAGGAGCGGACCGAGGAGAAGAATCGCCGCCCTGAATTTGCAAACGAGCTCGTGAGGAATGGGTTTATTTGTGAGATTGCGCGCGCACAATCGGAGAACACCTGGACTCCCCCCTTTCCCGGGTTCAAACGAATGATCGACGTTGAGGAACGTAAAAATCTGGAGGAGGGAATGCACGTCCGCGATATCGGGGACATTCCGGAGTGTGACCTCCTCTTCCGTGAGCAGCGCCGCGCACATCGCCGGAAGCGCCGCATTCTTCGAGCCACTCACCGTCACTTCGCCGCGGAGAGGCAGAATGCCTTCGACACGATAGTGCGTTTCGGGCATATGGGGACGCAGAAGTATAGCAGATCAATACTGGCCGGCAGAGGCCCTTTTTCTCCAGAATTCCGACCCCAGAAGCAGTAACACTCCGATTGTTATGAAGCTATCCGCACCATTGAACGTAGGAAACGTTCCGACGGAAATAAAATCGGTCACGAGACCGTCATCCAGACGATCGAAGATATTTGCAAGCGCTCCCCCCAGAATCATGCCGAATGCGATGTTTGGGAGAAATTCACGGCGTTGCTTATACGCAAGGAAGCAAACGAAGATGAGCGCGAATGCTACGAGGAGGCCCTGAAGGATGGGATGAAACGTAATCCCAAATGCAATGCCCCGGTTCTCGACAAATTGCAGTGCGAAGAAATCTCCGAGAATTGGTCTGCGCGCATGCAAAGAGGACTCGACGAGGAGGCGGGTAAGGTATGAGAGAAGGAGTGCAACAGTGGTGGTGATGAGAAGAACTGGCAAATTGTTCAATTGTTAAATGGTCAAATTGCTCACTGCCGTGAAGCATACTCCGTGATCGCTTGCGAACAATTTAGCAATTTAACAATTTAGCAATAGAGTATTCGCATGTTCCGCCGCATAGATCATTTGCTGCTCGGCCTCACCGTGGGACTTTCGCTCTTCGGACTCGCGATGATCGCGAGCGTTTCGGTGTTCGAGAGTTACCAGATCACGTCCCGTCTCGTGCAGCAGGGCAGCCTCGAGGAACCTTCGAACGCTTTCTATCTCTGGCGAAATTTCTGGCATGTGGTCACGGGACTTGGACTGATGCTCTTCATCGCGACGATCCCCTATCGCGTGTGGGAGCGGCTCGCCCCAGCTCTCTTCTTTGGAAGCATCGCGCTCCTTCTCGCTGTCTTCCTCCCCGGCATCGGTGCGGATTACGGCACGTCGCGGAGTTGGCTTGATTTTGGCCCCTTCTCGCTCCAACCTTCCGAATTTATCAAGCTCACGCTCATTCTCTATCTCGCAGTGTGGCTCCAGAAGCGGGAGCAGCTCGTGCAAACGCTGCAGGAAGGGTTCTATCCGTTCGTGATTCTTCTCACCATCACATCGTTTTTCCTCGCACTCCAACCGGATTTCGGCTCCGTGCTCGTGCTCAGCTCCATCGCCGTGACGATGTTCTTCATTGCAGGAGGAAACGTCACGCATATCCTCGTCGGGGGTGCTCTTTCCGGAGCGCTCTCTCTTCCATTCATTCTAAGCAAAGACTACATCCGTGATCGTTTCCTCGCCTTCCTCCACCCCGATGACCCGACGCTTGCGGAGAGTATCGGATTCCAGACGAAGCAGGCGCTCATCGCAGTCGGGAGTGGCCGCATGTTCGGGCAGGGGTATGGAAAGTCCATTCAGAAGTTCGGCTATCTCCCCGAGGTGCAATCGGACATGATCTTCGCCGCGATGGGTGAGGAGCTTGGATTCTTCCGTCTGGGCATCGTCCTTCTTCTCTACTCGCTGCTCGTTGTCCGAGGATTCCGCATCGCGCGCGAAGCCCCGGATCGCTTCGGTCTCCTCGTCGCAGCGGGCATCAGCACGTGGATCGGCTTTCAGACGATCGTGAACATCGCGGGAAACCTCGCGCTCATGCCTCTCACCGGTATCACGCTGCCTTTCATCAGTTACGGGGGATCTTCGCAGTGGTCCCTCCTCATCGCGACCGGCATGCTCCTCAATATCTCCGCCCACTCGACGCACGCGGCAGCGAAGATTCGCAGGAGCAGCAGCGTGAGTCCGATGAAAGCAATGATCGGGAGAAGAGCTGCGAGGACGTAGGGGCCCCTCACCCTTTCCCTCTCCCACAGGGAGAGGGGATCTTTCATCCGCTACAATCGATCCATGCTCCGGGTTCTCTTCTGCGGCGGAGGTTCCATCGGGCACATTGCGCCCGGCGTGGCCGTGTGGGAGGCGCTCCGGCAAAAGCAACAGGAGACAAAAGCGCTCTTCCTCTGCTCGCAACGCGCGGATGACCGGTCGTTCCTGAAGCGCGCGAATGTTCCGCATCGCCCGATCATTGCTCCAAAAAGCGCGTTTGGACCCTCCCTTCTCCTGTTCCCGATCCTCCTGCCGATCGCTCTCTTCGAGGCGCTCTGGACGCTCCTCTTCTTCAATCCTCACGTCCTCTTCGCAAAAGGCGGCTACGTGACCGTTCCCGTCGCAATCGTCGCGTGGATGCTTGGCATCCCGATTGTGCTCCATGAATCCGATGCCGTGCTCGGGCGCGGAAATCGTTTTCTCCTGCGCTTCGCGCGTCACCTCTGCATCGGCGCACCCGCGAAGGAACTTGAAAATGGTGACATTGCCGCTCGTAAAGGGATCATGGTGACCGCAACAGGAAATCCCGTGCGAGCTGCGATTCTTCGCGGATCCCGGGATGGCGGCAAACGCGTGACGGGATTCTCGGGGAACCGGCCCATCCTTCTCGTGATCGGGGGAAGCCAGGGAGCGGAGGCGCTGAATGAAACGGTACGCGTGCATCTTTCCACGCTCCTCACGCTGTGTGACGTCATTCATCTCACAGGGAAAGGAAAGGTTCGCGCCGGTAGACAGCATGCGCGCTACTTCCAACGGGAGTTCGCAAACGAAGATCTGCCGGATCTGCTTGCCGTGGCGGATCTCGTCGTGAGCCGCAGCGGCGCGAGCGCCGTCGCGGAACTTGCCGCGCTCGGGAAAGCCGTCGTTTTCGTTCCCATCCCGGGACTCGCGCAGGATCATCAGGGAGCGAACGCCCGCTTCCTCGAGGTGGCACAGGCTGCCGTCATTCTTCCACAGGAAAAACTTAAGGAGGAATTCCTCCTCACAATCACGCAGCTCATCGAGAACGCGGAAAAAAGAAAAGAGCTTGGGAATCGCCTGAAAACCTTCGCCACACCAGACGCCGCCGACCGCATCGCGAACATCCTCCTCAGTGAAGTGCAAGAAAAAATTTCTCCTCCTTAAGCGTTTTGCGGCCTTGTTCATCCTACTCTCAGCCCCTAAACTGTTCCGGCTATGCGTTCACCATTTATTGCACCCATCATTGGCATCGGCGCTCTCCTCGCTTCACTTCTCTTCACTTCCTGTGCTCCCTCGAAAACGACCGATGAAAACTCCCCTCCTCTGTCCATGACTGCTCCCGCACTCCTCCGTGGCAAGCACACCGTGACCTTAAAAACTTCAAAGGGTGACATTACGCTCGAACTCGATGCCGATGCGGCACCGAAGACCGTCACGAACTTCATCACGCTCGCAGAGCGCGGCTACTACGACGACCTCACCTTTCACCGCGTCATCGCGGATTTCATGATTCAAGGTGGCGATCCGGAAGGGACCGGCACGGGCGGCGAGAGCGTGTACGGCGCGATGTTCGAGGATGAAATCAATGCGGAGAGTTACGGTCTCGATACGAAGAAACTCTCCGATGTGGCCGAAGACGAGTTACCGGAGAATATGAAAAATATGAATTTGCAGCAGTTCTACGAGGCACAGGGATACAAATATAGAGAAGACCTCGAATCGATGCCCATGGTGCGTGGTGCAATTGCAATGGCGAATCGGGGGCCAGCTACGAATGGCTCTCAGTTCTTCATCATCCAGGGTAAAGCAACACCCTGGCTCGAAGGGAAGCACACCGTCTTCGGTATGGTCACCGAAGGGATGGATGTCGTGGATGCGATTGCGGGAGTCCCGACGGGCGCGGGCGGCAAGCCGCTGGAGCCCGTGACATTCATGAAGTGAAAGCTTTGGACCAAGCATTGGAAATCCTGAGCAATAGTCGCTTCGAACTGCTCGGTGAGGTTCACGCCGCCATGCATTCCGCATTGGCAGAGGTCCTGGAAGAAGGGGTTCTTGGAACTCTGCAGGAGCAGGAGGTTGCTCAATACCTCGACGGCGCAGAAGAGGGATTGCGGACTCAGCTCGTTGTTTCACGTGTGCTGGATTGGGAGACGGAAGAGTTGCATGCAGAGGGAACAGAAGGAAAATAGTTTTCTGCTCTCCGACGGAGGGCCGAAAGGGCTGGTATGCTTTGTTCCGTGCGCACCCGTTTCCCCCCCTCCCCGACCGGCTTCCTCCACATCGGAGGACTCCGCACGGCGCTCTTTTCCTATCTCCTCGCGAAAAAGAAGGGAGGAACATTCTACGTCCGCATCGAGGATACGGATCAGTCACGGGAAGTTGCGGGGGCAACCCTCAATATTTTGCAGACGCTGCATTGGGCAGGCATCGGGCCGGATGAGGGGGTGACGCTGTCATCCTTCGACTCCGCTCAGGATGACACGACAATCGTGGAGAGAGGAAAATTCGGCCCCTACTTCCAATCCAAGCGCCTCCCGATCTACCAGGAACACGGCGAGAAACTCCTCGCTACGGGCGCGGCCTATCGCTGCTTCTGCAGCCAGGAACGACTGGAAGCAATGCGCAAAGAGCAGGAAGCGCGGCATCAGGCGCCGATGTATGACCGGACGTGCCTTCGTATTCCGAAAGAGGAAGCGGAAAAACGAAGCAAAGAGGAGAGACATGTTATTCGGATGAAAATCCCATCTGAGAAAGAGATCGTTTGCAAAGATCACATCCGGGGGGAGGTGCGCTTTTCGCTCGCAACGCTCGACGATCAGGTGCTCATGAAGAGCGATGGATTCCCAACCTATCACCTCGCGCACGTCGTCGACGATCACCTCATGGAGACCACTCTCGTCGTCCGGGGGGAAGAATGGCTGCCATCGCTCCCCAAACATATTCTGCTCTTTCGCGCATTCGGCTGGGATCCGCCGGAATACGCGCACGTCCCGCTCCTTCTTGCGAAGGGAGGAGGAAAACTGAGTAAGCGTCAGGGGGATGTCTCGGTCGAAGCCTTTCGCGAGAAAGGGTATCTCCCGGAAGCCGTGCTCAACTTCATCGCACTCCTCGGATGGAACCCCGGCACCAGTCGCCCTGCGGGCTCCGGTGCGGGGCAGCGCCCCGAGAAAGAACAGGAAATTTTTTCCCTGCCGGAACTCATTGAACGTTTCGACCTCTCACGTGTGCAGAAAGCCGGCGCTATCTTCGATACCCAGAAACTCGACTGGCTGCAGGGGCAATGGATGCGAGGATTCAAGTTGGAAGAATTCGTACGGCGCATTCGACCAAACGTCGAGCAAAAGTTCAGTGCTGCAAAGGAAGACAAAGATTTCCAGAAAAAGGCCGAACTGATCCAGAAGCGCATCACATTCTTTTCCGAGGCTCCCGAGATGCTGCGCTTCTTCTATGAGGAACCTACTCCTTCTCTTGAATTACTTGCAAATGAGAAACAGGGGGTAAGAAAAGAAGATCTTTCGGATATCCTCAAATTGCTTCTTAAGATTTTGAATGACATAGAAAAATGGGATTATGTACAAATTCGTGATCACATAAATGCATCCCATCTTGAAGACACAGTAACAGAATTAGAAGAAGGAAAATCCAAAGTTCTTCGCTGCGGACGTCTCACAACAAGGCAGCTTCTCTGGGTTCTCCGTGCTGCTCTGACAGGACTGCCGTATAGTCCTGGCGCACTTGAAGTCGCTGAAATTCTTCAGATGGAGAAAACGATCGAAAGATTGAAAAGGTGCCAAGACATGCTCTAAAGCCTTCCTACCGGACGACTGACTTTCAATATGTTAACATATTGAAAGCTGGTCTTCCGCATTCTATAATTGCCTCCTTCATTTTTTTCATATTTTTCATTATGGCAAAAGTACAGCACCGGCAGCTCAAGAAGAGCGAACTGGAGGTGCTCCGACAGGAACTCTTCGAAACGCTGCAGAAACTCGGAGTGAAGGAGAAGGGTCGCGAATTTCTGGATGATCTTTTGACCGAGAGCGAAAAAGTCATGCTCGCACGGCGCATTCAGATCGCGAAGCGACTGCTCCTCGGAGAAGCTTTCGAGGAGATTGCACGGAGTCTCCATGTCGGCATGGCGACCATTCAGGCAGTGGATCGCTGGCTCCAGAGGAAATTCGATCGTTATCGCAGTGATCTTCCTCCACTCATGAAAACAAAACGCCGTGTGCCAATTGGACATCTCGATCCCCATTCCATGCGAGGAATTCGTGCACGGTACCCGGTGCATTTTGGCATCATCAACTTTCTCCTTGGAGATCCACGGGAAGAATTTGAAGAATAACAATCTTATTTTCAATATGTTAACATATTGAAAATAACCTTCTTCTCATGGAGT
>CAYIRQ010000060.1:0-9439 GCA_964365905.1 uncultured Candidatus Peribacteria bacterium
ACGACTGCGTGAAGCCGCAGGGGAGGAAAAAGGTGAATGCGCCGAGCGCGAAGGGCGCGGCGGGATGTTCGCTCTCCGAGAGGGAAGTAATCCATCGGGAGAGCGCTTTGGGAGGACGAATGGGGAAGCTCCCCTTGGGGACAATGTGGAGGATCGTGAGCGCCAGAGAGAGCATGAGCAGAGCAACCCCGATATTGATGTACCCTGTCACGATGGGGGATAGGGTCAACGAAGTGCCGAGGAGGCCGATCGCGCCGCCAAGAGTGAAGTACGAAACGAGACGGCCAATATTAAAGTGGAGGAGCGGGCGGAATTTCTCCCGCGGGGTTTCTGCTTGTCGCAGTTCGTTATGTTTCGCTGCGAGCGCAAGGAGGAGGCCGCCCGTCACCGCGAGACAGCTGCTTGTCCCTGCGACGAGTCCGATGAGAAGGATGCCGCCAAAGCTCAGTGCCCCCGACGTTGAGGGAGCGAGGGAGACGAGATCGAACGTCTGCAGCAGCTTGTATCCGGCAAAGATGATGAGAAGACAGGCGCCGATTTCCATCCATTTCTGGTTTGGAGATTCTCGCGGGCAAACACCCGTCGGGCATGCCGCAGTTTCTGCACGGGGGGATCGGGTGGAGGAGCCGTTGTCGATGCTGTACCCGGAGCTTACGATGACTCGTTCGATCTCTTCACCATTCGGAAGATGGGACACATCTGCTGTGATCGTTGCGATCCCTGTGCGGTGACTAACGTCGCAGTCGAGGATGCCGGGAACAGCCTTGAGTTTCCGCTCGAGGAGGAGTTCGCAGCTCCCGCACGTCATGCCGACGATCCGGATCGTCGCCTGCTTTTGTGTCGGTGGTTGGTTGTCCATGGTTGGAGAGGGGAGGAAATGCTACGAAGAAAGAAGCACACGAATTCGTTCGTGCCTTCATCATCGCGCACTTCACGCCCTCAGCACAACCGTTGCAAGGAGGGAGACGAGAGGAGGAGGCCCCCATGCATCTATCGCATTCTGCGATCCGAGAGAGGCAAATGTCGGAACGAAGCTACCTTCAAACATCATGGGGGAATCCGGGGTGGGGGAGCGCAATGCAAGGGAAGTCTCCGACGGGGAACCTCTGTCATCCTGGGTCCTCAGGCAGCGATCAGTTGGACAGAGCGAATGAGAGCCGAGTGCGTGGAGAGCGCTTTGCTGCGTATCGGCGCATGCAAGGATGCTTTCCTCCCCTTGTCCGCTTTGTGCACCTTGTGTTACCGGGAGCGACGGAAGCGCGGGGGTCATCACGATACTCATCGAAATCTCCTCAGAGGAAAGGGGGGTCACGAGTGAGATCGCTGGCTCTGCTGCAATCGCCTGCCCGACCGGCACGGTGAAAGCAACACCGGCGAGCACAAGATTTCCCAGTGCGAGGTGAAAGCCCATGGCGAGTGCGAGGAGCGACTTCATTGACACCATTATACCACTTTGCGGTCTTTCTTTCCTAGTGTCGATGCTCCGGCCTTTGCAGACATGCGCTGTTGGATATTTTGCCGATGTTTACAGAGTTTTCAGGGAAGCCTTCAGAGCTTTTCTCAGGGCCGGCAGATCTTCCTCATACGCCTTCCATAGGATTTCCAGATCAACCTCGAAGTAATGATGGATGAGTTTGTTCCGCATGCCGATGATGTCGGCAAATGGAATATCGCGATATAGCTGCCGATACTCTGTGGTCAATTTACCTGCTGCTTCCCCAAGAATTTCAAAGAGTCGTACGCAGGCATGCATGCGAAGAGGATCGCTGACGAATTCTCTAAAGGTACGATCACCCAGGACTTTCTGGATTTCATCGATGGCATCAATCATGTGCCGGACAAATAGTTCGTCGGTCTTCATGCGACAGATTCAAACAACGGTTCTGCTTCCTGCACGACGACCGATCGAAAATACTTACTGAGGCTCTTGGGCGTGCAGAGGTCGACGTCTCTGCCGAGCGCTTTGCTCATTTCACGTTCCATGCGCACCAAAGAAAATATGCTGATGGGTGTGCCAAACTCAATGAGAAGATCGACATCGCTTTTTTCGTTTGCTGTCCCATGCAAGTGCGAACCGAAGAGGGAAACGCGACGAACATGACGGCGGAGCGGCGATGTACGCAGAACTTCCCGCAGCCGCTTCTGGATTTCATCCTTTTTCATGGCCACGAGTATACTCTTTTGAACATTACAAGGCATCTACACATTGCCTGACGAGGAGCCTGTGTTCATGAGACTTTCAAGTGCCTGAGCGAATGAAAGATCAATCTTGCTCATACCTGTTCCCTCCAAGGTCCAACAATTGCTGATGATGTAATCAACGTATGCCCAACCAGCAATGCGAGCCTCATCGTAACCAAGAGCTTTGGCAATCATGGTCACCCTCAACTGAAGTAGTTCATCTGTTGGCCTATCACTCCAATTATTGATAATAAATCTCGATCCGTTAAACGAAGGGTCGCCAATCACTCCCTTGGGATCGATGGCAATCCAGCCTCTTTTCTCATCGCACAGAATATTGTCGTGGTGAAGATCGCCATGCAGGAGCTTTTCTTCTTTTTTGGTTGCATCGAGTTTTTCAAATGTACGCTGCGCCTGATCAAGTATGGAATGAGTGATAGTTCCTTTCACATTCATGTTCCGTACCCGCTCAAAGACTTTTGCCCAATCAGCGAGCGAAGGAAATTTGTGATTCTTTGGCACATTTACAGGTATTCCTCGCAGGAGAGGCAGCGCAATCTGTGTTGCCTCTGGATCATTTTTCAGATGAGTCTCCCTCAAACTGGTACCGGGAGTGAGTCTTTCTACAATGAATGCTCGCAATTTCACATTGTGTTCAAGAATTCGTACGGAGTATTTTCCGGGGAAGTAACGCAATGACTCAATTTCTGTGAGCACCTCTTTTTCCTTGGGGAAGCCGATCTTTAATATTGCCTTCTGATTGTCCTTGGTTCGCACAGGGGCAATGAAGTTGTAAGACAGATCGTAGGCATGAGGCTCTAGGGTGAGTTCCCACTGCTCTTTGCACTCTTCGATGATGGCAGGAAGTTCCTTTATCCACTTCTCTTCCTCTTCTTCCCAAGCTTCATGAACATTCCTGCGAAAGGTTTCAGGTAGTTGGAACATGCATCGGTTTGGAGCGGGTAACGGGAATCGAACCCGTATCTCTGCCTTGGCAAGGCAATGTAATAACCATTATACGATACCCGCGCAGGGCACAGTATAAATGTTCCAGAAGCAAGGAGCCAAGGATGTTCTTCTATCGCCTGTCATGCCTTTATCACATAAACCGCACGCTCTTGAAAATTTGCAGGAGTTCTCCCCACATCTCTTCGGTAATTTGCGTATGCATGATCGCGGTGAAGCCGTAAGCGATGCCTTCATTTGTCGTTACGAACTGGTAGTAGCGAATCGGTTCCGCTTTTGCATCCGGTGATGCATCGAAGATGTGGAGGAGCGTTTCATCGTCTCCGATGGTCATCGGTTCGGTGCTGACCGCGACATAATTCGGTGCACGTTCGCGGGTGATTTCGATCGCGCGCTGGGCGAAGCTGAGACTGCTTTCCACTCGCTCCTGCAGGGGATCCTTCTTCACATGGATTTGCATGAGAGAACCCGTCGCGCTTGCGGACTGCACCCGCACAAGCATACTTCCTTCCTCTCCGAATTGCTCTGTCGCTGCTATCCAATCAGGTGGGAGACAGAGCGAGAAGCGCTCAATGGGCGCGCGATCAATGGGACAGTCAACCGTGAGAGAGTTTTCCTCCGGTTTGCAGCTCACGAGAGCGAGGGCAGCGATAAGGAGGAGGAAGGGAACTGCTTTTCGCATGTTGGCTGATCGTTGCATGGGAATTTCACTTTGGAAAGAGGAAAGAACATAAACACAGACATTCCTTCTCTCTTGCTTGCCGGCCGAAGCTTGTGCATTCAGGAGAGAGAATCTTCCCCCTTCGCCAAGGCTACGGGGGACAGCCTTCGTAATAGACATGAGAGAACATAACGTTTTGATGACACTGTTTTTCTCCACAAGCGAAGGCTGGGGGAGAAGGGTAGGTTGAGGGGAGATAGCAAACGATCACCCCTCACTCCCCGCCCGTACCGAACGGGTACGTTCGGGCGGGTACCTCTCTCCCGTAGGGAGAGAGAATGTTGTTATTTGTTGTTGGCTTTTCTGGAATCTTTTAGGCTCGATGCAGTTTCTGTTCCAGATGTGCCGTGTGGTGCTTCTCACTTGGGTGCAATCCTAATGTTTCCAGAATGATGCTTCCCAGAATAATCAACGAACCGCCGAACGCGTGATACCAGAGAATGGGCTCATCGAGATACCAATGAGCAAAAAGCGTGCCGGTGACGACCGTGAGGCTTCCAAGGAGGGAGACCGTAGCCACAGGAAGGCGATCGAGGGCGACATAGAAGGTGAGCACGTTGCAGAAGCGGGCAATGAAGCAGAACCCGAGGAGGGCGGGAATCAAAGAAATCGGAAACGATCGGAGTTCGGCTATGAGCTCATGATCGAAGAGCGGAGGTGCGCCTTCGCCCATGCTGCGGATCACGTGGAGAAGGAGAAATGCCGAAATGGCGGTGATGGAACGCACAAAGATCGCAACTTGCGGCTCGACATGATGCAGATATTTGCGGAACGTGATGCTTCCGAGGCTGAAGGAGAGGCTTGCAAGAATGATGAGCATATCGCCGAACTGAATGGAAATACCTTCGGTGAAACCACGGAGTGCGACGATGAAGATCCCGAGAGCGATACTGATGCTTGCGATGGCATGTCCGACGGTCCAGCGTTCTCCGAGAACAAAGATCGCAAGGAGAATGAGGAACACCATTTCTGCATTCCCGAAGAGGTTTGCGTTCACAGCCGTGGTTGCATGGAGTCCGCTGAACCACATCGTTGGCGCAATCGTTCCGCTCAAGATGCCGACCCAGAGGAGGGGGCGGAACGCCCGGGGCGGCAGTGACATCAGTCGCTCAACGATTGGAACGAGGCCGAACGACATGAGGAGAAACGAGAGCGTGATGAGTTCCGAGAGAAAGAGGAGTGAGAGAGGGGAGAGAGCAGCTGTCAGTGGTTTCGCGAACATGTTGTACGTGGAGCTCGCGAGGATCATGACGAGGAGCGAGATCCAGCCGACGGCCTGCGCGGAAATAGAGGGTTCGCGCCGCAAGCGTACGAATGGCCACTGCTGGAGAAGTTCGATGTGTATTTCTCTCTATTATACAATGGATCAGACTAGAACGCATCTTTGTCCTTTTGCATCAAAGCCGCTGTGGTGAAATGGCAGACACGAGTGACTTAAGATCACTTGCCCGCAAGGGCGTGTAGGTTCGAGTCCTACCAGCGGCACCATTCGACTCGGCCCTTCGGTGCCTCGCTCATGGTCGTCACGCTGCGGCACTCCGGCCATTCTTTTGCCGAGTCGAATGACCCTGAGTGAGGTTCTGCGGAGCAGAACTGATCGAAGGGCCCTCAAAGCATTGAGATAAGGGTTCTTTTGCGCTATACTGATATGAGATGCGCAGAATCCTTCTCCTCATCCTTTCGCTCCTCGCGTTCCTCATGAGCGCGGCAGCGGCGCTCGCGCACAGCGGGCCGCATGGGGACGGGTACGATCCTCCGACACATGACACGGTCATGCACGTCTTTGTGCGCGAGGGATGTCCGCACTGTGCGGATTTCAAGGAATTCATGAACAATTGGGGAGAGGACGCGCCGGATGTTACGTACTACGAGGTGACGGGCCTTGCGGTGCAGGAGCTCTTCGCCAAGGTGCAGCAGCGCATGCCGGGACTCCAACAGGGAGTGCCGACGATCATTCTCGATGGGCAGGTCGTCCAGGGGTACGACACGGACGAGACGACCGGGAAACGTGTGAAAGCAATGTACGATGCCTGCAGGGAGAGTGATGCAGGATGCATTACCTTTGACGAATTTCTTGCCGGAAAGGGCGCAAGTGGACTTGCGGCGAGCGCAGGCACGTGCAGCGGCGACCCGAGCAAGCCGTGCACCGCAAACTACAATGAAGAGCAATTCATTTTCGATTTCTGGTTCATCGGTAAAACAGATCTTCGAAATCTGTCTCTCCCCGTTCTTTCGATTGTCCTTGGAGGGCTCGATGGTTTTAACCCCTGTGCGATGTGGGTGCTCATTACGTTGCTTACTCTCCTCATCAATACGCGCTCGTGGCTGAAGATCTGGGTGATCGGCGGGACGTTCCTGCTCGTCTCCGGAGTCATGTACTACCTCTTCATCGCGGCATGGCTCAACGTGTTTCTCCTCATCGGCTACAACCACTGGGTCCAGAAAATGATTGGTGTTGTTGCGATTGCTGGTGGATCGTTCTACCTCTATGAAGCGTTCGGGAAGGATCCGAATGTCTGCAAAGTGTCAGACTATCAGCGCCGGGCGAAGACGATCGAACGCATGAAGAGCGTCGTGTCCGCTGCGTCGTGGCCCGCGATGATCGTCGGGGTCGCGGTGCTTGCTGCTTCCGTGAACCTCATCGAGCTCGTCTGCACGGCGGGACTTCCTGCGATCTTCACACAGATTCTCGCCTTCAATCCCATCACGCACCTCGAGCGCTACATGTATCTGGGGCTCTACATCCTCACGTACATGATCGATGATCTCATTATTTTCTCGATTGCCATCGTGTCGCTGCACGCGACGGGATTCACGACGAAGTACCGGCGGTTCACGATGATCTTCGGAGGCGTACTCATGGCGGTTCTCGGCGTGCTGCTGATTTTCTTCCCGGAAGCACTGACGTTCCAGTAGAAAAGTGGAAAGCAAACATCTCTTCTCCCTGTGGGAGAAGGTGAGGATGAGGGGGTAACAGACATCCAACAGACAGTCTTTTTTTCATTGTTCATGTTCCCCTCACTCTCGCTCTCTCCCCATGGGAGAGAGTATCATTCAAAATTTGTGTTATGCTGCATTGCCTCATGAAGATTTCTTTCGAAACTCTCCCTCAGGCTCGTACCCGCGCGACGGTCGAAATACCGGAGGAGCGTGTGCTAAAAGCAGAAGAAGAAGCACTGCGTGCCTTGGGATCCAAGATCACCGTACAGGGGTTCAGGCCGGGCAATGCGCCACTTCATGCCATCAGGGAGCGCGTGCCGGAGCGCGAACTGCAGGAAGAGATGGTGCAGCGGCTTCTTCCGGAACTTCTGCAATCCGTCATCACGCAAGCCAAGGTGACACCGATCATCCCGCCGCGCGTGGAACTTCGCTCGCGCACACCCTTCCTGCTCTTCATCACGCTTATTGCAAAACCCACAGTGATGATTTCTACAAAAAAGCTGCAGAAGGATCTTGCGGATCGTCGCGCGACACAGATCGGAAAACCTCTCGAAGAAGAGGCACTTCTCGAGGCGGTTGCATCGCACATACAGGTGGAGCTTGCGCCGGAACTCATCGAGGATGCAGTGCGGGATCTTCTCGAACAGCAGGTTCGGCACCTTGCCGAACACGGCGCCACGTTCCAGGAGTGGCTTACGCAGAGCAAGAAAACTCTCGAGCAATTCATCGCAGAACTTCGTCCGCATGCGGAGAAACGATTACGCATCCGCTTCGGTGTGGGTGCACTCATGACGGAATGGAAGTTCGAGGTGAGAGAGTCAGAGATGCAGGAAGCGGTCACTGCACTTCTTGCGCCACTTTCTGAAGAAGAGCGCACGAAGCTCCAGCCGCACTACATTCCCGGCGCACGTGCCTATGAACAATTCCGCAGTCAAAAAATCGTGGAGAAGGTGATAGAGAGGTTGCAGAAGGGGACTTGAGTGTCATGGTGAGCCATGACATCCACCGTGTCGCACTTCGGCGAGCTCAGTGTGACACATTTTCTCGCCACGCCGCCGTGATGCATCTCGAGGCATTCGCGTCCCGCAGCATGCGGCAATTTTTGCGATGGACGGTGACGATGCCTCCCCGCGTAATGAAACCGAGGATGGGCGGGTGTTTCGCATCGGGAGCTTCGGGGTGGCAACACTTTGCAAAGCGGTGGGGGAGGGGGGTTTCCGCATCAAGCGCGATGAGCGTCCGGGCCGGAATGCTTTTTCCCTTCTTTTTCGTTGTCCGCCATTCCCGCTGCTCCGTTGCACGCGAGAGCCCTGCGAGTGTCTGCTTCAATGTCGGTGTTATCCGTTCCTGCTCGAGACGAAAGTATGTCCTCAACTTCGCTCGCGCATCGCTTGTGCGCACGATCTGCATCCACTGCTGGGATGGTCGCGGGATCGCACCTTTGAGGATCTCCACCATGTCGCCGTTCTCGAGAACGCGGTTGAGTGATGCGATCGCGCCGTTCACCTTTGCCGATTTGAAGCAGAGACCGATATCCGTGTGGACCCGGAACGCGAAGTCGAGCGGTGTTGCTCCTTTCGGAAGTTCGATGGGGTCGCCCTGCGGTGTGAGCACGTAGATGTGATCGGTGAGCATTTCATTCAGTACGTCGCTGGGATTCTCCTTGGATCCGGACTTTTTGCTCAGTTGCTGAAGCGCGCGCAACCGTTCCCTCCAGACTTTCTGCCGCTGCGGTTCTTCGCGTCCTCCTTCCTTGTAATTCCAGTGCGCGGCGATTCCATATTCCGCCTCCTCATCCATCGCGTGTGTCCGGATCTGAATTTCCACGGGGAGGGAGGCATCCCGCGCATTGAGGCCGAGAATGGTCGTGTGGAGTGAGCGGTAGCCGTTCGGCTTTGGGAAGGCGATGTAATCCTTCATGTGGTGGAGAATCGGCCGGTAGATGCGGTGAATGAAGCCGAGGACCTGATAGCAATCTTCCACAGAGTCGACGAGAATCCGGAGTCCGAAGAGATCATGGAGATCGGTGATCTTTGTCGTGCCCTTTTGCTGCATTTTCCGGAAGATGCTGTAGGGGTGTTTCTCCCGCCCGATAATTTCGGCACGCCTTCCTTCCTTGAGGAGGGTTCGTTTGAGGGCACGCGCACTCTCGGAAGTGAAGGGGCCCTGCTGTCTGCGCAAGTTCTTGAGCGTTTGCTCAATCGTCTGTGCCTCCTCTGGATACAGGATGCCGAAGGCCAGCGTTTCGAGTGCGTACTTCAGAGAGTACACACCGAGGCGCGCGGAGAGTGGAGCGAACACATCGAGGACCTCCCGTGCGAGTGTCCGTCTCGTTTTCTCGTCAAAAGACTGGGGTTGCTCGAGCGCATGGAGGCGATTATGCAGCGCGACGAGAAGGACGCGGATGTCTTCCGAGAGCGCTTCGGTCATTTTTCGGAGATACGCCGTGGAGTAGGTGGGGGTCTTTCCCCAATTCCGTTCGAGCATCGCAAGGGTTGTGATCGTGCGGACGGTCCTCTTCCCGAAACGCCGCTCAATCGAGAGCATCTGTTCCTTCCCTTCAGCATATTGGAGCAACGCCGCGATCATCGTGTGCGCGCTCGGGCCGAGCTTGGCGCCGAAGCCGCCGCC
>CAYIRQ010000061.1:0-9374 GCA_964365905.1 uncultured Candidatus Peribacteria bacterium
GGATTGAAGAATCGCGAGATGCGGCTCGGGCTTGCCCTCCATTCCGGTTTTGTCTCGCCCGAAGATGCTCCGTTCCAGGTTCCATTATTCGCCTGACGTGAACTGTCTTTCATCGTCGTCGCCCCCGTCCCCTCGTCCAGCCTCCAATACCCGACGAGTCCGTTGTCGAGCGTGAGATTGTTGAAGGCCGTGGTGCCGGAGAGCGTGTTCGTGCCGAGCGCGTGACCCGCGGATCCCGTCCCCGTGAGGAATACGGTACCGCTGCGGGCATTGAAGGCGCCGGTATTCCGCTGAATCCAGTCTCCACGAACCGTGAGATCGTAGTTGCTCGCGGAGACATCCAGCGTCCCGCCGGAGAGCACGAGCGCGCCACTGACCGTGAGCGTGCGCGCGAGGGTGATCGTTCCGGTGAAGGATGCGCCGACGCGGAGCTCGTGGACTTTGCCCGCGAAAGAAGAATTCACGGTGGCATTCGTCTTTCCGGCGGCACTATTGAAGACGACGACGTTCTGACTCGTTGGGACGGTGTCGCCGCTCCAGTTGCTGGCCGTCGACCAGTTGATATCCGAAGGTCCCGCGCCACCGTCCCATGTGCTGACCGTGCCACCGACGTCGTTCGCGATCTGCCATTGGCGCTGTTCGACGTGAGTAGTGGGTAGTGAGTAGTGAGTAGAAGAGATAGAGGTGTCACCCTGAGCAGAGACGAAGGGTGACACGCCGGATTCCTGCCTGTCCTCCATAGCTCCGGAGTTTTGTTCCGGAGCGACGGAGGACGCATGCGCTTTCGTGGCTTGCAGAAACGAGAAGAACGCGATACGATCGCCCGCCATGCGTTTTACAATGCCACTGCTCCGGGTGCTCTCAGCTCTCTGCACGGAATTTGCGGCAGCAGCTCTCGCTGGTGCGGTTATTGGATGGAGGGAGATTGTTTTATTGACAAGTCTTGTATTCATGGGTATTGTGTTCTGTGTCCTCTCTTTTGTTTGTGAATGGATGCTCGAATACCTACGATGAATCTCACTGAAATTCTCACCATTGGCAACATTGCTCTTGCGCTCACCGCAATCGCGGTCGCTCTCACATTGGTCGTCATACTTCTGGTGCACTGGCGACGACTGCACGATCGCCGGTGAGCCATGAATCTTGATGCGATTATCACTCAAGGCCAAATTGCGGTTGGGTTGCTGCTCGTGGCGATCCTCCTCGCCTTCGTCGTGCATTACTTGCAGGGGCGCGCCGGAAAACACAGGCATCAATGACACCCCCTCATCCGACTTCGCTGGGGCTTCGCCGGACAGGCCCTGACCGCTCCCCTCCGGGAGAGAGGAACCCGGCGCTGAGGGTTCTCCCGTGTCACCCTGAGGAGCGCTCGGCCCAGCCTCATCGAGAACCGTTTCGTTAGCCGGCAAATTAATTTGCCGGCTAACGTCCTCCTCTATCACCCTCGGCACAAAGACCTCTTCGCCCGTTGCTTCATCCTCCACTTTTTCCATGAGAAGAAGTTGAGGGGCCTTTTCCATAAGCAGCGCAGCCGTCCCTGGCTGCGATGTTTCCGCAGGCACGGAGGCCTGCTCTGCTTCGCTCCCTTCTAGCAGCTCCATCACCGCCGGATGGTCATCAATCTCCGCTGCTCCCAGCTTGAGCGGCCCGAGGAGGAAGAAATCCGGGCTCTTGTCCGGCGCATCGTACTCATAGGCAAACACGGCGCTCTCCCCGGCTTTCCAGGAACCGTTCCAGGTGATCGCAAGAACGTCGCGGTCGTCGAGGGTCGTACGATCGATCAGCGGCGGAGCGCCGCTGATGACGGGGCCAACGATCGCAGGCCGCGCGCGCGTGATCACAAAACTTGCCGGCACATACTCCGTCACCGGCCCCTCGTAATCCTCGAAGAAATCGACCGTGATGGTCATCGGACTCGGCGCAAGCGGCCAGAGGCGGGTGGCGCCCCGGCGATGCACAATGATCGGTGAGGAATTCGAAGATAACGAGGAGCTCGAAGAGTTCGAGGATGCTTTCGCAGATTCCTCGTACTCCTCTTTTTCTTCGAACTCCTTGTAATCCTCTATTACGAGAATTTCCTCCTCATATTCCCGCACCCCATTCGGTGTCTCCACTGTGATCGCGAGCTTGTAGGTGCCCTCCTCAGGAAGCCCGAGCTTCGCGCTGTAGTCCGGCGTGATGAGGCCGGCTTCTTTCACAGTGCAGGTTGGGGAAACAGTGATGGAGCCGTCGCGGGTGGAAAGGTGGTAGGTTGTAGGTGGTAGGTGGTAGGTTGAGCTAACGACGATGTCAATCCCCGCCCCACACACCATCTCCCCATGATCATCGAGCACGCCGAAGGCGAGTTCGGCAGTATCCCCTGCAAAGTAGCGATCCTGATCGGGATTGAAGGCGAAGATGCCCCAGGAGAACGCAGACGAGAAGAGCGTACGGGAGGAGGCCGAAGAGTTAGCCGGCAAATTAATTTGCCGGCTAACGCCAAACAGCTTCAAGAACTGATGGAGAGTGGACAGGTCGGACTCCCCTGGCCCTCGAAGCTCTCCGCCGGAGAGCGAAGTGGGCTCGGAATCCTCCATTCGCACCTCGATGGTGTACGCTCCCGGCGCGAAGTCCGCGGGAGGGACGATGGTGACGGTGAGGTTAGCCGGCAAATTAATTTGCCGGCTAACTCGTCGAAGGGTGACATCATTCACGTCATGGTTCGGCGGGCTCACCATGACACCATCATCCTGAGCAAAGGCCTTCGTAGCTTGCAGGAGCGGGAAAAAAGCGATACGATTGCTCACTATGCTTTTCACAAGACCGCGGCTTAGAGTACTTGCGGGGTTTTGCACCGATCTCGCGGTTGCAGCTTTCGTAGCAACGATGAGTGCACTTGTAGATGGCGACTGGTTATCTTTGACGGCTGCTGTTTTAGCATGTACATTATTACTACTCCTCTCCATGGAACTTGAGACAATGGCAAGCATCTGATTATTATTTTTCCCATGACCTTTCGTGAAATCATCACCAGCGGCGAAATAGCGATTGCCCTCCTGTCGATTGCTCTTCTGCTTTTCTTCATTTTCCATCAATTGAGGAAGCGGGATGGAAAACACGGGCATTCCTGAGGAACGATCATGAATCTCCAAATTGACAATCTCATGCTGTTCTACGTCGCGATGGGCCTCGTCGCTGTTGCGGGGGCGATCCTGTACTACGCGCATCGACGGGATGGTCGGCATTATCATTGAGCCACGACGCTCGGATGAGACAGCTCCACCGGGCTCAACTTCCAGAACCGGAGGTTCTTCTTGGGCATCTTCTGCCGGAGCAATTTCATCATCGCTGTTTTCTTCTTCCACCATAGGTGAAATTTCCTGCAACTGACCTTCCGTCCTCTCCTCCTCTCCAACCTCTCCTTCCTCTACAACCTCCAGGAGATATTCCGGCTCAACAACATTCCCATCGCGGTCTCGCAGAACAACTTTGAGTCGCTTGCTGAGTTCGGTGAGGTTAGCCGGCAAATTCATTTGTCGGCTAACCTCATCCGGGATTGCGAACGTGAATGTGGGGTGGGTACTTTGGGAAAAGTTTCTGGTTTGCTGGATTGCTGGATTGCTGGATTCAACGGCGTTAGCCGGCAAATGAATTTGCCGGCTAACGCTTTCCCCACCCGTTCCTGTTTCCATCTGTCCCTCGGTTTCCTCTTCTTCGTTTTTCCTCTCATCCTCTCTTCCCTCTTCTTCCTCTTCTCCTCCGGGAACCACCATCAAATTTCTCCGCTCTGTCACACCGCTTCCAAGTTCCACACTCATTGCACCGTCAACCTCCACGCGATATCCCTCGGGCACGGATACTGGATCAATCTCCAGTGCGTATTCACCCGGAAGCAAACGGATGAAAGCGTATGTTCCAAATAGGGTGTCCGTCGTGAGCGTGCGGTGCACCTTGTCCCCCGTAATGGTCGAACCGGAGAGGATGAGAGTGATACCCGGAGAGGGAATAGAGGAAGAAGAGGTCGGAGAAGATGGAGAAGAATCATCCTCTAACTCCTCTCCCACCTCTTCTTCCTCTCCAACCTCCAATCGTGCTCTCCCTTCAATCCTCGATGCCCTCACAAATGTGAAGGAGTGCTGCACAATTTCTCCTCCCAAATGCACTTCGAGAGGAACGATCGTTTCTGAGATTGCCGTGAGATCCTCGGAAACCGTGTCGAGCTGAATGCGGAGTGTGTAGGTGCCACGCGGCAGAGGCAGGGCGTCAAAAATAAATTTACCATCGGCATCCGTGCGAACGGCGCGCGCAAGAGGGTCACCCGTGACGGTGGTTCCTTCGAGGACGAGCTCCACGCCGGGTAATGGCGAAGATTCCGGTGCCTCGATGCTTCGACTCCGCTCAGCACAAGTTCCACCGGCGGTGTCAGTTACTCGGCATGACACATTTTTGGCGTCTTTTGTGGCCACTGCCACAACACCCTCCACCGTCACCCCCTTCGCAAAAGAGAAATTGCGGGAAATGACGAGGCCTCCGGTGAGGAGCGGAATGCTGCGATAGGCCGGCGTTGTTGGCAATAGGTTAGCCGGCAAATTAATTTGCCGGCTAACGTCTGCGCGCAAGACGTATCCCTCCCCTTTTGCGGGAGGGACATTTTCAAAGAGATAGTGACCGTCGCCGTCCGCAGTCGTCGTTCGCTCGAACGCTTTTCCGAAGACACTGACGCCCTGGAGGGTGAGGGTGGCTCCGGGGAGAGCTTTCTCGGAAGACTCTCCGGACTCCTCCCGCAGTCCGTTCCCATTCTCATCTTCAAACACGACACCTTCGATCTGTGCTGTTTCCGTTGTGAGACCGAAGTTGATGTCACTCGCAAGTGGATAGCGATCACCAGTGAGCACATGGCGTATCTCAGTCGTGAATTTTGCGCTGGGAGTGAGGATGGAACGAGTGAGTTCCACGGTCATGACGTCATCCTCACCTCTTCGCGATGGTTCCACGATCGCGCAGCAACGCGTGTCATTTTGATATCCAAGGACAAGTTCCCTCTTCCCATCGGAGTCGAGGTCGGTGGGGAAGAGGAGGGAGAGAGAAGAGTCCGACAACGCATCCCCCACCCAGGTGAAGCCCCCAACGCCTTCGTTTCTGTAGAGTGCGACTCTGCTCGACATCGGACTCCCGGGCGCCTCATGTTCAGAGAGAACGAGAAGATCTTCGTCTCCATCCGCATCCGCATCAAAGAGGACGAAATCCTTCGTGCGATCATTCTCATCCCTATGATCGTTGAAATGCTCACCAACGAAAGTGAAAATGCCTTTTCCATGATTTTCATAGAGCTCATTCGAACCATCGCTATTGCCCATAATCAAATCTTCATCTCCGTCCGCATCCAGATCGAGTGCGGCAAGCGCGACTGTCGAACGGTCCTCCGTACCCGCAATCCCCCCATTGAACGTATCTCCGAGGTATCGGATCTCCCCCGCAGCATTCAATTCATACAGTTCATTCGGTTCCTTGAGATCGTTCCCGATGACGATGTGATCGAAGTCATCATCGCCATCCGAATCAAGCGTGATCGCGGCGACGCTCGATCGGGGTGCAGACGCGAGCCCCCCGTTAAAGTACTCTCCCACGAAATAGAATGTCCCATCTCCCCGCCCCTCGTAGAGCTCGTTCGGGGACTGCAGCGTATTCAGGACCAGCACATCGTCATGCACATCCCCCGTGAGATTCGCAATGAGGAATCCCGCCGTATGGCGGCCAATTCCTTCAGGCATGTCGTCCGGAGTAAAATCTTCCGGAAGCAGTTCAAACTGAGAATTTCCCAGATTACGATAGAGCTCTTTGGGCTGACCATCGTTTCCGATGAGCACATCCTCGTCTCCATCACCATCGATATCGAATGTTTCGATCGCGGTCGTGTAGCGCGCATCGCTTCCGAGGAAGCCGTTGTTGAAGCGGGCGCCAATGGACTCGAAGGAATACGAGGAATGCAAAGAGTTCAAGGAGTTCAAGGAACTTTTCTCTTTGTGATCTTCGTCCTCCTCGTACTCTTTGTACTCATTGTCTTCTCGTTGTATGAATACCTCATTCCTCTCCCCGTACTTCCCGACAATCAAATCCTGCAGGCCGTCATTGTTCACATCCAGTGCCGCAATGGCAGAAACCGGTCCGGCATCCGAGATGCTTTCAAACGTTGAGGGAATCTGCTCAAAAGCGGAGGTACCCATGACGTAGGAACCGGAAGCATTGGTGATGGAAGAAGCCAAAGAGACCGACAAGTCCGAAGAAATTTTCTTTTCCTCGGACTCCTCGGACTCCTCGGACTCCTCGAAATCTTTCTTCCGCAGCTCCACTCCCACTCCCTCGATCCCCTCTTCCGCAGTTTCTCTCACGCCATCCCCATCACGATCGTGCCAGACTGTTCCTGTGACGCAGAATCCTGTACCGCACTGATTGTTCCAGTGTGCGAGGAAATCCACGTTCACATGCTCATTGGTCGCAGAAACGAACACGTTCCGACTCAGATCTTGCGGATCATATCCCGATGGGAGAGATTCGGGGGAGAGAGAGACCGCAAACGATCCCGGCCGCACGAAGAAGCGCGCGGATCCATCGAGCCCTGTTTTCTTTTCGCTCAGAACCTTTCCCCCTTCCTGAAGCTTCAGAGTGACTCCCGCAATCGGAGAACGGGTTTCCTCCCGGGAAACGCGGACAGCGACAATCGCCGCTTCGCGACTGAAATCAAAGGCGACGTCCTTCACCTCTCCCTCTTCCGCAAGCGCGACGGTTTGCGTGAGTGAACCTTCCAGAATGATTCCCTCCGGGATGGAAGATTCATCGACCGTGAGGGTGTACGTGAGGAGCGGGACGGACTCAAGCGTGAAGGTCCCATCGCTCTCCGTGACCACCGTGTGCGTGAGCGTGTCATGCTGAGTACACACGAAGCACGAACCGCTCAGCGTCATGCGCACTCCCGCGAGCGGACTCATTCCCTCCCCGTCATCGAGTGCGAGAATGCTTGTCTTCCCGCGGATCACACCGGAGCCGAGCGTTGCCGCAAGATCCTGGAACCCGAATCCCGTGGCGATCACTTCGGCGTTTTCCTCCTCGAGGAGAACCTGTTGCGTGAGCGCCGTCGTCGGAACATGCGCAAACGAAAGCGAACCCGCTTCCGCGCTGAGGCTGTAAGGAACTTCCGCAACGGGAACATGCGCAAAGCGATAGCGCCCTTCCGCATCGGTCATCACATCATCACGGACCTCTTCCCCGGCAAGATGCACCGTGATATTCGAGATTCCCGTTTCATCAACAGTATCTTTTCCATCTCCGTTGCGATCGAGGAACACCCTTCCCGCAATGGAACCTGCATGCAGCAATGCTTCGGGGAGGAGCGCAAAGTCCTGATCATCCTTCGAAAGACCGGGGAAGAGCATCCCTTCCAGAGCGGCCGTCCCTGGCCGCGAAGGAGTTCCCGGCCGCGATGGAGCGTATCCATCGGGTAGCGACGTCGCATCGAGAGCGAGGGAATACACACCGGTACGATTGCGATAGAGCACACTGTGTTCTCCGCTCCCCGCCCCCGTGACGAGATCTCTATCCCCGTCGCCCTCCAGATCGAGAGCGAGTGAAACCTGTACGGAGGGCCCATCGAGTTGATAGCGACGAAAGATGATGTTTCCATTTGAGGAATCGTTCAGAAGAAGCGAATTTCCGAAATTTCCCCCCAGGAAAATATCCTCATCGCCATCGCCATCGGCATCGAAGACGGAGATGGTCATGACTGAGGAAACCGACTTGTCCACCGAAGCCTTGGCGAAGGCGGAAGAGTCCAAGGAGTCCGACGATTCCGAAGAAGTGTTCTGTTCCTCGGTTTCTTTGGATTCTTCAAAAATATTCTCTATCAACGTGAACTCCCCTCCTCCCTCGTTCCGGTAGAACTCATCTCCACCATCCTTCCCGAAGAGAAGATCTTTGTCTCCGTCTCCATCCGCATCGATCAGTGCAATCGCATGTGTGGGACGGATGGTGCTGGAGCCTGTGGTGAGCGCAGTCGAACCAGTGAACCCGCCATTGAAGCGGTAACCTGCGAAAACAAAGTTGGTAGTTGGTAGTTGGTAGTTGGTAGTTTCTTTGTCTTTGACCTCACTGCCCTTCCTGCCCTCACTGCCTTCTCTGCCTTTATTCACATACACCTCATTCCCCTTCTCGTTCCCAAGCAAGAGATCTTCATCCTTGTCTCCATCGATATCAAAGCGCAGGAAGACGTTCGTGGAGCCCGGGGTCGTGCCACGCACATCGCCATTCATCCATTCACCGGCGTACGCAAACTCCCCCTTCCCCTCATTCCGGAAAAGTATATTCGGCAAGTTATGGCTACGACCAACGAGAATGTCCTCCCGCTTGTCGCCATCGATATCGAGGACCGTGAGTGCCTGGACGAGTGAGACCGCAGAGCCTGTTGCGCTTTCAAGCTCCGGCGGTTCGGCTGGGCTCACCACAGGCTGCAGAAGAAATGCGCCCTTGCGCAGGATGAATGTCCCGCCTCCCTGATTCTCGTAGAGCTCCATTCCCTCCGCTCCTCCGACAATAATGTCCGGAAGGCCCCCGCCCGTCGTATCGAGAGTCGCCACAGCCCTCGTCGAAGAGTAGGGACCCTCTGCTTTCTCCTCGAGGATCACTCCCGCATCCTCGAAGGCTCCATCCACATTGCGGTAGAAGCGATTCGAGAATGACGATGCATTTCCAAGAAAAAGATCGGGGTCACGATCACGATCAATATCGAGCGGGAGGAGTGTCGTGACATCACCGGGCTCGGCAAATTCTTCCGCAACAAATGATTGATCCTCAAACGCATACCGTCCTTCACCGTCAGTGTGCAGAAGTACCTCCTGTCCATCACGCGACAGTTTCAGAGTCACATCCGGCACTCCACTCTCACCCTCATCCCGGGCACCATTACCGTTGAGGTCCACAAACACCAATCCTGCGATGCGATCGAGAGGAAGACTTTCATCATCGGGAATCGTCTCTGCGGAAACGGCCGCTTCCTCATCCATGTTTTGCGCCATGGCAAGAAGCGGCACAGGGGAAAGATCACCAACCAGAACGAGCGCGAGCAGGAACGCAGCGAAGCGGCGGCGAATGGCGATCCCATCCATGCGAATCCATGTTCCCTCGCCAATGCGAATGTTGCGCGCACTCTCATGCTGACCGCGGCAGATAGCAACGCGCAGGAACTCCATGGATCGGAGTGTGGATCCCAGCTTGCCTGCGATGCGGGAAAGCGGCATGAAAAGTGTGTATGTGTGTGATGCCCATCTGCTACGCGCCCGCGTAATAGGAAGGCATTCAGATTATTTTACCATAGAGAGCGTCCGTTGGGAATGCCCGGATATGCC
>CAYIRQ010000062.1:0-9170 GCA_964365905.1 uncultured Candidatus Peribacteria bacterium
TTTTAGAAGAATTTTTTGGTGGCGCGCGCAAATCAAAATTGTAAAGAAAGTTTTTCTGCGAGGCAGGCCGCCGCTTTGCGGCGGCTGGCGGCGGGTTCGTCAGGGTCAGCAGTTTCTGCTAAAATGAGTTCGAGCGTGGTTGTATAAATACACCATTCTCGTCATTGATTGTTCCTCTTGGATATTTTGAGAAATTCATTGAGTGATAGCGTATTTAAGACATCCCCCCTCTCCAACCACCCCCGCCGTGCCTGCGCGATGCCGAAGGTGTACGCCAGTCCTTTCGTCGAGTGCGCATCGGAACCGATGACGATCTTCACGCCGAGCTCCTTCGCGCGCCTCAGAGCTGTGTCCGGGAGGTCGAGGCGCTCGAGGGCCGCGTTGAGTTCCATGGCGACGCCATGGTTCTTCGCCTCCCGCAGCACTGCATCGAGATCGAAATCAATGCCCGGACGCCTTCCGAGGATGCGCGTCGTCGGATGTCCGAGAGCAGAGACGTACGGATTCCGGCAGGCCTTCGTCAGTCGCTTCGTATTTGCATCGGGAGACTCGTGGAAGTTCTGGTGCATGGAGGCGATGACCCAATCGAACTCCCGGAGCATCTCATCCTCCAAGTAGAGGCTCCCGTCCTTCAGAATATCCACTTCGGTCCCGGCAAGAATGTGAATGCCCGGCACCTTTGCGCGAGCCGCTCTGATCCGGTCAAGATAATCCTTGAGGGAAGCAGCATTCTTCTTGATGCCGTGAACCATACCCATGGGGGAGGCGTGATCGGTGATTGCGATATAGTCGTAACCTTTCCGCTTCGCCGCCTCCGCCATTTCTTCGATGGAATTTGTGCCGTCGCTGATCTCTGTGTGGACGTGGAGATCTGACCGAAGATCGGAGAGCTCGATGAGCTTTGGGAGAGTCCCTGCTTTCGCCGCCTCCATCTCTCCACGATCCTCGCGAAGTTCCGGAGGGATAAAGGGAAGACCGACTGCCGCATAGACTTCCTCCTCTGTTCTCCCTGCAACGAATGCCCCCTTCCTCTTCGCTGTTCCCTTGTAGACGCCATATTCCGAAATCGTGAGACCTTTCTCGATCCCCAGCCTGCGGAGAATGACGTTATGGTCTTTGCTGCCTGTAAAGTAGAGCAGCGCTGCACCGTACGCCTCTTCCGGGACCACGCGGAGATCGGCATCGAGCCCGGCCTTGAGAAACACCGTGGACTTTGTCTCTCCTTTTGCCGTGATGCTTGCAACCTGTGGCAGGGTACAGAAGGCGTCCATCACTTTTCCCGGCTCCCTGCTTGTTGCGAGGAAGTCGAGGTCTCCCATATTTTCTCTGCATCGCCGAAAACTCCCGGCGATTTCGAGCTTCTCACAGAGCTTTGTCTTCCGAAGCGCTTCAATGATCTCGTGCGCGAGCCCCTGAGCCTGCGGGAGTGGTAATCGTCCCTTTACCAACTTTCGCTGCTCAATGCCGCGCAGTACATTTTCAACAGACTTTTTGCCCCAGCCGGGAAGCTTCTCGATCTTTCCGGACTTTGCGAGCTTCGTGAGCTCCTTGATGCTCTGCACTTTAAACTTCGTATAGAGCTGCTTTGTTTTCTTCGGCCCCAATCCTTCTATTTCCATGATTTCAAGCAACCCTTCCGGCATTTTCTTTTCGAGGTTAGAGAGAAACTGGAGTGATCCGGTCTTCAGCATCTCCTCGATCTTTTGCGCGAGATCCTCGCCGACTCCCGGCAAATCCTCAAGTGCTTTGATCCCTCCTTCCTCATAGACCGCGTGAAGATCCTTCGGGAGGTTCTGGATCACGATCGCCGCCCGCTCGTAGGCGCGGATCCGGAATGGATTTTCACCACCCTTGAGATCAAGAATGAGCGCGATCCGCGCAAAGACGGCGGCGATTTCAGCGTTGGTCATGGGAAGCAGAATACGCCATCGTACCGCATGGGCTAAAGCCCATGCCACAGATTCTCAAGGTGACGCGGACTTGAGTCCATCTGCTAATGCTCTTTCTTAAGCAGCCGGGTCGTGTATCGCGAGCCTTCTCTTTTCTGGAACTTGACCTGTTTTCTTCAATTCCCACATTTTTTGTTGCAAGACCTCTTCGACACAACAAATTTGGCCTCTCACACATGACCGCGTTAATTCCCAAGCCTCTATGAGAAGCCAATCGGAGATGGAGGCCAGTCTGCTCGCAGCTGCCCTTTTCTCATGTTCGTCTCCGGGGAGTGCCGCAAAAAGGTCACATGGAATCATTATCGTCTTTCCCCTCTCATCTCCTGCGATCTGAACTTCAATATCTTTCATAGAAAAAGGGGAGAATTCTACGAGCAGGATACTATGACGCGCAAGGGGTGGAAATCTTAAGGGCTATCCTTTAAAACCCAACGAATATGCCAGTGTCATGCTGAGGACAGTCGAAGCATGACGCCGGTTTATGTCACCCTTCGTCTGTGCTCAGGGTGACACTCTTACGTTACCACCTCCTCCAATCTTCCCTGCTTCACCGCCTGCTGAATCTCCATTGCAATGCGTTCCCCATAGCTCAGAGGTTCTCCGTAGAGATATCCTGAATAGGGGGTGAAGCGGGTTCCGGGGGAGCCGGGGATACGGAGGGAAACATCAAAGATCACAATGTCCTCCCGTCCTTCTTCTGCGACGACAGCACCCTGGAGAGCGAAGGGGCCAATGATTTCTTTGCCCAATAGCTCCTTCGTTGCGGCGACAAAGCGTTCACCGAGATCAAACGCCTTCTCGAGCAGGGATTCTTTCACGGTAACCGCAATGTGGCCGGTTTCTATGCGTTTTACGCCAAACGACTCTCGAACCATTTTCTGTTCATGTGCTGCCAAATGGAGAAAGCCGTCGAGATTCGTTTGGCGGCGGGTGTCGGTACCGAGAAGTTCCAGCTCGTGTGAGAGAGGGGAATAGAAGAAGTTGAAGTTCACATATGCGCCCAGAATGAATTCCTCGATGGTGGCGCTCCGCCAATTTGCGCCGACTTTCCCCTCCTTCTCCAGTTGAGAACCAATGGTTTCGTACTGTCCCGCAGTAGGCACAAAGAAGAATGCCCGTTCGTATCCGCGCTGAGGTTCCTCTGCTTTTACGAGGACGGGGCGATCGATCTCCGTTGGTCGCCGAAATATCTTCGGCGTCCGAATGCCAGCCGTGCCGAGCAAATCGTACTGATTGGGTTTCTGGTCCCGTTCTTCGATCTTCACGTAGCTGCGATTGCCGAAGATTGGCACCTTGAAATCTGTTTCAACTCTCGCAAAGTCCTTGAAGTAGACCCAGAAGTAGCGGCTTTGGATGAAAATCGTATTGCGCTTGCGGAGGTCTTCCTGAATTTCTTTCTTCACGACGTCTTTGAAGTTTTTGAGGATGATGACGTCGTCAACGCAGCCGATCGTGAGCCCGCCAGAGGCTTCGCCTCCGGCGGAGGCGAAGCCTCGCCTCTCCGCGGGCGGCGCGTCTCGAAGGGTTCGGGTTCGGAAATACTTCTCGTACGTCTTCTCCCTTCCCTTCTGCGCAACGACCACTGTCCCGAATCCATATTTCTTCGCTCCGCTACACACATCGAGCGCACTGTGACCCCCGAGTGTGCCGATCGTCAGATGCTGAAGATCGTAGCCTCTGAGGAGGTCTTGGGGATTCATTTGTAGCAGTGTACAGCAGAGATCAGACCTCTGCGCCTACTCCATGGACAGTCGCTTGCTCCAAAGCTTGTCGGAGGTGTGTCACCGTGATTTTCACTCCTTCGTATTCGTACCCTCTTTGCCGTGGTTGCTGAGGGGCGGCGATGTCATACATCCGTCGCAAGATATCCATGGCTATCTCACTCAGATAGCGTGAGAGAGCATCTTTTACCTCAGGAGAGAGATGTGTAAGTCTGTCGGTTCCAGGCACGACCAAACCGACGAATGATCCACCACCCCTGTCGAGACTCACGATTAGCTTTTCGTCTGCCTGGTTAGCCATAAGCGCATCATACTCTTTCAATTCGTCTCGTCAAAAGAATCTCCGCAAGCCTCCCGCTCTCAATCGCCATTTTGATATCCCGCGCAATCCAACGGCCGGCCTGCCGGCCATAGCCATTGCTATCCCAAGACTTCCGCAAGTCTTCCCTTCTCAATCGCTTCCCGAATCTCCCGGGCAATGCGACGGCCGGTACTCATTGGTTCCTTGTATTTGAGGGCCGTGTAGGGGGAGCCATCGATGAAGGGGTTGGTGCCTGCGACAATCCTCGCTGAAATCTCAAAAACGTAAATCTGGAGTTTGCGCGTGACGATGCACTCAAGACAGAAGGGACCGAAGAGTCCCTTTCCCGCTCCCAAGGTCTTACTCACGGCAACCACGCGTTCACCCATCGCGAAGAATTCGGGGAGGAGGGATTCGCGGACGACGATGGGGGAATTGCCGACGATCGTGTAACTCGTGTGAATATTTGCCGCGAGCTGGTCTTCCGCTTTGATGCGTCCGATGGAGTCGGCGTTGCTCTCATACCGCTTATCGAAACTCATGATCTCGAGCTCTCCCGTGAGCGCGGATTGAAAGTAGTGCGCGTAGATGGGGACGCCAACGATATACTCCTGAATCACGAAGTCATCGAGTTCCGGATATTTCTTCCGCTTCACTTCATAGAATTGCTCCGCCGATTTCGCGATGAAGTAGCCAAAGCCGCCGCCTGCTCCGTGGAATTTCACGATGCATGCTTTATCAATCTCTTCGGGTTTCTTGAACACATGCGGCAGCTTGAGTTCCGCGCGTTCCAGCCATTGCCGCTCCATGTCGCGATTGCTTTCCCATTCGAGAATCTCCTTTGTTCCGTAGTAGAGAGATTCGATGTGCTTCACGCGCTCGTGCCCGAGATAGGCGATGAAGGATCCGTGCGGGATGACGATGGCGTTCCTCTTCCGCAACTCTTCTTCAAGCGCGCCATCCCAAGCGGACCACTCCGGAATGGTAATGATCTCGTCTGCGACGCCGTAGCTCCGATAGGGCTTCTCCGATCCTGCCTTGCAGATCACGAGATTGCGCATTCCCTCATCGCGCGCTCCCTTCAGTATTTGAAGGGCGCTGTGGCTTCCCATCGTCGCGATGCAGAAGTCAGAGGAATTGCGCGAAGTTGTCGGAGGAGGGTTCATCTTTGGAAAGAAAGGGCCTGCCCTGAACCGGAGCTCGCGCAGCGAGCGACTGGTTTGGGGTATTTCCGTGAATATATCAGAATCATGTGCAGGCGCAAGGAAAATTCAATGTGCATCGTCAGGAGGGCGCCCCACAGGGGCGCCCCTACAATCATTTTTTATCGAGAATACTGCGCATTGCATGGGGAATCGTTTTGAAGATGATTCCCAAAGAGCGCTCAATGAATCTTTGCCATGGGTGATTTTGCTTTTTGTGCGCCACGATGTTTCTGATCTCATCATGTTCCCTCAACGAAGATGCGGGCTCAACAGCGCGGGGGCACGGAGGATTTTCCCATGGGGACGGCATAACCTCATTTTCTCATTGGCCTCCAAAGCGTCAAGGTCACTTTACCCTTTGTACATCTCTGTCACCCTTCGACAGGCTCAGGGTGACTCTTGTTGTTGCATGCACTGACTCTTAGATGGGCTTATTTGTACATAGCGGTCACACTCTCCCCGCCCGGCTTCGCCCCGCACTTGCGGGGCTCCGCCGAGGCTCAAGGAAAGCTGCATGCAGAGTGGAGATTATTCGTATATTTCTGTGACGCTCGTTCCGCTCTCCACATGACGAATGACTTCGGCGAGCATCGGGGCGATACTCAGCACCTTCAGTCCCGGGAATTCCTTTCCCGTCATGGGGACGGAATCCGTCACGACGATTTCCCGGAAAGCGGCCTTCTTCAGGCGGTCCACCGCAGGACCCGAGAAGATGCCGTGCGTCGCGACCGCATAGACGTCTTTCTGCGCGCCCTTTTTGAGAAGCATCTCCTTCGCGGCAACGATGCTGCCCGCCGTATCAATCATATCGTCGTAGACGATTGCCGTTTTCCCTTCCACGTCGCCCACGATGCGGACAATCTCCGCTTCCTGATGTGAGGGGCGGCTCTTATGCATGATCGCGAGATCCGTGTCGAGCGCGTCCGCGAATTTCTTGGCGGACTTTGCGGCGCCGACATCCGGCGCGACGACGACCGTGTCCTTCAGCTTCTTTTCCTTGAAGTATTTCACGAAGAGGTTATAGGTCATGAGGTTATCCACCGGCGCGTCGAAAAATCCCTGGATCTGGTCGGCGTGGAGCTTGAGCGTGATGATGTGATCGGCGCCTGATGCACAGAGGAGATTGGCGACGAGGCGCGCCGAGATCGGCTCGCGCGGCTCCGAGACGCGATCCTGCCGCGCATACGGGAAGTGGGGGATCACGAGGTGCACCGAGGTCGCAAACCCCAGCTTCGCCGCCTGACACATGAGGCATGCCTCGAGAATGTCCTTATCGCAATCTTTCGTTCCCGTCTGCACGATGAAAACGTTCTTCCCGCGAACCGATTCCTCGTATCGCACGTACTTCTCTCCGTTTGAAAAAGTCTTCAAGGTGACCTTCCCAAGTTCCACGCCGAGCTCCTTCGCGATGTCCTTTGCGAGTGCCGGGTGACTGGAGCCCGAGAAGAGTTTCATTGCGAGTGAGTAGTGAGTAGGTGGTAGTGAGTAGTATTACTCATGAAGATTTTGAATCAAGGTGTTTAACATCTTCATAACCTCATTCAACAATTGATCAACTTTGTTGTAATCGAGATCTTTGCCGAAGGAGAGCCGATTTACAATGATGATTTGTGTTTCCAGTTCTGCTCCCGATCCGAAAGCATTCAGTAAAAAGTGTCTAAAGTCTTTCTTAGTTCCACGTCTGCTTCCTTCCGCAATATTTGATGGGATTGAAATGGCAGAACGTTTCATTTGAGCGGTCATGACAAACATTTCTTTTGCCGGGAACAGGTCAGTCAGTGCATAGATTGACACGACAAGATCTACAGCTTTCTGCCATACAAGCAGATCTTGATAGCTCTGTATCCGTTGTGTCTCGGTACTCGCAGGCATGGGGAGTGAGAATACTGCAAGACCACTTGCATGTCTACTCACTACTCACTACAAACTACCCACTAATTCGCAAGTTCCGCATCAATTGCCGCCTTGAAGTTCGCGAACGGCACTGCTCCGGAGAGCTTCTTCCCATTGATGAAGAATGCGGGGGTTCCTGTGACTCCTCCCGCAGATCCATCGGCGAAGTCCTTCTGCACTTCTGCGGCATGCTTTCCGCTATCGAGACAGTCATTGAACGTGCCGGTATTCAAGTTGAGCTCCGCCGCGTACTGTTTGAAGAGCTCAGGAGCATTCGGCGCGGAGCTCCAGAGCGCCTGCTTCGTGAAGATCGCATCATGCATTCCCCAGAACTTGCCCTGATCATCCGCGCACTCCGTCGCCTCCGACGCCTTCGGGGCGTTCGGGTGAATGGAGAGCGGGAAGTCGCGGACGATGTACTTCACCTTGCCCGTATCAATGTACTCACTCTTGATCTGAGAGAAGGTCTGCGTGAAGTGCCGGCTGCAGAAGGGGCACTGGTAATCGGTGAATTCGATCATCGTCACTGCCGCATCCTCATCACCGAGGACAAAATCATCATCCTCCGTGGGCGGATTCGGAACTGCTGCGGCGGCAGGAGCGGTCGGTGTCGGAGTCGGCGTTGGTGTCGGCTGAACGACGGTCGGACGATTCGCGCCATTTCCTCTTCCCAAGGTTGTTCCTCCCATTCCATGTGCGACGTATCCAACGATGAACCCGATGAGCGCGAAACTCACGAGGGCCCACGTATTCATACCCTTGAGGCTGAGGGGATTTTGCTGATCCATGAGAAGTGAGGAAGGAAATTCCGCCGCATCGTACACATCTTCTTGCTTCCCGTCACGCACTTTCTTTGCCTGCAAGAGCATCCTCCTGTGCACGGTACTTCCGGGACGTTATGCGCAGGAAGAGCAGGGGCAGAATCCCAAAGGAGTGCGTGAGGAGGAGAATGACGAACCATCCTTTCATCCCCATCCTCGCAGCCCGCCACATCGCGATGGCTCTCAGGCAGAGATCGAGGAGAGAGAGGAAGAGGAACCCCCCGAGGAGGACTTTCCAATTATAAACCGTTCCCAGGAACTGGAGGTTGCCGAGGAAATTCGCCATATCCATCGAAGAGAGATTTTCGAGGAACGAGGAGGCATTCATTGCTGCAATGGGAGAAGGAAGACTGGTAATGCCTGCTGGAAGAAATCATAACCGACCTTCGCTAAAGCTACGGTCGGCAGGCTGATCTTAAGCGCGGCGGCTGATTATGCTTCGCACCCCCTTGAGCCGCCGCGCCGCCGTTCCCGCCTGCCCATCCGTAGCTCCGAAGGAGCGAAGGAGGGTGACGATTTGTAACTGCTCTTTTGCTTCATAAGAGCGCATGTAGGAAAAATATCTCCCGCTGCCTCACTTCGCCCTGTCGATGATCGACCGCACGATGACATCGACTTCCTCCGGCTTGTTCCCAAGATCGACGTGTGGGAAGAATTGCGGAAGGACAACAGGACGCATGCCGGAGATCAAGACCTCCCCCTCATGGACATACACATTGATCTTGCAGGGCATGCAGAGGCCGATCTTTGGGTCGGCGCGAAGAAACTCACTCGCATATTTGGCGTTGCAGAACTCGACAATCTTGTACGGATCGCGGCTGATGCCTTTCTCCGCAAGAGTCGCTTGCACGTCGTGGATGTGGAGTACACGCATTCCCGCCTTCGCGATCTCCTCCTCCACGCTCGCAAGCGCGGTATCGAAGTCCTTGCCCGTGGTCACAGTGTAATCGAAGTCCATAGGTGTATACTACGGGAACCTTCACCCCCACGCCATGCTCCACCGCCTCTACGTCGCTCTCCTCACCGGCACGCTCCTCTTTTCGCCCGTCGCCTACGCGCAGGAAGCGGGCATGGTACCTTCCGATGACCACACTGCACGCGAGGAGGCTGAGGGAAAGGAAATCTGGCAGAAGATGGAGCGGAAGGAAGTGGCGTGCAAGGATCTCTCCGACGAGCAGTTCGCCGCGCTCGGCGAATACTTCATGGGCGAGATGACGGGCGACGCCCACGAGGCGATGAACACGATGATGATGCGTATGATGGGCGAGGAGGGAGAGGAG